>NZ_CP107716.1:3604910-3930456 GCF_025854335.1 Pelagibacterium flavum
CCGTCGCGTCGGCAACACCAAGGGTCGTATCGGGGTGACCGGGGTCTGAGGGGACGATTTCGGCAAGGCGCAGGCCGAAACGGTCTTTAAGTTTGGCGGCCAGTTCAAGGCAATTGGCAATGGGGTGATCGAGGCGGACCTTGATGAGCTTTTCGGAGATGGCCAGCGAGACGAGCCGCTGGGCGCTCTGGCGCGATACGCCGAGCTTTGCGGCAATCTCGTCCTGAGTGTTGCCGGCAACGTAATAGAGCCACCCGGCGCGGGCGGCATCGTCGAGCTTGTTGCGGCTGGCTTCCGAACGCGGCGGCACCTGGCTTGTCTCCCTTTTTTCCTAGTGTAGATATACCAGCATCGGCTGGCATGGAAAGGATGAGGCAGCATGGAGCCCGGCAAACCTGCCATAACCATAACCTATTGCACGCAATGCAACTGGCTGCTGCGTTCGGGCTGGATGGCCCAGGAGCTGCTCTCGACCTTCGGGACCGAACTGGCGGGGGTGACGCTGGTGCCGGGGACGGGCGGGATCTTTGCAATTGCCGCCGGAGACACTCTGATCTGGGAGCGCAAGCGCGATGGCGGCTTCCCCGACGTCAAGGCGCTCAAGCAAAGAGTGCGCGACCTGATTGATCCAAAGCGCGATCTGGGCCACATCGACCGCTGACCAACCGTTATTCGGCTGAAGGCGGCCTGCAAATGATGGTTTTCTGCACTTCCGGTGCTCACGTACCGAAAGGTACGCTCCGCTCCGGTTCCAGAAAACCACCATTTTCGACTCACCTTGAGCCGAATCTCGATCGGTCACAGAACGGCCCAAAGGCAAAGCCTTGCCCCCGGTCCGGGACAAATGGGCAAAACATTTCGCCTGCGCCCGGTTCAAGGCAACGCATTAAGGCCCATATTGAATTAGACGGTTTTTGATCCAATCACCCGATTTTTCGGGCACGGAAAAGGAGACATGCACATGGCTATTCTGATCGGCGATACGGCGCCCGATTTCACGGCGCAGACGACTGAAGGGGAAATCCGGTTTCACGATTATATCGATGGAAGCTGGGCGGTGCTGTTTTCGCACCCCAAGAACTATACCCCGGTCTGCACGACCGAACTTGGCTATACCGCAAAGCTGAAACCCGAGTTTGAAAAGCGCGGCGTCAAGGTTCTGGGCCTGTCGGTCGACAAGATCGAGGACCATGAGGGCTGGGCCAAGGACATCGAGGAGACGCAAGGCTCGGCGCTGAATTTTCCGCTGATTGCCGATGACGGCTCCATCGCCCGCCTCTATGACATGATCCACCCCAATGCCAGCGACACGCTGACCGTGCGGAGCGTGTTCGTGGTGGGGCCGGACAAGAAGGTCAAGCTCAAGCTCGAATACCCCGCTTCAACGGGGCGGAATTTCGACGAGGTCCTGCGCGTCATCGACAGCCTGCAGCTCACCGCCAACCATCAGGTGGCAACGCCGGTGAACTGGAAGAACGGCGAAGACGTCATCATCGTCCCGGCCGTGACCAATGAGCAGGCCAAGGAAAAATTCCCCGATGGCTGGAACGAAGTGCGGCCCTATCTGCGCATCGTCAAGCAGCCGGGCGCCTGAATTTCAGCCTCGAGAACCAATATCGGAAAGGGCCCTGAGGGGCCCTTTCTTTTGGACGCGGCCGAACCGAAAAGCCTGCATCTTTTGCCGGTCGCCCTGGTCCGTTCGAGCCAGTGGTGGCGAAGATTGCGGCGCTGCAAGCGGCGATGCTGCTGGACCCCGGGAACAAGTCCCGGGGTGACATGGAGGGGTATGGAGACGGTGTCGCCTCTTCGATGCAGGCTAGTAGCCAATACCGGCCAGGGAGAGCCGGGCTTCTTCCTGGCGACGGAGCGCTGAGAGGCTTTGTTCGGCGGAACGCAAGCGCAGTTCGCGCACGCGGCGCTCGGTCTGCAGGATCGTCAATTCCCGCGTCAGTGTTGCGATCTGTTCGGGGGTGGGGTTGCCGCTTCGCAGTTCGGCCAGTTTGGCGTCGATTTCGCTATCGAGGCTATTGATCTCGGCTTGGAGATTGAAAACCTCCCTGCCCGCCTGATGAACACGGGCAAAGGCGACGCCCAGTTCGCCTTCGCAGACGCCGAAATAGCTTTCACCGGCCCGACCCTGCCGCTCGGCATTGCCAAGGCGACAATAGACCCTGAGACCCTCGGCGCGACCGGACTGGTAGAGCGCGTTATCAACGGCAATGCCATATTCGGAACAGGCTTCGACATGGCTGGACAGCCGATCGGCCGGGCGCCCATCGGCACCATCGCTAAAGCCGATGGCGCGCCAGTCGCCCGCCTCGCACTGCTCCTGGGAAAGGGTTGCGCATGAGGCGAGAACAAGTGCCCCCAAAAGCGCGGCACAGATCAGCAACAGACGCGGCATTTCCCATCTCCCCAAAAAACAAGCCCGACAATAGGTCGGGCCCGAGGGAATTGGCAATAAACCATTTGCTGGACGCGCTGGTTACTTTTCTGGTCGCGCTTCCAGCAATCAGGCAGCCGGCAGCGGGCAGGAGACGCCGGTGCCCTTGAGGCCGCAATAGCCGTTGGGGTTCTTGGCCAGATATTGCTGGTGGTAGGTCTCGGCGAAATAGAACGGACCGGCGGGCTCGATTTCGGTGGTGATCTCTCCCCTGCCCGCTGCCTTGAGTTCGGCGGCGTAGCGATCACGACTGGCGGCCACCGCCTCGGCCTGGGCCTGGGAGGTGGTGTAGATCGCCGAGCGGTACTGGGTGCCCACGTCATTGCCCTGCCGCATGCCCTGGGTGGGATCGTGCTCCTCCCAGAATGTCTTGAGCAGGGTATCGAGGGAGATCTTTTCGGGCTGGTACACAACCATGACCGCTTCGGTGTGGCCGGTGCGGCCCGAGCAGACTTCCTCATAGGTGGGGTTTTGCGTTTCCCCGCCCTGATAACCCACGGCGGTCACATAAACGCCCGGCAATTGCCAGAACAACCGCTCGGCGCCCCAAAAGCACCCCAGACCGAAATAGACGATCTCGCTGCCTTCGGGATAGGGGCCCTTGAGAGGATTGCCATTGACGAAGTGGTCGGCCGCCACGTCCATCTCGGTCGCGCGACCGGGAATTGCCGTGCCGGGGGCTGGCGTTGTGGTGGGCTTGGAAAACAGGGAAAAGATCATGTGCAAACGCTCCTTGGGGAGGTAACGGCCACGCTCTGCGCCGGGACGCCAGCCCCTTCTTTGTCACGCTTCCGAACCGGATAAGTGGTGCCCATCCCCGATCGGGTCGAGGACATGCTTGTCCTGGAAGCACTCTAGAACTGGTCGATACTGACCATGCGCCGCCGGGACCGTGACCGCCCAAGCAGGGCGAGCAACAGGCCGATTGCGCCGATCACGGCCCAGCCGGGCCACGCCAGCAATGTGGTGAGCGTGGGCTCCCACAGCAAGGGATGCACATTATCTTGAACGGCCAGTTCGATGGATTCCAGCGTGCCCGGAAACAGGCTGGCGATCGTGGTGGCCAGCGGGGTGGCGATGAAGGCGTTTGCGGCCAGCATGGCGGTGCCATCGGCCACCAGAAGGACGACCGAAAGGGCCAAAAACGCAGCCGCCAGAATTCTCAGTACAACACGCATGATACTCATCCCTGCCTATTCGGGCATGGTGCTATTGCTGCACCTCGATCTTTTCCGAAAGGCTTTGTTAACAATAGCATGGCGGGCGGGGGAAAGCGCAATCGGATTTTCAATATTTGATTAACCGCCGCGGATTGAACGCGCGGCCGGGGCCAAATGATCCCCTAAAAAGAAAGTTTTGCAGCTTTTTTGCCCCACGCCCCTTGGCAGCGACCGCAAAGCCGGATAATCGGGCTGCGACGCGGAGAGATGGCCGAGTGGTCGAAGGCGCACGCCTGGAAAGTGTGTAGGCGGGGAACCGTCTCGAGGGTTCGAATCCCTCTCTCTCCGCCATAATGCCCCACCAGATCGATGAGTACGCCGAGATGCCCGGAAACCAAGGGGTCTGACGGTAGTCCAGTTCCAGACTCTCTGCAAGTTGTGCCCCCGAAAGTGCCCCCATGTGTGCCCCCGTGAGGGGACTAGACGTGCTTCGATTGGGGTGTCAGAGATGTGTGGCATGTGACTTGGAGGGGCTAGTCGATGCCAGCAACCGCCCGCGTTCTGACCATCATTTGTCTTGCGCTAGTGTTGATAGCGGGGAGTGCTACGGCCTGGGCCACTCGCTATTCCGTCGAGAACGTCGCGACGAACGGCTTGATGTTTTTGGTGGTGGATCGATGGATGCACACCGCGTCACTCTGCACCTTCAAATCGGGCGGCGGGACTTCATGCCTACCGCCAGGAGAGTTGGCACCATGTCCAGGCCCACCTGGTCCCGACTTCCTAGATGAGGTGGACCGTCGCATTGCGGAGGAAAGGGGCATCGTTCTAAGCGAGTGTCGATAGAGTCGATGGCGTCGCCTGAGCTTATTAATTCCCTCCACTAGACACGATATAGGATCAACCATTAAGTGGTTAAATTCGTAATGTGCTAACATAACAAATTGACTGGTCCACATGTCTCATTTCCCCGTTCTGCTCCGTCTCATTCGTGCCAACCACCTTTTCATGGACCAGCAACGCGAGATCAACGCGGCATTGATGAATACCTTCTTGGGCGTCGCCACCTATTGCAGCGATCCTGACATCACCACCCCATTGTCCCTCAAGGAGCTTGCAAAGCGCTTGGACCTGGCACCGTCCACAGTGTCGCGACATCTGAGGTACTTGGGGCACTGGCAGCGCAAAGGTGTGCCGGGTATGGGCCTAGTCGAGACCCATCGATCCCCGCTTGATGATAGGGCAAAGCTTGTACGTTTGACGCCAGAAGGTGAGGCGCTATTGGTCCGCCTAATGCGGATACTCGATTGACCATGCAAAAGGCCCCCAAGGCGGGAGAACCTTGAGGGCCACAATGTGTGGTGGGGATGTGGTCGTCTATGCGTCAGTCCTTCCCCTCCTCCGACTTCTTCTTGAGGCGCGACAAGGTACTCTTGGAGGCTCCAGTATCCTTTTCGATCTGGCTCCACGTCTTCCCCTCGCGAAACATTCGCATGATGCGTTCGTTGCGTTCGGTATTCTCGGGGCGGCCCTTATAGCGGCCAGCAGCCTTGGCTTTTGCTATGCCCTCTTCCTGCCTACGCTTACGGTCCTCATAGTCCTTACGTGCCATAGCGGCCAGCATGTCGAGCATCATACTGTTGATGGAGTCGAATATCCGGGCTGTGGTATCGTCGCCGTTGACCTTCGTGAACTGGTGGGAGGTTGGAAGGTCCAGGGCAACCACCTTCACCTTGCGGTCCCTGATCTCCGCTTTGAGGGCCTCCCAATCGTCGGCATTGAGGCGGCTAAGTCGGTCCACCTGCTCGACCAATAGAATGTCGCCAGCCTTGCAGTCATCGAGGAGGCGTCGGAGTTCTGGACGCGATGCCCAATCCTTCGCGCCGCTCTCGTTCTCAATGTAGGTGGAGGCGATAGTAAGCCCATTGTCCTTGGCGAACCGCTCTAGTGCAGCCTTGGCGCGAGTGGCGTCCTGCTCCTTTGTGGAGGCCCTGAGGTATGCCCTAACAAACATGGTCCATCTCCACCTCCCGTGCTTTGCGCCAAGCGTCAAACCTCATGCGCTCCTTGGCGATTGCCTCCAGGCGTTCCCCGTAGGGCAGCCCGAAACACCCTGATGGCACACAGAGGTTGTCGTTAAAGATGGCCTCTTGCCACGTCTCGTCTGCCTTAACGTACCAATCCCACAAGGTCCCGCCTTGTCTGTGGTGCTCAAGGTAGGCTTCGAACTTCTTGGGCTCTAGGTATCGTTCAGCGAACAGCGCAGCCTCCTCGATAGTCTTAGGGGCCAGCCCGTTAAGTCTCATAAGGTCATCGGTCACCGTGCGTCTCCTCAAAGGGCGAAAACAAATTGATGGCCCAAGGGGCAGGACATTCCCCGCCCCTTAGAGTTGTGCATCGTGTTACTGACCAGAGTGGGCAGCAACTTTAGGCAGGACACACGCTTGGAAGGTGAAGGGGCCAGCCGATACAGTGAGCGGCGCTGTTTTGTACTGTGCAGGTTCAATGCGCCACTGGTAGCTGTCCACCTCGGTCAAGCGGCGGGTCTGCTCAAAATAGAAGTCCAAGCGGAAAGGACGGCCCAAGACGTTGGCGATGGTTTCGAGTGCGATAAGCATGGTGTTGCTCCTGGTTGAGTGGTTGCCCTACATGTTCGTTTAGGGTGGTGTCATTTATAGAACTTCTATTTGGGCCCGTCAACCCCATTTATCGAACCTAATTTTCGTCCTTCTCTTAGGGTGTACCTTATGGAACCCCGCAAGAGTGCGCGAGGAGGGGCAGACAGAGTGGTGACATTGAGGAATGTGTGAGAGCCAAATGGGCAAGTAGGCGGTGGATACCGGGCGGGGTCTCCAAGTTTAGGGCCACTCACCAGACGTGATTTATGCGGGCGCACCACCCCCACCGGGGGGAAACGCGAACGTCCCCACGTTTATACTAGACTTCACGTGATCGACCCTTAAACTTGATCCGGTAAGTCGAAAGGCGGTTTAATGACGTTTGAACTTTGGATAGCTTTAGCCGGAGTGATTGTGACGGGGATCGTTGGGTTTGGTGGTTGGTTTATTTCGAAAGGCAAGGGAAAAGCTCAGCATCAAAAGGTTGGAAAAGGAGGAACTGGCATCCAAGCCGGAAGAGACATCAATCTCAAAGACAAATGATCAGGCTCAACAAGCTGGCCCTGGGGCTGTAGCTATTCAAGCAAACGGTTCTGTTAATTTCGGCATTAGCAAGCAGGATATGGCCGAGATACTTGCGGAAGTCGTTCAGCTTCAGGTGCGTTATCAGGCAGAGGCCGAGCGAAAGGTCGAAGACAGGCTTTCAGAAATTAGGGAAGACCTGCTGCTGACCTTTGCTGATGAGAAGAAGGCAAACTCTGAGGCCTTCCGCGACCCCGATTTCCAGTACATGCTCGGAGAGACCCAGGCGGCATATGCGAGGTCCGGAAACCAGACAGTAAAAAACACCTTGGTGGACATCATCGCTCGTCGCTCCAAGGCCGCGCCTCAATCACGAGAAGCACTCACGCTCAATGAAGCTTCGTTAGTCGCACCTCGTCTGAGTGAGGCAGACTATGCCGTGCTCTCGCTCTGCTACATGCTTCGATACACTGTCCACACCGGGATTCAAACGCCCCATGAGTTACAACAGTACCTGAGGACCATGGTGATGCCCCATGTGGGGATTGCTACGAGCAGCCAATCTACGTTCTGGTTCTTGGAGGCTCAACGCTGCGGAACGCTTCAAATAGACCAACTGGAGCTTAGAAAGTCGTTCGTAAGGAAATATCCCACCACCGTTGCGCTAGGTGCCAAAGAGGAGGAGTTTCTAAAGTTGGTGGACGAGACAAAGCAAGATATTGTGCGTTCGCTCCTCCGACCTTCCCGCAGAGATCGGACGCTGCGTCAGCCGCGAAATGCTTCTAAGGATGAGTTCTTAGACCACGCTAAACGAGCTGGACTAAATGATCAAGAAGCTGCGAATATCTGGGCCTGCTATGTTGCAACTATACCTTCTGGCGACGATTTTGTGGCGATGCTGGAGCAAGACGTTCCAGGAATAGGCAGATTGTTCGAGCTGTGGGAAAACAGTCCCATGAAGCAGTTTGCCCTTAATGCAACCGGCATCGCGATTGGTCATGCCAACGCAGTGCAGGCAACCGGTCTAGACGCAGAGTTGTCCGTTTGGATTAATTGAACACGAGGCGGCCACCATGTGCCGCCCCATGGTTCGCGGGGCTCGGCTAGTAACCCATCGACCTCAGTAGCTCCTCAAGGTTACCTTCAGGCCGCGACTGCTCCTGCTTGGCCTGGAGTTGGGACCTCACATCCATCTGAGATTGGGCCAATTGCTGGCGAAGCTCGGGGTAGTTCCTCAGCAACATCGCCTTCCCCGCTTGGCGGAACTGGGAGACCACCGACATGATGGCCGCGATCTTTGTGCCACGCACACTGGGGTCACCGTCCACGAGCCGCTGATAGGTTTCGGACGCGATGAGCCTCGCCAAGGCTTCCTTCAGGGTAGTCCCCGTGCCCGGATCGGCCACAAGCTGCTGATACACATCGTAGGCATTGCGGCCATCGGAGAGTGTCACCTTCCGAAAGTCCACCCCGTTGTGGTGGGGAGATGGGGGTCTAATGCCATTCCCGGTCTCGAAGATCAGTCGGTTGTGTTCCGACTCCACCAGGTCCACGTCTCCATCGGTCATGAGGCCGCGCTTCCTCCAGATGGGGTCACCAAAGGAGTCGCGCTGAGGAGGGATCGTCTCTGAGTAACCGGGCATCCCAGCCATCAGCCGGTCCAGCCACTCGCGGGCATCTCGCATGTATGGGTCTTGATTGGCATAGTTGCGCCAAGCCGAGGAGCCGGGGATGAGATTGCTCCCCAAGTTGCCGAACCACTTCGAGATGTTCTGACCATCGGTGCCAGGATTGCTCAGGGCATCGAGCGCCTGGTTGACGTTCATCAGGAAGGTCTTCTCCGAGAATGAGTTTGCCAAGGCAACGGCCACAGCCACCGTTCCTCCTTCAGCCTTTCGGCTGCCTGGGTTGGTCACCATCATGTCCACAAGGTCCGCAACCATGGCGAACGGCATTCCTATGGGGTCGAACCGCCCGATAGGGAAGTAGGTCTTCTCCCCGTTGGCACCATCGAGCACGATGCTGTAGGGCTGCCATCCCGTAGCCATGAGCTGCTTCTTGAGTTCGTAGTCGGTGGGACCAGACCCCGTGATCCGACCGCTCAGCGCAAGGTTGGCTGCGGTGGCCATGAACATCGAGCCAAGCGCCATCTGTCCCATGGCGTGGGCTTGTGCTTCTGACCCCATCTTGCCCCTGAGCATCTGCACGTACTCCTTCTGGAGCAGGTTCAGTGCGGGCGTCATCTTGGTGGCATACCGCAACACGTTGATTGGGGTCTTCACGAACGGGAGGATGAGCGCCAGAGGCGGATAGTTGTGACGAGCGTTCTGGATCGTCTTCCCCACAGACTGGAAGTTGCCCCAGGTCGGCACACTGAGGTCCTGCTGGAACGTGGTCACCTGAGCTTCCAACAGAGCCTTGTCGTCTATCGCCCTCCCGTCTGGCGTGAAGGCTTCCTTGAGGCGCTTCTCGATGTGCCGATGGAGGTCTGCCCCGGCAAGTCCGGCATCGACGCCCTCGACTGAAGCTCGGGCCTGAACGACCGCCCGGTAGCGGAGCTGCTTGATGAACTCATCGACCGCACCGAGTGAACGCGTAGGAAGACCCACAGCGGTTCGGTAGCCTGCCTTGGCTCCTTGTGCCGCTGCAATCCCGGCCTGCTTGTAGTTGGCCGCCACCAGCCCGTTGTAGAAGAGGTCCCAGGTGTCTTTGATCGGCTTCATTGCGATCTGCGGCTGCTGGACCCGTGATGCCACCTCAAAGTACTCGTTGGAGTAAGGGGCCAACACCGAGTCAGCCTTGAGGAAGGCGTCCACCAATCCCTTCCAGGCGTCGGACACCGAGTAGAACGTATAGGCAAACTCTTGGGCGGCCTGCCGTCTAACAGCGGACCCACGGGAGCCCTGAAGCATCGACCCGATCATCTTCTCCACGGGACGCGCCACCAGCATGTAGAGGTTGGTGGAGGTGTTCACCGCGTGGGTCGTCCAGTTCCACAGGAGGTTGTTGGTGAGGAGGAACGTGCCCTCATCTACCACCTTTCGCCAGAACGCAGGGTTGGCAGTCTCGCGGAGCTTCTTGAGGTCCCCACCGGTAGAGCTGAGCACCTCGGCCAGCTTCTCGGGAGGGATGTCTTTGAACCTTGCTACGTCCTCAGGCGTGATGGCGAACTCTCTGCGGTTGCGACGAAGAGCGCGGCCCGAAGCTGAGCGAATGGCGTTGCCTTGGGCCATCATGTCGGCTGCTGCCTGGAACCGTCGCTTCAGCTCGGCATTTGCGGCCTCACGGCTTCCTCCGAACTCATCGAGCATTCCGGCCCTGATCTTGGTGCCCAGTGCAGCCGCGTCCTCAAAGAGCTTCTTGGAGATGATGTAGGCGGCCTCCATGTCTGCCACCATGTGCGTGGCCCGTTCACCAGACCTCGCAATCTCTCCCATGACAATCTCTGGGTCGTGTCCGAACAGCTCGGCGCTCTCTTCCACCATCAAGCGGTGCTTGGCGTCAGTCAGAACGGTACTACCCTTGGCCAATCCCATCTGTTCTTGGAGTGACCGCGAGACGTTTCGCACTAGGGTCTCGACATCTTCGGTGGAGTTGAGCTTCTGCCATGGGAGGTTGGCCCGAGCGAAAGCGTGACCCGCCTGCTGTGCGACCTCACGAGACCCGTATTGCCGAACAGCCGCCACGTCTGCCTCAGTACCGCGAATGATCTCTTCGATGTCGATGTCTTCGGCCTTGACCGTGGGCTGATACCTTTGGTCCTGGGGCCGCAGGGGGACCGCCTGAGCATCGGAGCGTACTGGTTCGATCTCGACCTCAGCGACATTCCGTGTGCCTGTGGGGACATCCACCCCGTCCTGCATCCCATCCCCAGCCCTGACTGTGATCTGGGGAATACCTTCGGGCATCTCCACGTCAGTCCTTGGAGCCGAGCCTGGGCCATCCTGCACCTGACGGCCTTCGATGGCATCCATGGCGCTCTGGTCATCGGTACCGCGCTGGGCCTGAAGCTCTTCCACCTCACGCATGGCCTCTTGGGCTGCCGCTTCGTCACCTCGACGCAATGCCTTGATGACCCGGAGGCTGCCCTCGAAGATGCCCACCAGAGCGAGGTCCATGCCGATGCCTTCGAGGGCGTTCTTGAAGCGTCCCTCAATGGCTGAGTCCCCTTCCTCGGCTGCGAGATACTCCGTCACCGGGTTCCTGAGGAACTCGTGCTGTTGGATGAGGTTGGAGAGGCGCTCCTCGTGAGGGTCGAGGGCGAGGAACCCAGCGAGGGCACCCCGGCCCACCTCCCAAGCACCTCGGGCAACACCGCCTGTGGCCTTGAGAGGTGCCATGAGCTTTCCAGCCCCGACGAGCCCAGCGCTAAACTGCGAGATGTCGCCCACCACCGAGTTGACCACACTGGCCTCATCGAGCTGCTGGGTGAACGCCTCGTGCTGCTGGCGGAGCCACGACTTGTCCTCTTGGGCAGGCTCCCCGAAGAAGAAGTCCTTGGTCTGGAAACCCGCCTCCACGACACCCGAGAGGAGCGAATTAGTGAGCCCAGAAAGACCTCCTGTTCCGATCTCTGGTGTCTCGGTCTCTTGCTCCTCCGTTGGCGCGGTGGCCACGGGTGCGGGCTGCACTGAGGGGCTGCTTGGTTGAGAGGGAGGAGTGATGCCCTTTGACTGGGCAATCTGCTGGTCGATCTGATCCAGCATCGCTTCGTTAAGCATGGATGTTCCTTGAAGTTACGCCCTGACGGCGAAGTGTGGGAGGTCTTGGAAGGACTGCCAGTCGGCCCCGATGTCGAGTTCAACACCAAGTTCCGCTGCGGCAGTCCGCATGGCCTCCACGATCTGCATCTGAAGGTTTCGGTCGAACTTGACGGCACCATTCGGGTCGAGCGGCCAGAGGTCTACGGCATCAGAGTGCCCTTCCTCAGTGGCGAGGTGGTCGCTGTCCATCGTCTTCGACCAGCCCCACTCCATGGCCTTACGCTGGAGGTCCTCATCACGGAGCCCAGAGCCGACCACGAAGTCCACCCCAGCAATCTCCTGAGCCCTACGGACCACCGAGGCCAGCGTGGGGTTGATGGTCGCAAGGTTGGCCTCGTGGTTGCCGACCGGATCGTGGTTCCATTCAAGGAAACGGGGCCGCTCCCAGTCCTCAATGTTGGCATAGGCCACGTTGGGTTCGGAGGTCACTTGGTCGATGGCATCAAGGGCTGCATTGCCGGACCCGTTACGCATGGCCGCGAAGGCTGACATCAGGCCGTTGGTATCGGTCCCGACTCGCTGTCCCTCGTAGGCCCCCATTCCGGTGGCGAGGGGGAGTGACGCCCACTCGTAGGCGAGGTTGTCTTGGAACTGCTCATCGCTGAGCCTCCCTGCCTCCCATTCGGAAAGCCCACGCCGTTCGAGGAGGACGAGCGCAAGCCGATCCTGAAGCTCGGGGTTGAACTTCATGTCATCGGTTAGGCCCAGCTCACGCTTCAGCCCCCGAAGGGTCGTCCTGATGATTTGGTAGCGACCAACAGCCGAGGAGTCCCATTCGTTGTCGGGATCGCGGAGCATCTGGGTCTGGAGCTGATCGATCTCCCCAAGCGTCATGTTCGTCAGGTCTACGTCAGCGCCTCGGCCTCCCGAGCGTACACCATCCACCAAGATGCCGTAGCCGAGGGTCTCGTTGTAGGCGTCTTGCCGGTCTGTCCCCTCAGTGTGGCCGATAAGGTCGAGGAGTGGTGCTCTGCTTTGGACCTCTGGTGTTTGAGAATAGGTACTTGAGCTGGTCGGCTGGAAGATGTCCGGGTTGGCCTGAGATTGTGGTGCTGGAGGAGGAGGGGGCGTGGGAAGGTCGGACGGAAGGTCCAGGCTGCGCCTTGTGTACTGCCAAACAAAGTCCCGATATTGCTCCGGTGTTACGCCAGCGTCTTCCGCCCGCTGCTCGATGATGAGCCGAGATGTCTCGTCAATCTGATCGAGGTCAGGGGGAGCCTCTCCCGAGAAGATGGTTACCGTGCGCTGTGCTTCCTCCGCCATTTCACCCACGGTTCTTCCGGCCTGGACACCTGGTTCCTCGGCTTGCGGCTCAGTGGGGGATGCTGGCTGGGGGTCCTGAAGCATTTCTGACGCTGTACCGGCCATCTCGTTGGCTGCTGCTTCCTGCTCGGCCCTTTGGGCATCGGCATCTGCTTGCGAGGTATAGGTACGCTCTTGCTGGTCGATACGTCTGAAGATGATCTCTGCGACCTCGTTAATGCGCTGCTCCCGCTCGAAAGCTGTGGCATCGGGATTGTCGATGACCCATTCAAGCAGCATGTTCTCGAAGTCTCTGGTCGCCTCGATCCCCTCATCCGTGAGACCATCGGGCGCAAACATCTCATCCCAGTCCGTGGGCATTGTCCTTTCTTTGATTGTCGCAAGGTAGCGACGTGCGGTCTGGGTCCCGAGGATACCCGCCAGTGCTTCCTCTCGCCGGTTCGCTCGGTCTAGGAGGGTCCTGAAAGTCTGGGGGTCCTTGATAATCCCGTCCGCTGCCCACTCCAGAATATCCGAGGCAGTTGCTCCTTCCTGAATTGCTCTTTCGATTATGAGCAAGTCCGCAGGGTCTTCCCGTGTCGAGTCGTTGAGGAGGGTGTTCCGCGCTTGGGCCAACTTGGTGCGGGCTTCAGGATCATAGATGGACCACTGCTGGATGACCTCTTCGGGAATTTCCGCGTTGGGGTCCTCCGCAAGGGCATCCATCACGCCTCGGACAATGGCGTTCTCGTGAGCCTCATCCTCCGCCTCCTGACGGGCCGCCTCATCGGTCATGCGACGACGAGCTTCGACTTCAAGTGCGTCTATGGTGTTGGCCTTGATGTCCCGATACTCAGGGAGCGAGGAAAGGGCCACATCGTAGCCGGGGAGCGTCTCGTCCAACAGCTCAAGGAGCATCGGGTCGCCGTGCTCGATGGCCTTCGCCGCGATGGCTGCCACGAGTTGCTTGTCGTAGTCGTTCCGCCTGATGCCCGAGCCAAGTGCCTGCTCACGCTCAGCCAAGATGTCAGACATCAAGGCGTCATAGTCGGTGCCCGTTTCGAGGGTCACACCTTGGATGGAGGCGTGGTCGATCATATCCCCGACGACTGCCGCACGGGTGCCCACGTGGTCGTTGTAGATCGTGTTGGCGCGGTCGGTGGAGTACGTCTGGTAGGCCGACTCCGTGAGGGCCTCAATGTGGGGGTTTAGTCCAGCCAGAATGTAGGGATCATCGGTGGTGATGTGGGTAGAGATGAAGTCGGACAGGAAGGTATCGAACGCCTCGGGGTCATCGCTGTTGCGACCTTCCCAGGTGGCGTACTCGGTGTTGAACTGCTCCCGGAGCCGGACCCCCATGTGGTTGCCCTGGGTAGTCTTGTAGCTCTCCATGAAGATCGGAGAGGCATTGGCGGGGACCGCACCAGTGGCTACGGCCTCGGCCCAGCCCGCTTGGTTATTGCGGTTGAACGCTGCCTCGCCTCGAACGGCATCGGCCTTGTCCTGCTCCTGCTCACGCTTCTGGAGCCACGTCTTGAGCCCAGTGTCGAACGCTGCGAGACCCTGAGCGACATCGTGTAGCGAGGAGCGGGAAGGCTCGGCGGGGCGGACATAACTCTCGACGGGAGAGGCTACCGGGCGAAGTGGTGTTGCTTGAATTTCGGGTGTGGGTGTTCTGGCCATATGAAACCTTGATTGGACAAAGCGGTATCGCCTCCCGGCCCGTGCAGGCGGACTGGGAGTGGTGCTGCTTGATGTTTGAGGGTGGGGGAGCTGTTGAGCCTAGAAGGACTCGGTGTCGTCGCTTGGAAGGCCGACCTTCAGCTCTTGAACGTGGGGATCGAGGATGGGCTGACCGGAGGCAACCACCTCCATGGCCCAACCCCCGGAGAGTGTCTGGGCGAACTCGGACGTTTGACGTGCGCGGCGGTGGCCCCACGGGGATTTCGAGGCCGCTTCAGGGTGGATCGTGATACGGCCATCCTCCTGAGCCTGCTTCAAATGCTCCAGCATCATCCGCGCTTCAGGTGTGCTTGCACGTGGCCATCCTGCATGGAGCCGATCCGCGTAAACGATCAGTTTCTTTTCACCAAGGCGCTGGTCGATGACGAATTGCAACAAGGCGGCCTCCAACAGGCGGCAGTCGGTGGAGTATCCGGCCAGCCAAAGGTCGATAACACCGTTGCCTCCCCACAGGACGGCCCCCACGCCACCGGGGTAAACCGGGCTGACCGTTTCGTCTGGCCGAAGGTGAGTGGACTCGATGATTACGCGGAGGGTGTCGGCGCTTCGTATTTCGTTGGGGTCTAGTTCGATGGGTTGGCGGCTCAAGGTTGGTTGTCCTTTCGTGTTTGGGAGGGGTGGCGATCAGTCGTCGCCCAGCATTGTGTTCCTCCAGGTTTGGGTGACCTTGAGCGGGCCGGGACGGCGGACCTTTATGCAGCCGACATCGCCTGGACTTGGCGTCACAGTCTCCACGCGGATGAAGTCATCACTACTGCACCGAGAGCATGGGAAGGGGACCGCAAGGGCTGGTCGGGATTCGCCCAATAGTTTCGCCAGGTCGGACGCTAGGTAGAAGATCGTACGGTTACAGCTTCCACAGCGCACCTTGATGAGCTGCCCATCGGCGGCAGCCTGGCCCAGTGAGTAATATTCGTTGGAACGGCGTCGGGCTCCCATCAGAGACTCCTTTCTGCTACCTTTTACGAGGAGAACGAAAAGAGAACAATGGGTGACGGCGTGGACGGAATGCTTGGAGTTGGCATCAGGTTGTATCGTGGGGCTGGGGCATGTTGTTCTGGCCTGCATGTTGGCATTGCGTTTTCCATCGGACTTAAAAACCAATGGGAGGAGACCCCAAAACACCCCCGTTACCTCCTCAACCAATAACGGAAACCCTGAGATCGGTAACAGAAGTCTGGCCCCAGGTTTCGCGACTTGGAGAGTGGGGAGGAGTGGGACGTGAGGTGGTGACATCGAGGAAGGGAGAGGTTCACAGACCCCTCATCCCCTATCAGCTCAAAGGAGGAGCTTGGTGTCTTACCGGTACAGGTAGTCAGTCACTCTGAGCACAGACGTAGAGCTGAGCATTAAGCTATGTGCTTCAAGTGATGGAGGAGATGGAGGTCTAAACAATCCTCCCATCCTTCAGGTCTTAACACTTGGAGGGACACAGAGAGGGGCATAGGGGGGGAGTTAGCGAACATAGTTCTTTATCGATACGATAAGCGGCTTCCCTAGGACATGTTCCGACACTTCGCCCATCGTTGCTGCACACTCCTCAATGCATTTCGACTGGGCGATCAGACCGTCATGAAGCGGCAGTGCAACCACACCGCGAGAGATGAGGCGGAGCAATACCTCGACCATGATGCTGCTCTCGATGAACATCAGCTTCATGCCGGTCCCACGGCCAAACAGGTGGGCAATAGCAGGATGCTTCCGTGACATCGCCTCTTGGACCTTACGACCTGTCCAGCCCTCCAGGCGGAGATGCTCCAAGGACTCGGGCAGTTGACGCATTGGGCCGTTCTTGCAGAGCAGCGCCGACATGGCTGCCTTCGTGTCCTCCCGCGCGAGACCATCCACTGAGTATGGGTCGCCAGGTGGCAACTCGATGCCAGCCTCAGCGTAACAAGCCTGAACGAAAAAGCCGCTGAAGTCGGCCTCGGCTACAGGGTGACTATCGATTGTGATACGTCCCCGCTGCTCCTTGCGGAGATATTCCCAGAAGCCATCATATAGCCGACCGTGACGATCAAACCTTGGCGGGTCCTGTGGATGCTCGATCTGAAAACGCCGGGTGAGATGGACGAGCGGCTGCTGCTTGCCGTCGAACTTAATGTCCACTGAGCCAAGAGCTGTGTTGATGGCTGCCATCTCTGTTCGCATCAGTCTGGTTTCATCGGTGTCCTCGTACTCGACCAGAACCTTGGGCTTTTTCTCCCAATGTCGCCGTTTGTTAGTGGTCGGCTCAGGGGCTTTCAGGATGACCGTCTCGGCACCGGGGAGCCTCGTCAGCGGCAGCGGCACACCACCCGGAGCAAGGTCCCGAGCCAATGAAAAGGTCGGCCATATGGTCGTCCTACCGCCTCTGCGAGACCCTCGCTGTCTGGTAATCAATCCGAGGCTCTCCATCTCGTCCACGACCTTGAGGAGAACCTCTTGGGGCTGGGCCTGCCTATGGTAGCGGGTGGGGCGGAGCTTGCCGTTTATGTAGACCCTCGTACCCGTCTTCTTGGCTGATATTGCGATGCCCGCTTCGTTCCGTCCCAATGATTGGAGCACTGCGAGGTTTGCCATAACGTTGGCCAGGGTGTCGCGGCGACGTTGCGTGGCGTCTGAGCGTTGCCGCTTTGGACGAGGGCATGATGCCTCCATCAGTTCGAAGACCTCGTTGACCAGAGCCTCGAAGTCCTCACCCAATGGCACGAGCCAGGGATCATGATGCAGGTCGTCCCGCCGTTGGGAGGGTACCGAGGCCACCCGACGTTTGGTCCTAGGTGGAGCCTCAAGGGTTGTCATGCAACAGGTTCCTCTTCCCAGCTCCTCACGACCACATGCCAATCTGGATGGTCATCCCTGAGGTCGAGGAAATGGTCCCTGAGCCTAGCCACCTCGGGCAGACCTGCTCGGGCAACTTCTCGTGCTGCCTGAAGGCCGCCGTATACCCAGTCCACCGGGTTGACGACGAGCTGCTTTTCGCGCCTCGCCTCCGCTAGGGGCTTCATCAAGTGAAAGCCCTTCATCGGCTTTCCGGCGCTGGTGAGGCCTCCACGTTTGGCAGCCTGGATGGTATGGTTCAAAGGCGCTTGTAGCCCCTTGGTGTGGACAACGAGCTTGCTCCCACGGGCATGGTGGTCGATGAGGTGCTGGACCATCTCAGCACGAAGGAAGTCATCAACGGAAGCGTAGCCGCCGAGCCATAGAGCGTCCTTTCGGCCACTCCCCCATACGATGGCTCCAACGCATATTGCGTCACCGTCATGCTCGGTGGTCAGGATGGCGCGGGCCTTGGTCTCATCAGCCACGTCAGGTGGCGTGAAGTCTTCAGGGACTTGTGGTGGCATCATATCCTCAGTCATCGCGTTGTGGTTGCGCAAGCAATTCGGAGGCGGCCATTGATGGGATACGACGCTCGACACCTCAAACAATAGCGCAGCGTAACTCGCCCCCAAATGACCGACGACTTGTTGCGAACGGTTCTCGTTTATCCTTTGGGAGGGAGTTAGTGTGGCGAGTGGCCGGATCAGGCGAAGAAGTAGGACGCCTCGGTCACTTCCTCGATGTTGAGAGACCCCATGTCGGGCAGTGCAGGCCAAGCCGTTCCGGGCTCCCCCACCTCCATGCAGGCTTCGAGGAACTGCTCAAGGACCGGCCACCTGTACGTCTCCACGAAAGCGTGGCGAATGCACCGAGTAAGCGTCTCCATGTCCCCGGCGAGGGTTCCGTAAGCATCGTGGATGACGGTCATCGACCTCACACCCTCTCGTTTCATCAACGTTGCGCAAGTCATGAGTGCCGAGGCGTCCATCGAGTGGACGAAGTTGGGGGCGATACCTCGTGCTGCGGCCTTGGTGTCTAGCGTCGGCTGGTGCTCCCAGTTGGTGAGCTGAATACGTTGGCCGTCGATCCTCGTCTCGATCTTCTTCTGCTCACGTTCACCGTAAAAGTGTCGGACGACAAAGCCTGCGGGAGTCTTCCAGTAGATCGGCCTGCCCGACTGGGACGCAATCTTGGAGCATTGCTGAAGCCACTTCATGACCTCCCGCGCTTTCGACAGCTTCCTTTCCACTGCCGTCCACATCAGCCCCACCAGGAAGCCCAGTGCCGGATAGCGGTGCTCTTTGGGGATGACCTGGTGCTTGGGGTCCACCTTGTCGAGCCACTCCTTGGTGTATTCCCTGTATGCCTGCCGAGTTCCTCCATAGGGCAGGATCATCACAGGACGCTTCGTGACTTCGCGAGGCACCTTGCCGTTGAAGAGAGCCAGCCACATGTCAGCGTGTTGATCTCCCTGACGTTCCAGCAACATGTCCATCAGCTCCTCGGCCACCTCCATGTAGATGTCCCTAGGGCTGGCACCATTCACAAGGTTCACTGAGGTTCCGCCTATGTGGTCCCGAACCATGGCCGATAAGTGCTGGAGCCCGTTGCAGGTCCCATCGACCCGGACTGGAAGGTGGCTCACGAAGTCCGGACCCTCACGTAGATACCCCGCGTACTCAAGGACTGCCGCGAGGGCCTGCCACGCAGAGTCCCCATCGTCAGCATCGGCCCACCTTCGGTCGGACATCGGGTCCTTCGCGATGGACAACCACATGTCCTTGCGTTCGGTGACCCACGCCACGCGGTCCTCAAAGCTCTCCTTGTCGAGGCCGAATTGGTTGGCGAGGTGGATGGCAAGCCAAGTTCCCCCGTGTTCCCCAACTGGCTTTCCTTCGGAGAAGGTAAGGAGCCCTCGGTGCAGGTCATTACCTTGTGGGCTGAGGTCCGACACGATGGGATACATCCGGCTCCGGAAGTCGAGCATATGAGGAAACCAAAACTCTGGCTCTTGGTTCATCCTCTCTGCGGTGTTGAGGGTCCGTTGGGCCGCAAGGCACTGGGAGACACGCTTGGCGTTTCTGGTGTTGGTCTCTGAGGCATCTTCGCGCCATTCCTTCAGGGCAGCTTCGTCCTCAGTGTCAGGCCTAGGGTCTACCTTCTCTGGTTCCTTTCTTGGGAGCCCAGCGATGGCGAGGTCCTTCTCCCAGACCTCCTGTGCGACCTCCAGAACCCGCTCGTTGACTGCCCATCCGGTATCCTGAATGTAGTTCAGCGCCTCGTAGACTAAAGGCATATCGAGCGCGGTGTACTCATCGATTGCCTTCTGGCGCTGCTCCTCGTGTTGGGCCTTGAACCTGATGAGGAAGGGTGAGCGGGCGAAGGGGGTCCAGTATCCGCCATCCTTAGGTCCGTCCCAAGGCTTGGGCTTGATGACAGTCGGTAGGTATGCTGGCCAAAAGACGAGTTCATCATCCATGGCATTGCCCAGCCAAGTGATTATTTCCGGGTCTGCCTGAAGCTCCATCGGCCACGTTTTGTTGGCGCTAAAGCCACGGGGCTTCTGTTGCCCTTTCACAATGCGAAACCGCCCTGTGCCTTGGATCACACAGTCGATCATCTGCAGGCCAACCCGCCGCCTCTCCTCTTCGGTCCACGCCTGATAACCGATCCGTTCGGCAACGTGCTTGTTGAAGACCGTCACTCGGGAGCGCCTCATGTGGGCGGCGTTGGAGCCCCGAGTTTTGAAGATGTGGGTCATGGCTTTCCACGAGTCCTCATCCTCCTCCATCCAAAGGGCGGCTTGAGCTTCGTGCTCGATCCAAGTGCCGATCTCTAGGGCCATTCCCAAGACTAACCTCCGCTCGACCCCGAGCATCCTGAGGATTGCTCTCAAAGCGACCAGTGCTGAGGTTTCAGGTGGGACCTGCTTAAGCCGTGCCA
The DNA here is from genome assembly GCF_025854335.1 of Pelagibacterium flavum. Lineage (NCBI taxonomy): Bacteria > Pseudomonadati > Pseudomonadota > Alphaproteobacteria > Hyphomicrobiales > Devosiaceae > Pelagibacterium > Pelagibacterium flavum. The sequence continues at coordinate 3,625,150 of NZ_CP107716.1, forward strand.
GCGCAATGGGCTTCGTGCCTCTACGTGATGAGGCCAGTTCGATCCACTTCTCCAAGTTCTCCGCTACGGGTTCGATGAACTCCTTTAGGAGGGACCGATACGGACGGAGCCTCGTCATGTCCTTCTTCTCGTGGGCCTTGTTGACGCGGGACTGCATCCTGTTCCGTCCCTGCGCCAGCATCTCCTGTTCGATGTTCATCTGGTCCTCCCATCTGTCCTCCAGATAGGGACCTTCAAGTAGTCCATCAGTTGTTGGTGTCGGTGCGATTTGCGACATTGATCCTCCCAAGTAAAGGCTGGTGGATCGTGCAAATGGGCCGAATTAATTGTTGTTCAAGAGGGAGTTAGATCGTCGTGTGGCGCATTGAGAAGACGTGGGAGATTTGTGATCTGGAGCCTGACTAGGTAGCCAAAGACTTGGCGTGGACGCGTCGCCACAAATAAACCGAAGGCAGGTTGAGCGGGTGCCACAAACTTTTTTTCGTGTGTGACTAGCTTTTTGCCTCGTTTGGTAGCTGAACCGCTTCCACACACGCCTTGAGGGCGGCGATGGGCGACTTCCCTGGATAGGTCTTCATGGTCAACTCTAGAGGTCCAGCGTCCTTTGTCCCGTGTCCGACCAGCTCAGATAGGGTCCATGCCGTGAAACCCTGAGCCCCAGCATTGAGGGCGTCCCGTGCCTTGGCGTGAAACCACCTTCGGAAACTATGAAAGTCCACGTTGGATTGTCGCTTGCCGTTGGGCCGCTCATCGATACCGAGACCCCTTCGGTAGTGGCCGAAGGCCTTGCTTGCGGCCTGAGACCTAAGGTCCGTCTTTTCCAGTAGCTCAGCCTGGGGGTCTATCAGGTAGTCCAGCGCGTCCTTCCCCTCGGAGAGCCTTGCGACGGTTGCCTCCAGCGCCGAGTGTATGGGCACCCTACGGACTGCATTGACGGTCTTCCCTGCTCGGATACTGAAAATGCCGTTCGCAGTGTCTTGCACTCTGAGGAGATAGCACTCTTCGATCCTCATCCCACTGAGAGCGGCTATCGTCATGAGGTCCACCATGTGAGGACTGTTGGGGTTCCCGGTCAGAAGTCTCAAAACCTCGTCGTCGGTGAACGGGCGCTTACCCTCGTCAGGCTCTAGCACTGTGCCGCGTGGCGGTGGCTTTGCCTTGGGAAGCCGTCCCAGCCAAGGGGATGAGTTGCGAGGTCTATGTCCATGCTCTTCGAGCCAGACCCAATATCCCCGCACAAAGGAAAGATACTTGCTGGCCGCCTTCCTGCTCAGGCTCCGAGTGTTGACCATATACCTCATGAAGTCGCCAGCTACGGGCTGCGTAACTGAGTCGAGGGTGGGAGGCAGACGCTTCCGCATCATCCATTCCTCAAGCCAGCCCATGACCCTCTTGAGGTCAGACGCGGACTTTGGACGATATGCCGTGTCCTCAATGTAGGCATCGAGGTAGTCGTTGATGGGGATGGAAGTGCCCTGTGCCGCCGAGACAAAGGGCTTCGCCAAGTGGGTGCTCTCGCCCTTCGACAGTTCCTCGGCCCGGTGGATCATCTCATAGAGTAGGTCGTCCCGTTCTTCGGGGGCAGCTTGGGAGTACCGATTACGCAACACGCGAGCCTCCTCCCAGACCGTCGCGTCGGGTGAGACACTAGCAACTGCCTCGGCAATCATCCTCTTGAACCGCGAGACGTGCTCCCCCTTCAGGAGGTTCGCTGTCTTGAGGTTGCCCGTCCCTAGCGTCTGCCTCAGGTAGAGCTTGTTGTCGAAGAGATGGCGGACCTTCTCAGGTATTCTGACCCTCACGCGCCACTGGTTGTGGTGCATCTCTAAATATTTTTTGTCGTCTGCCAAGCCGTTGTGCCCCGTATTGTGCCCCACAAAGTAGGCGCTTACCCCTGTGTTTCAAGGTTTCCGGGCCTACTGGGGGCACTAGGCGTGCCGTCCCTCTCTCTCCGCCATTCCCATTATATTATTCAACATTTTCAACCTCTTAGCGGTCATTTTGTCTAACCTTTTTGGTTTGGTTAGACACGGTTGTTCCCTTTTTGCGCCCTCTTGAGAGTGCCCGCATCGCCTGCTTGGCCAGAACCTCTTGCTCAGCGGCGCGCGTGTAGCGTGCGACTTCCGCCTCTGTCTGGTGGCCAGTGATAGATTTGATCTGCTGGTTGGAGCAGCCAGCCTCAGCGAGTCGGCGTGCCGCCGCCTTACGCAGCCCATGAGCGCTGCACTGGGGCAAGCCCGCGTCGTCGCAGCACTCGCGAAACCAGTTGCCAAAGCCTGCCGCACTGAACGGCTTGCCCTGCGCTGTGGTGACGAATGTGAGGTTGGTCCGAGGCGTGGCGGCGATGATCGCCACCAGATCGGGGTGGATTGGTATCCACAGGCCCGCCCCAGTCTTTTGCTGGCGCACCTGAATTCGCCCCTTGCTCACATGCTGATGACCCATGCGGATGACGTCAGAGCGCCGCTGGCCCGTGTAGAGCAGCAGCGCCATGGCCAGGCGCGCCCTGGAGCCAGTCGCGTGCGCTGCCTCGAACCTCGAAATTTCGTCATCTGTCCAGGAGTGGAAGCCGTCGCCCTTGGCCTTGAAGCCGCGCACACCCAAGGCGGGATTGTCACGGCGCATGCCTTCCTCGATAGCGAATTTCATCAGAAGCTTGATACGCGCGAGCAGGCTGTTTGCCGCTCCCGGCCTGTCTGCCATACCGCCAATGATCGCCTTGATATGACGGCGCTCGATGAGGCGCACAGGCTTGGTGCCGTGCTGCTCACGGAAGCGGTCCAGTTGGTTTCGGTAGGTCGATTTGGTGCTGTCGGCCAGCCCCATGAATTCCGGAGCCGCGTAGTACCGCCGAATCAGGTCGGCAATGGTGCCGGGCTTGATCCGACCCTTGCCAACTTCGATCTTGGGTGCAGACTCGCCCCGGAGGCAAGCGTCATACTCCGCCTCGAATTCAGCGCTGCCAAATTCGGCCTGAATGTATCGAGCGGTTTGCCCTTTTTTGCGAAAGCGATAGCGCGGCTTGCCGTGCCGATCGACAAACCGCGTGACGTATTTGGGCAGGGCCGTGCGCTTCACGGCAGCACCTCATCCCAGGGGTTCTCATCCCTGTCGGCTTCGACTGGGCGAACAAAGGGACGAACCAAAATGCCGGTAGGTGTGATCACCACTTCGACCTGCTCCGGAGCAATGCCAGCCGCCGCGATACCCTTGTAAACGCGGGTGAGATCGGCCTGCTTGAATGTCTGCGCTGCTCTGGGCATGGATGGTCATCCTTGAAACTTTGCGGCGTCCGCCACCGGGTAGAGATTCCGACCATCAGGGCCCGGTGGCGGTTGCAACCCGTTCCGCCGCGCCGCGCGGCAGTCGTGCTCCCCTGATGGAATTCTAATTGATGGTGTCGAGTTTGGCCGTCACGCGATGCCAGATTGCCTCGGCGTCAACCACTGTCACGGCGTGGCCATTGGCGCTGGCGACGAACGCCCGCACGCGGTCAAAGTCGTTTGTGATGAGAAAGCCGCCATCGGCTGTCGCTGCCACATAGGTGGTGCCCGCCTTGAAGGGATGACCCACGTCTCGACCTTCGCCGCCAGCGTAGGCAAATGCCTTGGCGGCCAGAAACGCCGCCTCACGATGATCGCTGTGCATCAAGGCGCTGGCAACGGCCACGGCAAGCACAGTGTGTCCAGTGACGCGGCGTGTGCTGCCGGGCACGACTGTGGCAATGTCGCCATCACCAAAGGTTAGCTCTTTGCGCTGCGCCCAGCCGCGAATGGTGCCCACAAGCACTCCGGTCGCTTCTGCCACATCGGACAAAGCATATTTAGGGGTTCTGAGGTCGGTCATGATTCGTACCTAAAAGTTGTCGTTTAGGTTTATTACCTTGAATCCATGTTTTAGGTCAACTCGAAATCTTTGATCTTTCCCAGTCCGCGTAGGCCGTGGTGCCGGTTATATCGTCGGCCCTTAACGGCCCATCATCATCGCGGATGATCAGCGCATAGGCGTGGTCGGTATCGAGGTTGAACCGCCAGCGGCCTGGCTGGAGGCGCTCGAGTGCCTGTTGAGCATCAGCAAGCGCCTGCCGGGCTTCGCGTTCCGGATCGCCCACCGTGCGCAACTCCGACGCCTCATCGGGCGCGGCGGCGCCACGCACCCGCATTTCCCACTGGCCGGGCATGCGTCCCAGGGCTTCGGCCAGAGCGCGACTGTGGAATTCAATCCGCTCCTGGACGCCCATGGTCGAAGCGTGCGCCGGAAGTGCCAGAGCGGCAGGGGCGGCGGCGATGGCGATCAGCGCATTGCGGCGCGTAGGATCAAAAGAAGTCATGATCGACCTCCAGATCATCGGTGCTGCCCAGCGAAATCGAGCCGAACGCTCCAGCGATCCAGCCCAGGCTTGGTTCGTCATCGCCACCGGGCTCGCGGTCGGCGCACTCCAGGTCTGGATCGCCATCCATATCATCGAGCAGATCAATCAGATGCGCGATGAGGTTTTCAATATCGGTGCGGGAGTAATTTTGTGTCGGGACGTGCGCAGGCGCACGCCGCGTGATAGGCATCACGTTAGCCATTATCGATCCCCTTAAGATCGGTTGCGGTTAGAACTGGCGCAGGGCAGCCACCTTGCGCCAGTTCGATAATAAGGATATGCTTTATATCGGGATTGTCAATAACGCATATCGGGATATTTGTTTTGGCCAAGCCGCTGACTTACACGAACAAGGTGTTGATCGGCTTCACTGATGAGCAGATTGCATCTGTAGATGCTTGGCGTCGTGCCCAGTCCGATCTGCCGAACCGCTCTGAGGCGATCAGGCGTCTTGTCGAGAAAGCGCTCGATGGCGGACAAACCTCAAACTGAACCGACGCTTTCGGAGATCGACCTCGATGCGATTTCACCGGCAAGCCTGCGCGCCGAATTTAGGCGGGGGCGGTTGGAAATGGAGCGTGTGGGCCGAACCGACTTCACGACACTGCGCGCCATCAATGAAATGCGCAAAAAGTGCACAGTGCCTTCGCCCGTCCAGGAGCGCAGCGGCAATGCCACACCGTCCGAATCGGATGCCGAGCAAGCCCTTCACGCCGCCAGACTCCGGCTCGCGCGCGCAAAGCAACACGCCAAAGCGAAAGGCCGGTAACAGACATGCCGAAATGCCCGGACACCACCTGCAAGCGACGCGATGTGGCCCAGGACAAACTGTCAGATCACCAGCTACTGCGGATAGCGGAGGCGGATCGGCGCGCGATCACGCTTGTTGCCGGTCCTGCCTATCAGTGCACTTATTGCGGCGCGGTCTATACGCTCGATGACGCCTTACACGGCTGGCTCGATAGCGAAATGCTGGGGCAAGGTTGGCACCCGAAATCGAAGTGATGCAAACCCTGCACATGTGCAGGGTTTGGGGGCGTGATGGCGTATGAGGGGGTAACGGGGGTGCTCGCGCTTCTGGAGCGTGATGGCATCACGCAAAAAGGGCACCCTCATCAGGTGCCCCCATTGGCAAACCGGAAACTGATTCCGTTTAACAGTTGTGGATTTTAAGAAAGGCGCGGATTGAAGACCCCGCCAATGCGCTTTTGCTCGACCAGTTCGCGGCGCACCATGTTCTTGAACGCGCCCTCCAATTGCTGGATGTAATTGGCGTCTTTCTGCGAGTCGCCGGATGATCCATCGATTGCAAAGTTGAACGTGTTGTTGACCACACCACCGGCCCCGGTTTCGATCTTGGAGTTGGGGATCACTTGCGATCCGCGCGGAAGGTTCACAAGCTCGCGCCCTCGCTCACCCACCCAGGCCAGACCACCTGGAGCCGACCGCGTGCCGTTGGCAAAGCCGGGAACGGAAGGACCACCAAAGATCGAACTGAGAAAGCCGCCAGCCGGACCAGCAAATATGCCACCAATCAGCGTCTGGAAAAGGTTGTTGAGCGCGAGGCTGGCCAATTGTTTGAGCAACCCCGAGATCGCATCCCCAACACTTTTGGTGCCGTCGATCACGCTCATGAAGGCATTGGACACATTAGAAGCGATGCTGCTGGCGATGCTCTGCACGCCATTGCGCATGCTCTCCATACCATTGCCCAGGCCCTCCATGACGTTGACGCCAAGGCGGTGCATGACGCGCGAGGGGGAGTGGATATCTAGATCCCGCTCCGGTATTCCGGGAATCATGCCGACGACACCGGACCACCAGGCGGTAAACTCACCCCACTTGGCCTGCATACCTTCCCACAGGCCATCAATGATGTCACCGCCGATTGCGATCATTTGACCTGGGATGGCCGCAAAGATGCCGGGAAGCTCGGCCGCAAAGTTGATGATCGAATCTTTGACCTCGTGGACCTTGGTCACCATGCCATCCCACGCGGCCTCAAACGAAGCCCATGCGCCCGAGAGGAATTCCCCGATGACAGTGCCCAGTTGCTGAATTTCCGGCCAGAATGCCACGACTGCCCCGGTCAGGAGTCCTATACCAAGCACGGCCAGCGTCACCGGCCAGCCGATGGCGGCAATCGCACCAGCAAGTGTCCCCAGGACGATCAGGGTGGGACCGACAGCGGCGGCAATGCCCCCCGCGATGATGCTGAATTTAACCACCTCGGGATTCACTTCGGCAAAATGGCGCAGCAGCTCAGATATCTTGCTGACAAAGCTGGTCGCCCATTCGAGAATGCCGCTCGTGGCCAGTGCGATCCCAACAGACTTGAAAGCAGCGTCCAGTTCGCGCAGCCCATCGCGGTATTTGAGCAATCCCGATGCATCGCCATCTGAAATCACGGCAGCGCTTTCGCCCAACTCCCGAAACGCTTGCCCGTTGTCTCGCAGCAGCGGAATCAGGGCCGTGGCATCGCTTGCGATGGCCTCCATGTAGAATGTCATATCCGCGTGACTGAGATCGGCATCCTCGAGCGCATTGAAATAGGCTTGCAGCGCTTCGGGGCCGGAGAGATCGCGGAAGGCGTCCGCAGTGAGGCCGACCTGCGGCGCGATGTTTTCAAAAAAGTCTGCCAGGGGACCGGCACCCGTCTGGGTGAAATCACCGATCCGGTCGTTCATGTCTTTGTAGATGTCGGCAAGCTTGTCGCCCTCGACGCCCACTGATCGGGCAGCATGAGCGAGGCGCTGGAATTCTTCGAAACCGGCACCGGCCAGTTGGGCAGAGCGGTGCATTTCCTCGGCGTCCTGCGTGATGCCGTGGACTGCCGCGCCCATGGCTACACCCAAACCGACAAGCGGTGCGGTTACAGTCGCAGAGAGCGACCGCCCCATGGACTGCATTTGCTTGCCTGCGTTGGACAATCCCCGCCTGACACCCTCCAGGCCGCGCGTGAAATCTGCCGAATTGAGGCCCAGGTTAACCCGCAAGCTCCCGATAACTGCGCTACTCACGATGCATCCCCTTCGCCAAATCTTGAGCGACCATTTCGCCCAGCATTTTGATAAATCCGTCAGGATCGCCGTTCCGGTCAGAGATCGTGACAACTGCGGTCAATGCGGCGCGTGCCAGGTCGCGTTCTGAAATGCCCAGGGTGACACCCAAGGCCATGCTATGCGCCAGCAGATCGGTCGCGCGTTTGTCGATTTTCTTGCCCATGGCCATTCCTTTGTGTTTGTGAAGCTGCCCGCACAATCTGGCGGGCAGCTTTTGAATGGTGGATTAGGCCGGAAGGGTGAGGCCTGAGAGCTTGGTAAACGCCGCCTCATGTTCGGCTGCGATGTCTGCCCTGAGGTGGGCCACAAACGCATACTGGTGTTTGGTGGCGAACGCCTCGCGCAGCACCTCGATCTGGAGCTCAGACCGGATGCCTATCATCAGACGCGACCACTCCCCTGCAAGGATGATCGATTCATCTTCTCCGACACCCAAATTGGTGGGAACCTTGCTGGTAACAAGCATAGGCGTCCTGGCAATTGCAGGAGGCATGTTGATCGGCTGGCCGGTGGTATCGACCAGTTCGGCAAGCTGCCCATCGTCGCGTGGCGACATGATGTAGGCCGTCACGTCGCTGTTAACTGTGCGCAACGCCGTCCGGGCTTTGATCAGTGGCGCATAGCTGGTCAGCGGGCCACCCGCAAAAGCGTTCGATGTCAGGCCAGCAAAGTTCGCTACGCCGCGCGGTTCTGCGCCAGTGCCCGAACCGAACAGCGACACGCGGTCAATTTCCTGCGCCATTGCCGACGCAAGAATATCTGGCAGTATCAAACCGATATTGAGACTATCTTGCAGAAGCTCGCGGCTCACCGTGATCATGACTGCAAGGCTTTTCGGGGTAAATGTAACCCGAGTAAATGTCGGTTCAGTTTCGCTGACGGTGCTGTTTTCCAACCGCCAGGTTGGCACTGGATCGGTTGCGACCTTGGCGATGTGGTTCACGTTGGATTCGAGCGGAACGGTCAGTGCACCCGCCCGGAATACCGATGACGCGGCACGCATCCGGTCGATCCATTGTGCCGAAAGAGCCTCAGGAACCGTGTAACCGCCAGCGCTGTCACTGCCTTCGGCCAGCGCTCTGCGCTCAACATCTGTCTTGGCACCAAGAAACATCGAGCGGAGATAGCCGCCAGTGGTCAGGCCGCGAAGATCCTTTTCTTCGTCATAATCAAACCCACGCTTTTCGCGGAGATATTTGCCAAAAGACTGGCCGCTGCGCAGAGCGGGAACCGTGTCGGCGTCAGCGGCCTCTACATCTGAAAAGCCATTGTCGATACCGTAGGCCTCACCATCACCTGCGTTCGGTCGCAAGCGGGCGCGCCGCTCATCCTCGTCGCGGTCGAGAAATCCGGAGCGATAGCTGCCCTCGACGCGCTCGGCCATGCCGGTGCGTTCATGGCGGCGAATTTGCGCATCAATATCATCGAATTCCGACATGAGAGCGTCGTGCCGCTTCTCCAGTTCGGAGGCTCGCTTCTCATCGGTGTTGCTCTGGATTTCAGAAAGCGCCTTGCGTGCCTTGGCGACGATCTGGCTGCGCTTCTCGCGCAGTTCGGTCATATTCATTGGATTACCCCAAAGTTGGCCGCTGTCCATAAGGGGAGCGGCTGCTCATTGGGCTTCAAGGCTTCATGCTTGAGCTTTACTCCCGGAGCATTCCAACTGCGGCGCTCTACGGGGTACTCCCGCCACTGGCGGGGTAGGCACTGACCAGATCAGTGTGGTTTAACACTGACCCGTCCAGAGTGAGTCTGTCAACGCGAGCCGTTCCGCCCAACCCGGTTTTCCCGAATTTTCAGATCGAGGCTCATTTTCATCCGCAACCGGATCGCCGCCGCCTCGAAGTTCTTTCGACGCTCGACCTTTGCCGGGCCGGTTTCCGCGCGGCTCCGCTTTCGGTTACCCATGCCGCACCTCACTCGGATTGTGCTGGCAAAAATAATTCCCACTTCCAGCAAGTTTGGAGGCTGCGATCTGGCGCGTTCTGGGTAGCAGCGGAAACGACGCCAATAACCCATTGCAAACACTTATATTTTTTCCGCACCCCACTGTTGGCAACATATCCCGGAGCGGCATAACCTGTTGTTCCGCCGCATTATTCTTTGCCAAACCCGAAATCTCAGGCCATCGGCAAAAAAAATCCGCGCGTGACGGGGATGCGCCGGTGGAGGTGGTGGCCCTCTCCAAAGTTTGACCCTCCCCCTGCATCATGACAGCACCGATCCGCGCCGCACTGGATCGTCGCATCCATCGGTGCTTTCGCCTGATTGTTCCAGCCTCTCTCTCGCCTTGCCCAGCAGTTCAACTGGCACCGTGACCGCAGAGTGCTGGAGCATCCATCGGCGCTCCCGGCCATCAGCTTCGGTCATCAGTTCCAAGCATGCGGCAGCAAAGGCGCGGTGCTTGCGCGTCAGGATGGAGACATACTCCTTCCCATCCTCGCCCTGGAAACGCTGGGACAGGGCACCATGGTGGGGCTTATGCAGCATGGCCACCTCCCGATAGCTGGGTTGCGCCCGAGCGTGGCCATCGCTTCCTTTCCAGAGCCCTTTGCAAGCTCTCCTGCGGCACAGCGCTAGAGATAGAATATGACTGGTTTTCCGTGGTGGGACGCAAATGTCCCCCAGTGCGATGCGTCGGCTTTGGCCCCATCTTGATCCAGGCCACCCATTCTTTGGCCACCACCTCAACGATGTTCGATAGGTTCTTGCGGCCCTTCACTGGCCGCTGCACCACCTTCACCCAGCCCAATTCAGCCAACCGCCACTGGGCGCGCTTTGCTGTCTTGCGGCACATGCCGCCCCGAGCGGCGATCTCATCGAGCGTCAGCCGACAATCCCCGGAACGCTTGACCTCATCATAGACAATTCGGGCATAAGCCATTTGGCTGGTCGTCAGCATACTGGCCATGCTGGGAGGCATGGGCCAGGTCGCTGCCAATGTCCGACGCCTGCGAATGGAGCGCTCGCGGTCGGGCGACCGTTGAGGGCGGGGACGGGCAAACCGGCTTCCGTATCGCGCAATGGGCCGCGTGGGCTGTGCCCGTGCGGGACGGCTGGCGATGTCGCCGGAGAGATAGCCTTGCACCAACTCAGGATTGCGCATCGGCTTTTGAAGCGTGCGCAGCAGGCTTTCAGAAACTGGGACTGCTGCGGCGCTCATGGCGACACGCGCACAGCCGGGTTAGCCATACCCCAAAAAAGCGCTTTGATTTCAATAGGGGGACAAGGGGTGGTTAGACGCGCCAAGCCATTGGCGGAAAAGGACAAGGGCAGGCCCTCTCTCTCCGCCATTAACTATCTATATGCCTAACGATTTGAAATAGAATCGACTTTCCGGTTGCTTATTGTGGCTCGGCGCCCCAAGCCGGTGCCCCAAAAGGATTTTTGGCCAGTCACTTCCTACGCCCTGCGTTTCTAAGGTCCAGCATTTCGCGCAGCTTCGTAATGTGCATGGAAGCGCGGTCTTTCGCTTCTATTGGTTTAAAGCCTTCGCGCCTCAGCCTTTTTGCAATCAGGTTGGGATACATGCGCTGCCAAACTTCGTAAAACTCACCACGAGGTATCTCAACTGTCATCGTGGGGCGGTCCATCGTTCTGGATATCACGTCTCCCGGCCTGCCAGCCCGAAGCGCCAAGCCTTCAGCCAGCAGTATTTGATCTATGATGGAACTATGTTCTTCGAGGTCGAAGGCAATTAGTAGCGCCATGCTCGTTGGTGATAGTGATTCCAGTATCAGCGCCACATCCGTAATATCCTTTATCGCACACCACCTGCTCCGGATCGTGCCAAGGCCGGAGTCGGCGTGCAACACAATGTGATCATCAATGTCGGATCGACCTGCCGTATCGAGGATCAAAAGGGGGATCGTGCGACCTTCCGCGACCCTTAGAGACGCAGCCCCGCCAGGAGTGGGGAAATGCACCATCCGGACGCCATTTGCGTCGGCTGAAGAAGCACTTCTGTAGCCTGTAGCGTCATTGTCGTCTCGGGGCCATCTGCCGATGAGTAGCTGATCACAAATTCAGCGTTCAGAACGGAGGTGCTGGATGCCGATTCATTGACCACGTCCACTTGGAAACAGTAATCCCTGCTCCGGTCCAGCTGATCGAAGAGCCTATAATCTCTGAATCCAGGACTAGCTTCGGCTTGGCATCTTTGAGCTGTTGCCGTGCTATGACCTTCGCGTCTCGGGCATAGAGTAGACTTACGACCGACACAATCGCCGCAAGCACGCTTCCGCCACCTGAAAGCCAGTCGGAGTTTATGCTGCTTAGCGCCTTCCAAAAGTCATTCACGCGAACTCTCCTGACCCATCGGTCATACTATGGAGAGCCAAAGGCGATCTGTCCAAGCGCAGTAGTCACATTGTTCCCCGTCAGCGCCTATGGCACAGATTTGAGGTTGTGATTTAAGGAGGATTTGGGTCTCATCGTAGTGACGAAGGAACGAAGATGAGACCCAAATCCTCCAATGCAAAATCGCGGACCAAGGCCCCTGCGGAAGCCGTGGTAAAGGACATCCGCCGGGCCACCCGGCGGCATTTTTCGGCGGAAGACAAGATCAGGATCGTCCTGGAAGGCTTGCGCGGCGATGACAGCATCGCCGAGTTGTGCCGCAAGGAAGGCATCGCCCAGAGCCTGTATTACACCTGGTCGAAGGAATTCATGGAAGCGGGAAAGCGTCGGCTTTCTGGCGATACAGCCCGGGCCGCCACCAGCGACGAGGTCAAGGATCTGCGCCGTGAGGCCGGAGCGCTCAAGGAATGTGTTGCCGATCTGACGCTGGAAAACCGTCTGCTTAAAAAAAGCATGATCGCGGATGGGGACGACGACGCATGAGGTATCCATCATCCGAGAAGCTCGAGATCATCAGGCTGGTCGAGCAATCCCATCTGCCAGCAACACGAACGCTCGATAAACTGGGAATCCCACGCCGGACCTTCTACCGCTGGTATGACCGCTACCTCGAAGGCGGCCCAGAGGCGCTGAAAGATCGGCCATCGGCACCAAGCCGGGTGTGGAACCGTATCCCGCCTGACATCCGCGACCAGATCATCGAGCTGGCGCTGGAACAGTCCGAGCTGAGCCCGAGAGAACTGGCCGTGCGCTTCACCGATGAGAAGCGCTACTTCGTGTCGGAGGCCACGGTTTACCGCCTGCTGAAGGCCCAGGACCTGATCACCAGCCCGGCCTATGTGGTGATCAAGGCCGCCGATCGCTTCCATACCCAGACCACGCGGCCCAACGAGATGTGGCAGACCGATTTTACCTACTTCAAGATCATCGGCTGGGGTTGGATGTATCTGTCGACTGTGCTCGACGATTACTCGCGCTACATCATCAGCTGGAAGCTGTGCAGCACGATGCGCGCCGAGGACGTCACCGACACGCTGGATCTGGCGCTCGCGGCCTCGGGCTGCGATCAGGCCCATGTGTGCCACAAACCCCGGCTGCTCAGCGACAACGTCCTATGTCGGGAATTTTTTGCAGCGTAGGTCAACAGGTCATGGGGCACCCGGCGTTCCGGGTGCCCTTATAAAGTTGCCCAGACGGGCTCTGCCGTCAAGAAATGATCTCTTCCATAGCAAACACAGGGTACGCGCTGTGGCGGCCCTCACCGTCCTTAATACGAGATCCCAAATCCCAAGCAGAAGGCCCGAACATTATCTACGAGGTCAGCGAACTGCCTCACTGCCTCCACGGCTCCGACAGATGGAGGTCCTTCCGCCTGGGCTCGCCCCCTCAAAAAAGGGGCGATAGGGTTCGCCACGCTTAAGCACGGCGTGAACGGTGCGCGCCATCTTGGCTGCAATGGCAGTATAGGCCTTGCGGCGCAGATGGGCGTTGTGCCGATCCTTGGAGATGTATCGCTCGAATTTATCCCGGAAGCTATTGGTCCGTTTGAGAACTGCGGTTTGGCCAGCCATCCAGAGCGTTCGCCGCAATCGGGCATTACCGTATTTTGAGATGCGGCTGCTTCCACGAAACATGCCCGACTGAACTGTGGCGAGGTCCATGCCGCAGAACTTAAGAAACTGACGGTGGTGACGAAAACGACGCAGATCGCCGGCTTCGGCGAGGATGGTCATTGCGTTGATTGGCCCGATCCCGGGAATGGTCGTCAGCAACTGATAGTCAGGGTTATCCGATAGTAGCGCGACAGCACGGGCTTCAATCTCATCGCGTTGCCGGATCAGGCTACGACCTTCTGCAAGCACGAGCCGGAACATGCGGACAGCATCAGATTCTGGATGGACAGGCAGACCCACCGATCCGGTCGCCGTGGCGTAAATATCGGAAAGCAGGCGTTCTTTGGAGACCTTGCGGCCAACGACCTCCCAGGCATCCGCGATGAATGCATCGCGGTCCATGGCCGTGATCATGGATGGTGAGGGATACTTCTCCAGAAATGCAAGGAACCAATCTGTCCGTGAGCTTCGGTGGAATCGTTCGGCTTCGGGGAAATACAGCGGCAGGTAGTGGGTCAGAATACGGTGCCAGAGCTCAGTCTTGGAGCGGGAAACGATCTCGTGGGTCTTCGACAGTTCCTGGATATCGGCGGTCCCGGACACCAGCGGATCATGGAAGAACTGAACGGCCCCGATCTCGAGCATGTGCAGGATGACCTGGGCATCCTTCGGATCGTTCTTGTCCCAGCTATTGTGCAGCGCCTCACGTGTTCGCGCCAATCCGACAGATGACACAAGCTTGAGCTCGAAACCGGCCCGTCCAAGATGATGGGCCAGGGTCCGATGATAATTACCAGTCGCCTCGAACCCGATTCGCACCGGGAGATCATAAGCCGCAAGAACACCAGTCAGGCGTTCAAAATCTTCGAGCGTATTGGTGACTGTCAAACGACGACGGCGCTTTTTGCAAGGTATCCCGATCAGGACCTCATGGCGATGCTTGGAAATATCGATAGCGACCAACAAGGTGGACGCAATAGGATAGGTAGCGGTCATAGCCGTCTCCTCAGCGGTGTGGTTCAGCAAAACCACTGTTGAGACCTGAGACCGGTTATGGCCACCCGCTGCGCTATGTGGAGGCTACGCGCGTGGCCATAACCTAGCTGCAGCGCTTATTCCTGACGTGCTACGGCCCCAGCTACATCGCCGGCGACCTGGCCGAATATATTGAGGCCCAAGCCATGAGCCATGTGCGCGGCGCTCCAATGCATCCCCAGACCCAGGGCAAGATCGAGCGTTGGCATCAGACGCTGAAGAACCGCATCCTGCTGGAAAACTACTTCCTGCCGGGCGATCTCGAGGCCCAGATCGAGGCGTTCGTCGAGCACTATAACCACCGGCGCTATCACGAGAGCCTGCGCAATGTGACCCCCGCCGACGCCTACTTCGGCAGAGCCGCCGCCATCATCGAACAGCGAGAAAGGATCAAACGCAAGACAATCGAACATCGGCGCTTGCAGCACCGCAAGCTCGCCGCTTAATATTAACCCCCAGATGAGGCCAATGCTCCGCTAATCTACACCGCGAGTTGCGCCAAATGTTCTGACGACGGACAATATGTAGTCCTTGGCGTTGCGTTCAGCTGCGCTGTTGCGTCGCGTCGCATGGCGTCGAGCAGATCGAGATAGTTCACGCCATTGCCGACAAGGAACTTGTAATCGTCGGCTATGTCCTGGCCGCCCATGACCTGAGGAAATTCCGGCACCAGGAGGGTCACGGTGTCACCGAGGGCATCAAAACCCCCAAGCAGCCCGGCGGTATCGCGATCGCTGCCATGCACGGCAATCACCATGGGAGCGTCGGCCTCGCGCCCTGGCCGCAAGGCAAAGCGCCATTGGCCCGCGAACGTCGTGGACAGCCAAGCACTCCCGTTTGTGGCTTTGATCTGTGCTGTGGGTGGCAACAGGGTCATTGGATATCTTCTGGCTGCTGACCGGCCAGCCCTACGGAGGCCGAGACCACCATTGGCGCAATGTTTGGCGCTAAAATTGGCGCCAATTTTAGCCAAAGCACGTACCCTGTAAATCCCCTTCGGGTCATGTCAGGCCTCGGCCTCGTGCATCAAGTCGTCCACATGAGGCGTAACATACTGAATAGTTTCGATATTTCTGGTTTGCATCAAGACGGGCAGTTTCCTGCGGACGTCGTCGACCGTGTCGGTATAGATATCGGCCATGAGCACATCTGGATCATCCCCAGCCGCCGCGATCACCTCACCCATTGGCGAAATGATCCGGGACTGGCCGAAAGTTCGTACGCCATCCCTCGTCCCGCACTGTCCTGGCGCAATCACATAACACCCGGTTTCGATCGCCCGCGCCTTGAGCAGGGTTTCCCAATGCAGCGGGCCGGTTACCGGTGAAAACGATGCGGGGATCGTAAGGACCTGCGCTCCAGCCATCGCCAGCGCCCGGAAGAGGTAAGGAAAACGGATATCGTAGCAGATGGACAGGCCGAACCCGATTCCCTCCGCCTCCACGACAATTCCGCCCCCCCTGCCCGGCGCGACAGCCAGGGATTCGGTGAAATCGTTCTTTCCGCCCAGCGCGACATCGAAGGTATGGAGCTTGTCGTAGCGCGCAACGATATCGCCGGAAGGCGCGATCACATGGCTGCGGTTCCACACCCGCGCGCCATCTTCGGTGCGCACGAGAAGCGAGCCGGTATGGAGCCAAACGCCACGCTCCCGAGCCAGGCTGCGGCAGAGCGCCAGTGTCTCGTCACCCTCCTCGGGCCGGCAGATGCGCGGATAATCCAGATTATTTGACAGAAGAATGTTGGCCGCCTCGGGCAGGCAGATAAGCTGCGCACCCCTGCCCGCCGCTTCGTGAACGGCATCGGCAATGGCCAGGTTGTTTCGATCCACATCAGCGGTCGAACACATCTGAATAGCGGCAACTTTCATTGTGGCCATGAGCTTTCCTCAGTCGTTGCGCGCCAGAAAGTCCGAGACCACCGCCATGCAGAGGGCGTGCTCCTCGACATGGGGCATGTGGCTCGATTTGCCCAGGATGATCCATTCGGCACCCGGTATGTTGTTGGCATAGGCCTCGACGGTGCGCGGTGTCGCCTCATCATAAAGACCGGAAAGAACCAGCGTGGGCACGGCCACGGCATGCAACCTGTCTTCGATGGTCCAGCCTTTGAGCGTGCCGATCACATGGAACTCGGTTGGGCCATTCATCGTGCGATAAACTGTGGTGTCCTCGTCCATGGCAGCAAAAGTGCGCTTTACCTCGTCCGGCCATTCTGCCATCCGGCACACATGGGCGCGGTAAAAAGTGTCAGCGGCTTCACGATAGGCCGGATCGTCGTAGGCCCCTATCTCTTCGTACTTCAAAAGCGTTTCGTGAACCCCGTCCGGCAGCGCCCGGCGCAGCCGGTTCGCCTCCTCGACCCAGAGTTTGAGCGAAGCCGGCGAATTTGCAATTACCACAGCGTTGAGCCCAGCCGGCCGCCGCACTGCGTGCTCGGCGGCCAGCATGCCGCCCCAGGATTGTCCCAGAAGGTTATAGCGCCCGGCGATGCCCAGATGCCGCGTCAGGTTTTCCAGTTCCGTCAGAAAGAGATCGACTGTCCAGAAGTCGGCGGGCGCGTCGGGCAGATGCGAAGAACGGCCGTTGCCGATCTGGTCATAGTGCACGACGGCGCGACCGGATGCGGCGAGGGCTTGGTAGGCATCGACATAGTCATGCGTACACCCGGGGCCACCATGTGCGATCACGACCGGCGCAAGACCGGACGAGACGTCTCCCGTTATCCGATACCAGGTTTGGTGGTCCCCGAAGGCGCAAAAGCCCTCGTGAATATCCATCGCATTCGTCACTGTCGAAAGGTCTCCGGGCAACTTGTTCGAATTCAGCATGCCCCAAGATGGGCGGGCCCGTAAGCTGTAAGATGTTGCACGGTGCGTGGCCTAACGCTGCGACCTAGATTGCTTCCGGCAATAAAGGAACCAGTATGACGGTCCGCCCTTCGAACCTGCGCGAAACGCTGCTCGGCGGCGCACAAACCCTCGGCGCTTTTCTTTTTCTCGGCTCTCCGGACGTGGCAGAAGTGATGGCTGTGGCAGGCTTTCCAATATTGATCGTCGATCGCGAACACGTTGCAGCCGACAATGCGACCGCGTTGGCCGAACTGCGCGCAATCCGGAGCGTTAGCGACGCCTTCGCCATGGTCCGCACGCGCGATAACACTCCGGGCGCAATCAAGCCGATGCTCGATGCGGGGTTCGATGGCATCATGGTGGCCGACATACGCGCGGCGGAGGAAGCTCGCGCGATCGCCGAAGCGGCGCGGTACGCGCCGATGGGACGCAGAGGTGCCCATTTCACCGTATCCCGCGCCGCACGCTATGGGTTTGACGTGGCGCGGCATCCCGAAAATGCAAACCGAAATATTCTCGTTTGCGCCATGATCGAGTCGCGAGAAGGGCTCGAAAATATCGACGCGATTGCCGCTGTCGAGGGTATCGACATGCTGTTTCTTGGCCCTCTCGATCTGACCGCGGACTACGGGACCTTTGGCGACCTCGCCTCGCCCGAACTCAGCGATGCCCTTCGCAAGGCCGAGGCAAAGATCACACAATGCAGGAAACTCCTCGGCGGCGCCGCGTTGCCCGGTGACACCCCTGCCGAGCTTTTTGCGCGCGGCTACAGCTTGGTCACCGGCGCGAGCGACGTCGGCATTCTGCGCGAGGGCGCGCTCAAATACATTCAATGTAAATAGCCATAACGAGCGGCCAGCGCTACGCTGTGCGGACGGTTGCGCGCACCGAGCTTTCGCGCCGCCGACTGCAAATGCTTGACGACCATCGATTCCGAGCGGCCGAGTTCGAACGCGATCTGCTTGGCTGAAAGCCCCTGCCCCGTCATCTGGACGCATTCGCGCTCGCGGGGAGACAGCCGGGGCACTGCCGGCTCGAGCATCGGGGCAATCCGATCCTGCAGCTCATGGGCCACGTAGGCGAACTGGGCGAGTATGGAGCGCGAGGGCACTTTCCCACCCAGGAAACCGGTCGCCGTTGCGAACCCGCCTCCCGGCAGATGAATCGGAACGGTTATGCCGCGCGCAAGACCCCACGCCATAAGCTTTTCCGAAACCAGAGCACCCCCGTCGGCGATAAGCTCGGGTGTGATCATAGAGGCTTCGCCGGGATGGTAGGTCCAGTAGAATGGGCGGGTGATCCGGCTCGCGCAGCGTTGCACCGGGTCGAGCCGATAGAGCCCGTGTTCGCACCAGTCGATCAGCATTTCGTCTGGAATTCCGCGCGCCTCAATGTGCGTGGGTAGGCAAAACACGCTTTCGTCCGCGCTGAACGGCACCGGGGAAAAATCGTAGAAGAGCGCCTCGATCCCCCCTCCCCTCAAATCGACGTAAATTTCGTCCACGACCCCCGCGATGGCGTCATGCTGTTTCATGTTGCCCTCCTTTTCCAGTAACGCACTCAACAGAGCTTGGCCGCGACGATCGCGGTGGCGCCAGAAAGCGCACCGATCCGTTCGCCTGCCTCCACCCCGGCAATCGTCCGGTCGGTGACTTCCTTGAGCGCTTCGGCTCGTGCGAGAACAGCCCCAAGTTCACCGCGCGGGATCACCACAACCCCATGCTCGTCGGCCAACACCGCATCGCCGGCGATGACCGGCACACCGCCGCAACTCACAGGAACGTTCATCGCCCCGCCAATGCCCTGAATTCGTGTGGTAAGCGCCGAGGAGCCGCGCGACCAGACGGGCATACCGATCTCGACCAGTTCGCGCGTATCGGTGTGGCGTCCGTGGATCACCACGCCAGCCGCCTTGCTGTTAGCCAGCGCAAGCGCCACACCCCCACCGAGGCAGGCATGGGTGTCGTCGCCGCGCCGATCGATGATCAGAACGTCGCCTGACCGCAACAGCCCGGCCGCATGGTGCAACATCGTGGAGTCCTGGGCCGGAAGCGAGAGCGTCACCGCTGTTCCGCAAGCGCGCAATTCAGCTAACACTGGCCCGATTCCGGGCGACAATATCCCCCGCTGCAGGAAGTGTCCCAAAAGCACGGTCTCGAGCTGGGCGAGCCGTGCCAAGTGTTTGGCAGCCACAGGTTCGGGCATGACATTGATCTGGAAGTCCATGATCTCTCCCATTTTTCCGAAAGAATTAATCGCCAGCTCTGGCCCTCTGTCCACTTGATCGTTTTAATAAGCTTATAAAGAACCTTTATAAGACTCCATCCGGCTTGACGTTCGGACCTTGTACTACCGCCTACAAAGCCTACACATAGATACCCGAGAATCTTCCGAAAGAGGGCAAATGAACGTCAAGGGCATTGAGACCTTTTATTGGGTAACGCAGCTACGGAGCTTCCAGCGCGCCGCAACACAGCTCAACATTTCGCAGCCCGCCGTAAGCAGTCGCATCCGCGCGCTCGAAGAGGAACTCCGTGTGCGCCTGTTTGTCCGCGACAAGGGCGTCGCGCTCACCGAGCAGGGGACAGAATTTTTCGATTATGCCCAGCGGGTTCTTCAGCTGACACGAGATCTGTCGTTCAGCGCGATGGCCGATGCCGAGCCCGATCGTCTGCGTGTCGGAGCATGCGGTCCGGTTGCCATGTCCTGGCTCACGGAACTGTGCAACAACCTGCAGGATCATTACCCTGGTCTACGGCTGGAAATTGACATCGAGAAATCGGCCAACCTTCTCCAGCGGCTGCTCTCGGGCCAACTCAATATCGCCTTTGTCGCCGACAGCTCCCATGAACCACGGCTCCGCATCGAAAAGATTGCTGAGCTTCCCATGCAATGGATTTGTCATCCCGATGTCGTAGGCGGACGCAGGCAGATTGGCGCGCAAGAGCTCGATACCCTGCCGGTTATCGGATATGGCTGGGATTCACCGTTGCACGAAGTCACCCATGCGCCGGTTTTCGGCCCCGGGCGTCGCAATCGGTTCACGACGAGCGACAGCCTGTACATGATGGTGCGGATGGCGATCGAGGGCATGGGGTTGATTTGCATCCCCCGCTCGGCGGTCGCACCTGAACTCGCTGCGGGCATGCTTGTGGCCATCGACGTGGACGAGCCCCAGGCCACCTTGCCTCTTTTTGTCGCGACGACCCGCGAACGCATGCCAGGAGTCCTACAAGCCGCCCGGGATCTTGCAAAGCAATTGGCGGCCCGCGACGAAACGGCCGCCTGAGAGTCGGCGGGGCCGGGCGATCTCAGAGGCAAAAGCGGGCCCAAGCGGTAGGCGATCGCGCCCGTTTCCTGGTAACCCTATCCACATCGGTGTTTGTGGACCACCATGACGCGTTCGAACATGACGTTGGTGGCGGATTGGGGGCCGTTTTCGATCTGTCCGGTTTCAGCCAACCAATAAGGATAAATGCCATCCGCAACATGACTCCAGTCTCCCGATCAGCCCGAATTTGCAGATTTGAGGGGCACCGATTTGACGTCGTTCTTTTTTGCCAAGGACAGCCAATGCTGCGATGTCCAAATTCACCTTCCTCCATGCGCCAGGCCGAGTCTTTGACGACCATGTCTTCAGCTGCGCGCTTGACCTGAAGTGGCAGAGCGGGGTTGTTTAGGCACGTGACCTCACCACACCGAGTCGGGACAACCAACTCCCTCGCACGAGGTAGAAGGTGCGATAGCAACGGTTGGCTCACGGGTCCGATTGGGAGAGACTGTTGAGCAAAAAGAAGACAGGCGTAACCATCACCGATGTTGCACGTCTCGCTGGAGTCAGCACAGCTACAGCTGGGCGAGTGCTCGGTGACTATGGATACTCAAGCCGAGAAAAGCGCGAGAAGGTACTCTCGGCCGCCCAGGCGCTCGGCTATCGCCCGAACCTTCTCGCCCGCAGCCTGATCACGGGGCGAACCAAAACCATCGGGGTCGTTGCCGGCGACATCCAAAGCCCTTTTTACGCCAGCATTCTGCGAGGGATCTCCAATGTAGCGGAACGCAATGATTTCGGGTTGATCATCACAAATAGTGACGAAAATATCGAACACGAAATCCGCTCAGTCCGCCTGCTTCTGGAAAAGCAGGTCGATGGGATGATCGTGTCTCCATGCGATCCGGAAGGTGGAGAGCACCTGGTTTCCGTCGTCGCGGCGGGCATCCCAATCGTCCAGATCGACCGTCAGGTGCACAGCCTTGGCGCCGATTTCGTGGGAGTGGACAACAAGCAGGGCGCTCACGATGCGGTAGCAAGGCTCCTGGCGCAGGGCCATCGCCGAATTGGGATGATCGGCGAACTTGGGTACGGTGACTGGAGCATCGAGGAGTTCTTTGCTCTTGCCAGCGCACCTTCTTATGCTTCGGACTCCCTCTACCCCAGTTGGCAGCGGCTGCATGGGTATGTTGAAGCGCATCGAGAAGCTGGGGTACCGCTCGATCCAATGCTCATTGGGCGATCCCGCAGTTATTCTGCTCAAGGGGCGCAGCATCAGGCCCAAATGCTGCTTTCAAACAAGAGTAGACCGACCGCTTTGTTTACCGCCGATGGACTGATGACTGAGGGGACAATGGCGGCGGTGGCCGAGAGCGATCTGGCGCTGCCCGATGATCTTTCCGTCATATGTTTTGACGATCTCGATTGGATGGGGTTCGTGAGACCCCGGCTCGATGCCGTGGCGCAACCGCGAGGTGCAATGGGCGAGGCCGCTGCCCAACTCCTGCTCGACCGGATCGCGGGAAATGACGAACCTGAAAAACGCATCGTCATGCGCACGCGTCAGATAGTCCGCGGATCGGTAGCACCACCGCGCGCGCTTCCCGGTCAGGCTGTTTCGGTGACCGGGCAATAACGAGGCTGTACACCACCTCCGATCACAGTGCCCAGGCCCGCTCTGCAACCGAGGTGAATGAAGTCAAAACCAATGGTTTGTTGCGCGCCATCGCATGCTCGCTAAAGCTGACGGTTCAACCAGGATGATCTGAACCGTGCTTGACGACCATAACCACAACAATCTCTGGGCCGACACCGCCAGCGTGCCACCTGCGACCACGGTGCTTTCACGCGATCATGTCGCAGATGTCGCCATCATCGGTGGTGGTTTCACCGGGCTGTCGGCGGCGCTTCACCTCGCTGAACTCGATCAGCACGCCATTGTTCTTGAGGCCAGGGATATCGGGCATGGAGGGTCTGGTCGCAACGTGGGGCTGGTTAACGCGGGCATGTGGGTTATGCCCAACGACCTAATCGATGCACAGGGTCTCGAGTGGGGCACGCGACTGATCCAGGCGCTGGGCGATGGGCCCGCGCTGGTATTCGACCTCATAGCGCGCTTCGGCATCGAGTGCGAGGCAGTGCGCAATGGCACGCTCCATCTGGGCGTGGGTTCAGCGGGCGATAAAGAACTCGGTGAGCGCGAAGCCCAGTGGCAGGCGCTAGGCGCCCCTGTTCGACGCCTGAATCGAGCAGACGCGGAAGTTTTGACGGGGACAAGTGCTTTTTCCTCCGCCCTTCTGGACGAACGGGCCGGCACGCTACAGCCCCTGTCCTACGCACGGGGACTGGCGGCGGCCGCGCAAGCTGCAGGTGCAACCATCTTCACTCACTCGCCTGTCACGTCGGCTCATCACGAGAACGACCACTGGACGCTGGAAACACCGGGCGGAACCGTGAGAGCAAAGTGGATCATCGTTGCCAGCAACGCCTATTCAGGGCTCGAAAAGCGCTATGCCTTCGTGCGACAGCAAGATGAGCTGACCCTCCTGCCCTTCTTTCAATTTGCAACCGAAGTGCTGCCCGAGGAGATTGCGGCACGCATCCTGCCCCAGGGTCACGGATGCTGGGATACCCGCACTGTGATGACAGCATTCCGCAAGGACAATGCTGGCCGGCTGATCTTTGGGAGCGTCGGCGCACTCGACCCGATATCGCTGGGTGCTCAACGGGCCTTCGCCCAACGCTCGATCGCCAGGCTCTTTCCCTTCCTTTCCAAAGTGCGGCTGGATCACTGCTGGCACGGACAAATCGGAATGACCGACAACGCGCTGCCAAAGTTCCATCACCATGGCCCCAAAGCGATTGGCGTGAACGGCTTCAACGGGCGCGGCATCGCGCCGGGAACGGTCTTTGGCCGAGCCATGGCGCGACACATTGTGCTGGGAGAGCAAATGTTGCTCCCCCAGAACCCTGTTGGCCGTGCCAGACTGGGAAGGGTGAGGACGAGAGCCTACAAGCTGGGCAGCCACCTTTTGCATCTCGCCTCGTCGCGGTTCTAGATTCGCGACGCGAGATATCGGGCGGTATACAAGTCGAGGTGTCCGCCCCCGACATTCTTATAGATCGTGATTTCGTCGTCAGCGCTGCGACCTGCATGCACGCCTTGGCACAGCTCGAATGCGTCCGCCTGCACAGCGTCCCAGCCGATGACGCCGGCGTTGACAGGCTGGATGAGGTCTCCGGCTCCCTCCATTCCGTTTCGGGTATCGACGAACAGCGATCCGCGTCTGATCGCTTCATCATCGGCTTCGCGCATGGTCGGAAGATAGGCGCCGACGAGATCAAGATGAGCGCCGGGTTTGAGACAGCGCCCTTTCACCAGAGGCCGGTCCGACATGGTCACGCAACTGACGATATCGGCTTGAGCCACCGCATCATCGAGATCAAGAACAGCGGTGACCACGTAGCGGTCGGCCAGACGCTCAGCCAGCGCGGTGGCCCGTTCAGGAGTGCGATTCCAGATCATCACCCGCTCGATTGATGGCCGCGCGGCGACGTGGGCATCTATCATGTGAGGTGCCAGCCCTCCTGCGCCAAGGACCAGCAGTGTCTTGGCATCCGGTCGTGCGAGCAACCTGCTGCCAAGCCCGGAATCCCCCGCTGTCTTGCGGAAAGTCATGGCGGCTCCGTCCGCGATAAGAGTGGGAGCTCCGGTCGTGGCGTCAAATACTACCACCAGCCCCTGGACGGATGGCTCAGCGGGCTGGCGCTTGAGGTTGGTTGGAAACACGCCCACAAGCTTGGCGGCAACGACATCATTCCTGGCCCACCCAAGGAGCGAAACAAACTTGTTGCTCCCCCCCTCAGGCTCATCCATCACCATATGCTGCGCCTCGGGCATGCCAGCCTTGTGGGCTTCCTCCAACGCAGCGATGAGTCCTGGATAGTCAACCAACTTCTCCACCGCCGCTACATCAAAGCTTTTCATTGTTGTCTCCACTTGGCATCTTGGCCTTGCGCCGTTCGGTGCCCGCGTATGAGCACCAATATCGCGCTGTTATTGGTTCCATATGGAACTTTGTCAAGGCGACCGACTGGTCCTATTGTCGGTAATGGGCTAGGAAGCTGCAGGCGATGAGCGGAACAAATGAAATGAACGATCGATTTGATGACGTCGGGGGCAGTCACGTAGCGACGCCCAAAGGAATCCTCGACAAAGTGCTGTCCAACCCTGACATCGACCGTGACGGACTGCGCCTGAGTTTGTGGTCTGGCTTTTACACAGGGCCCGTCTTTGCTGAAATCGAGAAGCGCTTCGGGCTCTATCGCGACGAAAACAACGTCCTCTTTGCCTTGGCAACCTATGGGCAACTGACGGCCAAATCGATCAGCGAGTTCCTCGGCCGTCCCAAGAACTCAATCAGTCGAGCCATCGATCGGCTCCTGAAAAAAGGGCTCGTCCATACGGAAGTGGATCCAGCCGATCGCCGCCGCGTGCTCCTCACCATAGAGCCGGCCGGCCGGGAGTTGCATGAACAGACCCTCGCTATCCATAAGGCACGAGAAGCCTATATGCTAAAGAACCTCAGCCCGGTGGAACGTACGGCACTCGATGCCATACTCGCTAAACTGATCGAAGACGCTGATGACTGGATCGAGCCTTTCTAGGGACCTCCTCTCCCCCGCGCCTTCACTGGTCGTTCGCTGCTCTGCAGCGCAAAGATCGTTCCGCCCGGAGATTGCCGGTCAGAACACGAGATCGGGCAGGAATGTCACCAGCGGGGGCACAAAGGTCAACAGCAGCAGAACCGAAACGAGAACTGCCAAATAAGGCAAGAATTCCCTGGTGAATTCCTCGATGGAGCATCGGGTAATCGTGCACACCGTGAACATGACTGTACCCACGGGCGGCGTCATCGATCCGATGGCCGTATTGAACACCAGAACAACCCCGAGATGAACAGGATCTATTCCCAACTCTGTCGCCACCTCGATCAGGAGGGGGCCCAGTATGACGACCAGGGCCAATCCTTCAAAGACCGTCCCGAGCAGCAGCAGAGCGATGTTTATGACCAGCATCACGACGTATTTGTTGTCCGAGATACCAAGCAGCCCGCTCACCAACATCTGCGGCACCTGCTCAAGGCTCAGGATGAGCGAGAAAACGGCCGCCGCGGCGACGATGAACATAACGCTTGCCGTTGTGTGAGCAGATTCACGCAGAAGCCCATAGACATCACCCCAGCCGATGCCACGATAGACGAATACGCCCACCAGGAAGGCGTACAGGGCGGCAATGGCACCCAATTCGGTGGGCGTGAAAAGCCCTATCCGCAGGCCAAACAGCAGCATGACCGGCATTGCGAGTGCCCACAACGCCGCCCAGCCATTCCGGCCGATCTCGCCGAGGCTGGCACGCGTTGAACGCGATGGAGCATAATTGCGCCGCCCCGCGGTCCAGCGAACCATCAGCATCAGTGCGATACCGATAATGATTGCCGGTACCACGCCGCCCATGAACAGCCGGCCGATAGAGGTATTCGTCAACAGACCGTAAACGATCAGCGCAATTGACGGTGGCATGATAGGCGCGATGATCGAGGACGCAGCGCTGACCACTGAACCATAAGCGTTGGAATAGCCCCTCTGGCGCATCACCGGCACAATCGTGCGCGCATCGATGGCGGCATCGGCATTGGCCGATCCCGACATCGCTCCCATGAACACCGAATTGAGCACCGCTACCTGCGCCAGTCCGCCCTTCCAGTGGCCCACGAGGCTTTCGGCGAACCCGTAGAGCTTTTCTGCTATTCCTCCTCGCGCCATCGCGCAGCCAGCCACGACAAACAGGGGAATGGCCAGCAAGGGAAACGATTCCATGCTCGACCCCATGCGCTGAGCGAGGATACTCGCCATCATCGGGTTCAACGCGAAATAGGCCGCTGAGGCACCCAGCATGGTAAATCCGATGGGAACGCGCAGGATGATAAGCGCCACAAAAGCGATTACGGCAACGGTCATGATCTTGCCTTGGCCTCTCTCACTTCCTCGACTATTGCCAGAACCTGCACGACGATGATCCCGCCCATGCCGACGGCAAGCAACGCGGCCATGATCCACTTGGGCCAGCCCAAGGCAAGAAATGTCGTGAACCGGGCCGTCGATATCTGGGCGATGGCAGCCTGAATGACCGACACCGATATGGCTATGACAAGCAAATGAGAGACAATTGAAGCTGGCGTTCTGGCTCGTCTCGGCAAAAGCTCGACAAAAAAGCCGATGCCGAAGAGCTGACCATAGAGCGCAGCGCCAACCAGCCCCAGCCACACAGTCGCAGAAAAGGCCAATATGGCCAGGTCGTGGGCGGCATAAAAGGGAACGCGCAGCACGTTGCGCGCAATGACGTCAGCTGAGACAACGATAACAAGACAGGCGATAAACAGCGCGGGCAAGACCGAGCCTGTTAGCTCGACCACGCGTCGGATCGTTACCATTGACTCACCCCTGTGTGTGCGCCGCCCGGTTTGACAGGGCGGCGCTGATCCTTGTCTTATTCGCCTGTGGCAGCAGCGCGAACCTGATCGTAAAGCCCTTCGGGCCAATCAGGAAAGCTTGTGTAAAAGCTCGCCGTCTGGTCTCTGTAAGCTTGAACGTCCGCTTCGTGGAAGGTCACGCCCTGCTCTTCAAATTCGGCCCGAACCTCATCTTCGAGACCCTTGGACAGCGCTGTAAGGTCCTGGCCGCCTACACGGAACTCTTCCATCAAAATGGCTCGGTCCTCTTCGCTGAGAGCCTGATAGGTCTCTTCGCTCATCACCCAGCCGAGAAACAGATTGAAGTGCCCGGTCAGCGTAATGTGCTTGGCCACTTCCTGCCAGCCGCTCGCACGCAGCCCCGTCAACGGGGCTTCTGCCGCCGACACCACACCCTGAGA
Organism: Pelagibacterium flavum; assembly: GCF_025854335.1. Lineage (NCBI taxonomy): Bacteria > Pseudomonadati > Pseudomonadota > Alphaproteobacteria > Hyphomicrobiales > Devosiaceae > Pelagibacterium > Pelagibacterium flavum. The sequence continues at coordinate 3,652,647 of NZ_CP107716.1, forward strand.
TAGAGCGGAATAGACTTCAGCGGCCTCGACGGTCGTTGCCAACACGTCGAGAGGTTCAAAAGTCTTGATCCAGGTTTCGACCGGCGGCACACGCATGCGCACGCCTTCAAGATCATCGGGGTGAGGATAGCCAGCATTGCCAATCATATGCCGGGGTCCATCAAACCAGTTCAGCGCTACAACGCGAATTCCTGCAGTCTGTGCAAGATCATCGTAGTAGCCCATCATGAGATCGGAAAACGCCAGTCGTTCGGCTTCCTCGGTGTTTTCAACAATAAAGGGACCTTCCACGATCGCGAGCTCCGGCACACCAAAACCGGCCAGAAAGGACGCCGAAGTGAACGTCATCACGGGCTGCCCCTGGCTGGCCTGCTCGATGGAATCGGTGGTCGAGCCAAGCTGAGCAGAAGGGAACATCTGGAACTGAACACGCCCTTCGGTGCGCTCGGTGACCCTCTCGGCAGCCTCTTCGGCCATGATGAAGGATTCGCCGGTGGGCGGATTGACAGTGGCAAGGCGGATCGTCACCTCCTGAGCGAGGGCGGGCGCGCTCATAAGACCCAATGCCGAGGTGGCCGCAAGTAGCTTGCCCAGTGCCCGACGGCTAATCATTGACGAAATCATCGTGTTACTCCCTTTGGCTGCGCTAGCATCATTTCGGTTCCGGGGTCGTGCAGCATCGACCCCACCCTCTGTTTCGCTCTCCTTGAGGAGAGCTGTTTTCACCTGCGCCGCAGGATTCTCACCCAATGAAAATATGTTCCATATGGAACAACATTGGTCAATGGTCGCCCGCCCGGCCGCGCAGGCATCTTCTCAAAACCGCGGAAGCGGCCCAGAAAGCCACGCTCAGACCGCCGAAAGGCGGAACCGGCCAATTCGGAAATCAGTACCAAAATCGGGCCGGCCTTGGCAAAATCTGACGATAAACTGATCGACTCTCCAATTCATCATACCGCATAACGGCACAAAATTGCCCGGAACTCGCGGCCTACCGAACCGCGCGCCGGCACCCTCGCCTTCATATTAGTTCCTTATGGAACGATAAGTCAACAGCCCGTGGATGTCCTTTCTTCCCGGTCAAGCAGACGGAGGCTAGTCGTTATCCGTTCTCGACAGCGAGATGATCCAGTCACGGAAAGCCTTTAGGGGACGGTGGCTGGCATGGGCTGGCGGCCAAACGAGAAAGTAGCGCTCGCGGCTGAGCATTGGCGCGTTCAGGATGGGAACCAGATCACCCCGCTCCAGGTCGCTTTCGATCAAAAAGCGCGGCAAAAGCGCAAGGCCCAGGCCCGAACTGGCAGCCTGGGCCGCCGTTGCGAACTGATCAAACAGCATGCCGCGCAAACGCCCGGCATCGACGTTTTGTTGTGCAAACCAACGCTCCCACTGATCGGCTCGGCTCGCCAAATGGAGCAGAGGAGCCCCGAGACAATCCTGGGCGGTGTTTATCGTGTGGCGCTCCAGAAACCCAGGTGACGCAACCGGGATGACCGTTTCGGTCATCAGCTCCACGCCTTCGGTTCCCGGCCATGGGTTGTCGCCAAAATGAATGGCCGCATCGAAAGGGTCGGCGCGAAAGTCAAATGCCTCGAGCCGCGTGGTAAGATTGATGGTCACACCAGGTTGCCGCTCCAAAAACATCGGAAGTCGCGGCGCCAGCCAGCGTGTTCCGAATGTAGGCAAAATGGCCAAATTGAGCGTCCCCCCGTACGGATTGGCGCGCAGGTTGAGCGAGGCACTGCCAATTCGTTGCAGAGCTTCGCGAATTTCGCGCGCATAGGTGGCTCCGGCCTCGGAAAGCCGGACTGTCTGCCTGTCCCGTACAAAAAGCTTGCTTCCAATCTGCTCTTCGAGCAGCCGGATCTGACGAGAGACTGCACTTTGAGAGACAGACAGTTCTTCTGCAGCAGCTGTGAAGCTTTCATGGCGTGCCGCGGCCTCGAACGCCGAGAGCAACGACATGGAGGGAAGGAAGCGACGCGGAATGGCCATGGGTTCACCAGAGGGGCGGAGTGGGAAAGCCCTCAAATTAACAGACCCTTGGGGGGACGCATTATCCATTTTGCCGCCCCCCATAGCCACTCCCCTGCCCGGCAACGTGACAGGCCAGAACTTCAAGGGGATGGGGCACCCGCCCTTGCCCAAAGCGTTTGGTCTGACATCGGCAGGAAAAGCCCGTCGCCATGGCGCCGCCTCTTGCTATCGGATCAGCCCATGAAAGCTCAAAAATCGCGCGCGACATCTCCTTGTGTTCAGCCTCATGCCCAAACAATCCACTCATTCCGCAACAGCCGACACTGACGACATCCACCTCGATTCCGAAATGGGCAAAGATCTTCTGCCAGCGGCCACCGGCCTTGGGATCGCTGGTTGCTTCCGTGCAATGAAGAAACAGACTGCCGCCGTCTCTGATGCGTTCGAAATTGCCATCCCCTGCCAGCTGCCGCTCAAGGAACACATCAATCGGGAGCAGGAAGTCGGCGCCATGCCTGCGGGCATCGATCGTGGTTGCCGGTTCAACGGCGACCAGGGGCCATCCTAGTGCAGCGTACAAACGCAGAGTCCGCTGGAGATGCCGGTTTGACTTGGCGTGGGCCCGACCGAAACCGCGCACCTCGAGCGCTTTGCCGTTGGCCAGAACAGGTGCCACAACCGGTTTGAACCCAAGTAGGCTCAACATCCTGGCAGTGGCAATCAGCGGCCCGATGTCAAAACTGGCAAGAAAGCTGTCAGGGACAATAATCACACTTCCCGACTCTGTGGGAGGGCGGGACAGATCGAGGAGCGCAATTCCTTCCTCGCGCAGTCGGCTTTCCAGAGTCCGGTCACAGAACCCTGGCAGGTCCACCAGCCCAAGAGCGGTCAGCACCCGCTTTGCCGGCCAACTGTCCAGCACGGCATTTGACGGTCGCGCGAAGCGACGGGCGGTGAGGAGCGCCGGTTCCATAAGCCTGACAACGTAGTCGCGCATCGGGCGGCGATGCCGTGCATAATAGGTCTCGAGAAACGACGCCTTCATCGTCGGAATGTCGACCTTGACCGGACAAGCCGATGCGCAGGCACGACAGGACAGGCACGTATCAAGACTGGACTTGAGTGCCGCCTCGGCCTCGGGATCGGGTGTCCGCGCCCATGCTCTTAGAAGCGCGGCGCGACCATTTGGCGATTGCGTCTTGTCCCTGCTGACCTTGTAGGAGGGACACATCGGGTCGGCAGGATCCCAATCGTGACAGGCGCCGTTGCCATTGCAGTCAATGGCATTTTGCACCATCGGCCGACGGTGAGCGGGAATTTCGGCGTCGGTTTCGCCGCGGAAAGGCACCTCGTCGATTCGCAGCACACCAACCTCGCTGCCGGCAGGCGCTGCAAGTTTGCCCGGGTTGAGCCGGTTGCCAGGATCGAAGAGGGACTTGATACGCTGCACAACCGGGTAGAGATCTGGCCCGAAGACCTCTTCAAGGTATTCCCCACGTACACCGCGTCCGTGCTCGCCCCAAATCAAGCCGCCATATGCGCGGGTTAATGCTTGGACGCCATCGGAAACGGTACGGATCAACTCTCGGTCGGCCGCATCGCGCATGTCGAGCGTAGGACGAACATGCAGGCATCCCACATCAGCATGGCCGAACATGCCATAGGAAAGGCCGTGTTGATCAAGAAGTGCACGGAATTCGGCAACATAGGCGGCGAGGTTTTCAGGCGGCACCGCGGTATCCTCGACAAAGGGATAGGCTTTCCGTTTCCCTTCGAGAGCACCAAGGAGCCCAACGGACTTCGCCCGGAGTGACCACGCCGCCTTTATGGCGGCAGGATCGATTACAGAACGTGTCAAAAAGGCTGTGTCATCACCTTCAAGATGAGAAGCCAGCGTCGCCAGCTTTGCGCTGACCTCCACTGAACTGTCTCCAGCCACCTCCACAAAATTGACGGCCCCGACACGACCATCGACCTCCCCTAACAGCGATCCGAGCTCTGCCCAGACAGGGTCGTTCTGCGCCAGGCTCAAAATCTTGTCGTCAAGGATCTCTACTGCCAGCGGATCTGCCTCGACGAGACGGGGCACATGGCCGAGGGCACTGGCAAAGCTGTGGTAGAACAGCACCATGAGCCCCTTCGATTTTGGCGTTCGCCGCAAGCGCAGGGTAATGGCTGCCGTGATCGCCAAGGTGCCTTCCGAGCCTGAAAGAATCTTGCACAAATTCAGACCGCCCTTCTCTGGGAGGGCCTCTTTGAGATTGTAGCCAGTCAGGCCGCGGTTCATCCTGGGAAAGACGTGCTGGAAATGGTGCTTTGCCGCCTCCAGCATCACCTTGACTTCGGCGGCAAGAAGCGAACCCCTGTCGTCGCGCCCAGCGACGTTGGCGGCTTGAGTCTCGTCCAAGGGCGCAATCGTTAAGGGCGTACCGTCCGCGAGAACCACGTCCATCGATGCGATATAGTCCGAGGTTCTGCCGTATTGGCGCGATCCTTTGCCAGACGCATCGGTTGCAACCATGCCCCCGATCGTTGCGCGGCTGGCCGTCGAGACGCTCGGGGGAAAGAACCAGCCATGGGGGGCGAGAAACGCGTTGAGCTCATCAAGAACCACACCTGGTTCCACGCGCACAATTCCAGCTTCGGCATCAAACCCGATAATGGACCTGAGGTATCGCGAGGTGTCGAGAATGATCCCGTCATTGAGAGACTGCCCATTCGTGCCGGTACCTCCACCTCTGGCCGTCAGGCTCAGGGGCTCGGGCCCCGATTGATCGAGTGCGCGGACGGCAATCTCGATATCATTGGGTCGGCGTGGGAATATCGCTGCCAAGGGAGGCACCCGATAGACCGAATTGTCGATCGCCAAAACCTCTCGGGTTCCCAATCCGGTATCAATGTCGCCTGCAAAACCGCCGGCCTTGAGCGCCTTGATGAAGCGCTTGAGGCGAGCGTCTTTTGTGGGAGAGCGGGCGTGCACTCTCGCTCTCAGCTCGCTTGAGTTCGTGACAGGCCCAGTGCATCCCATACAGCGTCAAGCGAAGCGTCCTCAAGGGCCTGGTAGAGCGCAAATTCGTCTGCGACAGGCGCTCCCAGGGCCGCCTCAAAGCTCTGCTGGTGGGACTTTTCCAGCCGGTCCCTGGCAGAATTGTCGCCCAGATTCGACTGGAATATGCCTGCGGCCGAAACGGGGAGAAAATCTTCGTACACGATGGGATCAGTCCCCACATACCCAGAGTCAATCAGCGATTCGATATCGTGTGACAGTTCATGGCGCGACGCCGACTTGCCTTGCTCTGTCACGTAGTAGTGGAAATAGGCCAACCCTTGCGCGCGCAAGTTCTCATAAGAATCCGGCATGGGTGCAAAGACTTCACGCAGCGCTCTCATATATTGAGCTGTGTTGGAGCCATCTGCCTTGGGCTGAGCCAGTCCGCGGGCACTGTCGAGCAACTCATCGTAGAGCCTGCGGCCCTTGGGTTTGAGCGCGACCCCACGCTGCTCGATTTCACCGAACCGCGCCGTATGCCTGCCTGGAACGCGATTGCCGTCTTTCCCAATAAAGGCAATCTGTTCCTGGAGCGCCTTGAAACTGGTCTGGCGCAGCAGGATCGGGCATTGGCGTGGCGGCGGCCCTTCGATCACGGCCTTGGGCGTGATGCCGCGTTCGGGCATCAGGCGCTGGACAGCATCGATATCGAGGGTGCGCGGCGTAAGATGATTGATATGGGGACCGCGAAAGCTCACCACGTCCGCGACCAAACGATGAGCGTCATGGAGCTCCTGATAGGTCGCTTCGGACACAGTGGCGTTCGAGTGCCAGCGGAAAGTTCCGAGAGCCTCGGAAATGAAAGCCTCGGCATCAGCCTCGTTCAGGCCGCCCTCAGATTCGGATTTGTCGATCAGAAACCGCACGTGCTGAGAAAAGATATCGCGCTCGGCAAGCGTCAACTCGGCTGCCTCGCGCAAATTCTTGTCTTCAATAAGCTCCAAACGCAAAAGCGAGGTGAAAACGCGGAACGGGCTGCGCTTGAGTGCCTCGCTCTGGGTGGGGCGAAAAGCCGTGGAATGGACGGGAATTCCCGCCACCGAGAGGTCGTAATAACCAACCGGCTCCATACCCATGACGTCAAACAGGCGCCGCATCGTGAAAAGCTCGTCCGCCTTGCCAAGCCGAATGGCCCCGTGACGCTCTTCAGAGAGTCGATCGAGATTGTCGAGCGCTTCAAGTCGCGCTTTGAGATCTGGATCGTTGGCCAGGACATCATTGTTGACGTCGCGGACCAGATCAATGAGGTCTCCATAAAGGGGAACCTCCTTCTTGTACATCTCGGACATGGCCCGGCAAAAGCGGGCTCTGATTTCGCTTTTGGACAGAAAGTCGGTCATGGCATGGCCTTGATGTCGAATGTGATCCCTTGGGCGAGCGGCAGTTCGCGGGAATAGTTCACAGTGTTGGTTTGGCGGCGCATATAGGCCTTCCAGGCGTCAGATCCACTTTCGCGTCCACCTCCGGTCTCCTTTTCGCCGCCGAAGGCCCCGCCAATCTCCGCGCCAGAGGGACCGATATTAACGTTGGCGATGCCACAGTCCGATCCCACTGCAGAGAGGAATGTCTCGGTCTCGCGCACGTCGGTTGAAAAAATGCAGCTCGAGAGCCCCTGCGGCACCCCGTTCTGCAACGCGATCGCCTCATCGAGCGTCTTGTAGGTCATAACGTACAGGATAGGCGCGAAGGTTTCGGTGCAAACGATATCGGTCTGGTCGGGCATTTCAACGATGGCCGGGTGCACGTAGGCTCCCCCCTCAACGCCGTCTGCGCTTCCACCGCCGGTGACCGTTCCACCCTGCGCCCTGGCCGCGCTGAGCGCCTCTTCCATCATCCGCGCCGCGTCCCCATCGATGAGCGGCCCCACAAGCGTCCCCGCTTCAAGCGGATTGCCGATGGGCAGGCCCTGGTAAACAGCCTTGAGGCGCTCGACAAGCGTGTCGCGAACATCTTCGTGCACGATCACCCGGCGCAGGCTCGTGCAGCGCTGGCCACACGTCCCGACGGCCGAAAACACAATGGCCCGCACCGCGTTGTCCAGATCGGCGGACGGGGCGACGATCATGGCGTTGTTGCCGCCCAACTCCAGGATAGACTTGCCAAACCGTTCGGCCACGACCGGCCCTACCGCGCGGCCCATGCGGGTCGAGCCGGTTGCCGAGATGATCGGAACGTCCTTTGATCGGGTCAGAACTTCGCCCACTTCGCCTGCACCCAGAGCAATCTGGAGGAGATCGGCCGGAGCATCGCCGAATTTCTCGACTGCTCGCTCGAAGAGTTTCGCCGTGGCCAGGGCACAAAGCGGCGTCTTTTCCGAGGGTTTCCAGATAACCGGGTCGCCACAGACGATTGCGAGGCAGAAATTCCAGGCAAAGGGGGCGACGGGGAAGTTGAAGGCGGTAATGACTCCGGCAACCCCCATGGGATGCCAGGTTTCGCGCATGGCATGCCCGGGACGTTCAGAGGCGATGGTGAGACCGAACAGTTGCCGCGACTGGCCGACGGCGAGGTCGCAGATGTCGATCATCTCCTGGACCTCACCGAGACCCTCTTGTAGGATTTTACCGCATTCGAGCGTTACGAGCGCTCCAAGTTCAGACTTGGCGGCGCGCAATTCTTCCCCGAAGAGCCGGATCAACTCGCCGCGTCTTGGCGCGGGCACCCGACGCCAGGCGTCGAACGTTGCCTTGGCGCGAGCGATCATTGCTTCGACGTCGGACGGCGTGTGGGTCTTGATCTCGGCGATCATGGCGCCGTCGACAGGCGAGAAGACCTTGAGATCGCCGCCGCTGAGTTCGTCTTGGGTCAGACCGGCGTTGGATAAAGTGTCATTGTGGGCCATGGGCTAATGCAGTTCCTGGTTCACGTGAGGGAGGAGAGTGCGGCGCTGGCGGCCGCGATGCGTTCGAGCGCCTGCTCGAGCGCCGATTGGGCATAGGCATAAGACAGTCTAAAATGTCCCGGTGCCCCGAAAGCCACTCCGGGCACGACAGCAACGCCTGCCCGATCAAGGAAATACTCGCAAAGTTCGGTGTCCGTGGTAATCAGCCTGCCGCCGGGCGCCCTGCGTCCGAGGAGCCCCGTGCAGTCTGGAAAGGCGTAGAAGGCGCCTCGCGGCCTGGAACAAACCAAGCCATCAATGGCATTGAGCCCAGCCACCACCAAATCCCGCCGGCGTTCAAAATCGGCACGACGTTCCTTCAGCACGGCGATTGGACCCTCCAAGGCTCCAATCGCCGCTGCTTGGGAAATAGAGGATGGCGCAGACGTTGCCTGCCCCTGCACCGCTGCCATTGCACCAATCAATACCTCTGGACCAATACCGTAACCGAGCCGCCATCCGGTCATGGCATACGCTTTGGAAACGCCGTTCACCACAAGGGTTCGCTCGGCGAGTTCAGGCAGAGCTTCCAATGCCGAGACAAAGGAAAAGTCATCATAGACAAGATGCTCATATATCTCGTCCGACATCAGGCCCACATGCCGCTGCCGCTCGAAAACCGGCAGCAGGGCGCGCAGCTGATCGTGATCGTATGCCCCGCCTGAGGGGTTGGACGGGGAATTGAGCAACACCCACTTCGTACGCGGGGTGATCGCCTGCTCCAGCGCTTGCGGGGATACAACAAAACCTTCTCTGGCGCTCGTCGGTATCGTTACAGGCACACCTTCACACATCGAAACCATGTCGACATAGCTTGTCCAGTAGGGCGCCGGGATCACCACTTCGTCGCCCTCATCGAGCGTTGCCATAAAGGCATTGAACAAGACCTGTTTGGCCCCGGCCGATGCGATGATGTTTTTGGGGCCGATGCCAATGCCCTTGTTTCGGTAGTTCGCCACAATGGCAGTCTTAAGCGCCGCGGTTCCCGTATTGGCGGTATATCGCGTCTCGCCGCGCTCCATTGCTGCGCGCGCTGCGTCCAGAACGAAATCGGGAGTGCCGAAATCGGGCTCGCCCGTTCCAAGCGAGATCACATCCTCGCCAGCTGCCTTGCGCGCGGCGGCGGTCTCACTCAGGCGCACGATCAGAGAGACCTCGATGGAATTTACCCGGTGGGCCAACTTGAGATGGTCACCAAGCGAGGGTTTTGTCACAGCCATTATTCACTCTGGTTTGAAAGTCTCGCACCCAAGGTCCTACACATCCTCGCGAAGCCCGGGAAACGCCCAATGGTGCTGAGGTCATGCCAAAAGCTCATGAGCGGGCGGCGCCATCAAACACCAAGGCCCTTTAGAACCGGCACGTCGGCGCAAATTTCAATCGGGGTGCCATACCCTACGGCACCGTAGTATCGACACGTGTCGGCCGCCGCCTGCGCCGCTGACGCCAAAATTTCATCTGCCCCCTCACCTTTGAGCAAGCCAAACAGTGTCCTGGCAGTAAAGGTATCCCCCGCTCCCAGCGTGTCGACAACTTGAGTGGAAACTGCTGCCACTGAGTGAACCCGGCGTCCATCCGAGAGGATCGCTCCGGCCTTGCCACGGGTGACCAGCGCCCAGTTGGCTCCCGCATCAAGCATGCGTTGCTGGAGGGCCAGGGCCTCTCTCTCAGCTATGTCACCGGCCGAAGCGGCAGCGAGGTAGCAGAGTGGGGCAACAGCCTCGACGTGCTCGGCTTCGTACCTGGTGGAAAAGTCGTAGGACAGCCGCGTCCGTCCAGCCAGCTTGGCCAGATGATCATCGAGTCCACTGGAGCGACCGATATGGACGGCGTCATAGCCAGAAGCGAACTCGATATCGCTCTGGGTCGGCTCAAACATCGAGACGCCGAGGTCAAAGGTGAGAAAGACCCTGTCGCCCTTCTCGTGGCCGACGACGCAATAGGCCGTCATGCCTTGATCGAGCACCTGCAAATGGGAGACATCGACCCCTTCTGATTCAAGCGCTGCGCAGATATGGCGCCCTGCAGGATCGTCAGCAACGCGACCGATATAGGCCGATAGCCCGCCGAACCGGCGGATGAAGACAGCGGCATTTAGTGTATTTCCGCCAGGATACATCATCCCGTTGGCGACATAGCAATCCACCACGTTGTCGCCCATTGCTGCGATTCTGACCATCTGACCCTTCTGAAGCGAATTTTCGTGTTGACTCTGTGTGAGAACGTTCGCACTTTATCAGGACAGTTGTCAACGCGGCACGCTGAACTTCTGCGCGACGCACATTTTTCAACCCGCCCTGGCTCCAAGCGCCAGACCGTCCCCCCATTTGGACCTGCCAATGCAAGAGGCCTTTATGAAAACCGAACTCAACCCCGATATCTCAAAAGCTCTGAGCGCCATAAGGGGTCGCGAGATCAGGAACGTCTTTCTCGTCGCCTGTGGCGGATCCCTTTCAATCATGCACCCGGGCAAGTACTTTCTCGACCGCCATTCCAAGACACTGAACTCTGACGTTTACAACGCCGACGAGTTCATCGCGCGCAATCCCCTCAAGCTTGACGAAAACGCCCTGGTCATCCTTTGCTCTCAGACCGGCACCACAAAAGAAACTGCCGCCGCAGCCGAGTTCGCGCGCTCAAGGGGCGCTGCCACGATAGCCATGACACTGGACTCGGACTCCCCGCTCGGCCGGACCGCCGAACATGTTCTCAACTATCAGGCGTTCTACACGACCGGCATTCCCATCGACGCTGCCGAGTCCAATTATGGCGTGCTCTACATGCTGCTGGCCGGTCTGGTGAACCAGACCGACGGAGTCGATATCATACCTTCACTCCTGTCGAGCCTGAGCCATCTTCAGCCGGCCATCGACAAGGCCCATGAGGTCTTTGCTCCCATGTTCGATGACTATGCACCCCGGCTCGCCAAGAAAGACGTCATCTATACGCTTGCCAGCGGCGCCAACTACGGCGCAGCCTACTCCTTCTCGATCTGTGTGTTGATGGAGATGCAGTGGATCAATTCTCAGGCCATTCACGCCAACGAATATTTCCATGGCCCGTTCGAAGTCACCGACGAGGACGCAAGCTTCATCGTCATGGTCGGTCTTGATGAGACCCGCCGCATGGAGGAAAGAGCAAGAGACTTCGCACTCCGGTTTGGTTCGGAAAAGAACGTCATGGTCCTCGATGCAAAAAAGCTCGACCTCAGCGGCATTGACGAAGCCTTCCGCGGCTATCTTGTTCCACTGGTGTTCTTCGACACGTTGTGGCGCTTTGCCTATAGAATTGCTGATCTGCGCAACCAGCCCATGCTGGAGGGCCGGCGCTATATGAAAAAGATCTCCGACTACTGATCACAGTTTCTGACCCGCCAGGCAGGGAAAAGCCGCATTTGCGCCGGTATCGGAAAACCGATTCCGGCGCGTTCTATTTGCTCGGGCCCTGTCTATGCCAAGCGCCCGATGGCTGCAGAGAGCTTTTCCACGCTCTGCTTGAGAGCGGGCTTTGGATCAAGATAATATCTCGAATTGGTCAACTCGAGCGAAAGGGCCCCCTGGTAGCCAATGGTTTGGAGCTCGGCAAGGTAGAGATCGAGGTCGAGCATGCCATCTCCCCAAGCCAGATGACTGCCCGCGACATCTGCATCCGTCATGTGCATGTGAGCGAAACCGGATTTCAGCTCGGTCGCGTAATCGGAAACACTTTCTTCCGACAGAACCGCTGCCGAGGTATCCATCATTGATCGGATTGCCGGTGAGCCGACGACAGCGAGCAGCCGGGCAAGATCGCGTGCCGTGGTTGCCACATTGCTCCATGCCGGTGGCAGGCACTCGAGATAAAGGGTTATGCCAAGCTCTTCTGCGCGTTTTGAAATCGTTCCAAGCGAATTCACACACCGATCCCACGCCAGTGCCGCCGGCTCATTGGCATATCCCGAGCCTGGTGTAACCAGCAGCGCAGGACTTGCCATCTCCGCACACATCTCCAGGCATTGCTCAAAATAGCGAACGCTGCGATTTCTAAGCTTTTCTTGAGGTGATGCGAGATTGATCGGGTAGACGCATTGTTCCGGTGTGAAACAGGCGATCTTTAGGTTGCGCGTGCGAATCTGGTTTCTCAATTCGCGTGCATCACTCAGTGTCCGGTCGCCCACATAAAAGTGTGGCGCGGCGCCCCAGATCTCGACCTGGGTAAGACCGAGTTCGGCGGCATCGTCAAGGAATGCCTCGAGCGGATAGCGCTGGTAGTGGAAGTTCATCGCGCAGATATTGTCGAACGACAAAGGCACGGGCCTGCTCCTATTTCTGATCCATCGATGCCGCGTTCGGGCGAAAGAACCGGACAGTCGGCTCCATACTGTGAACGTTCTCATTCCTTTATACAACGGGCAAGATGGGTCGGCCGATTTTGTCACTGAACCGCCAAGAGGTGTCAACGGCGGGGTAAAAGTCGGCCATTGGGCGGCGCAAAACCAGGCCACTTGATGTTGGGGGTATCGAGCGCCGGGAGGGCGTAGCCCGAGCGGTGTTCGATACCCCCAACATTGCGTTTTTCAGGACGTGCGGCTGGCTTTGCGTGCCCGGCTTTGGGCGAGGCGATAGCTGTCACCATTCATCTCGAGGATGCTGACGTGATGGGTCAGGCGGTCGAGGAGCGCGCCGGTGAGGCGCTCGGACCCGAAGGTCTCGGTCCATTCGTCGAAAGGCAGATTGCTGGTGATCAGGGTGGAGCCGCGCTCGTAACGCTGCGAGATCAACTCGAACAGCAACTCGGCCCCGGTCTTGGACAGCGGCACGAAGCCCAGTTCGTCGATGATGAGCAGCTTGTAGCCAGCCATCTGCTTCTGGAAGCGCAGAAGGCGACGTTCGTCGCGCGCCTCCATCATCTCGCTGACCAGGGCGGCTGCGGTGGTAAAGCCGACGGACAATCCCCTCTGGCAGGCTGCCAGGCCAAGACCGATCGCAACATGGGTCTTGCCCGTGCCACTGGGTCCGAGCGCGATAACATTCTCGCGCCTTTCGATCCATTCGCAGCGCGCCAGTTCCAGCACCAGCATCTTGTTGAGCTTGGGGATGGCGGCAAACTCGAAGCTGTCGAGGCTTTTGGCGGCCGGGAACCGGGCGGCCTTGATGCGACGCTCGACCATGCGCCGTTCCCGGTCGATCAGTTCGAGTTCGACAAGTCGGGCAAGATAGCGGACATGATCCACGTCCTCGAGCGCGCATTGGCGGGCAAGCTTGTGGTGCTCGCGCAGGAAGGTCGGCAGCTTGAGCGCTTTGAGGTGGCTGGCAAGCAGGAGTTCGGGAGCATCGCTGCTCATGCCAGTTCCTCCTCGCGGTCCAGCAGACCCATATAGGCCTTGGCCGAGGTCGTCTCGACACTGGCTCTGGGCAGATAGGGGTAGATGGCAAGGTCGAGCCTGGGTGGCCGGCGTTCGGCCCGGCACAGGACGAGATGCTTGATGGCATCGAAGCTTATGGCGCCCAGGTGCAGCGCCTGCTTTATGGCCGCATGCAGGTCGGCCAGATCGAAGCTTTCCAGAAGACGCAACACTTGCACATAGGCGCGCCGGCCCTGCTTGCCCATCCGCGCTTCCATCAGGCGACGCAGTGTGGCGAACGCCTCGGGAAGTTCCCAGCCCTGGAGCGGGGCCGCCTGGTCGAGCGCATTGATCTTGTGCTCGATCAGCGGCAGGTAATGCAGTGGGTCAAAGACGATGTCTTCGCGCCCATAACTGCGCGGATGACGGGCGATGGTCTCCCCGCCGCAGCCGATCACCACCTCATCGACATAGCCACGGATCCAGGCGTCCTGATGGCCATAGGCAACAGGGACGGAATAGTCGTTGGTTCTGTAGCGCACCAGCGCCTGGGAGGAGACCCGGCCGCTGGCCTGGTCGCAGGCCTCGAAGGGCGATGCCGGCAGCGGCCGCATCGCCGCCAGATCGCGTTGCAGCCGTTCGCCGATCGTCTCGCTCTCCCCGCGTAGCCGATCGCCCTGGCGCCTGCGGCACTGCTCCTCGAGCCACAGGTTGAACGCGTCCCAGGTTGCAAATCGGGGGATCGGCACCATGAAGTTGCGGCGGGCATAGCCCACAAGTCCTTCAACACTGCCCTTGTCATTGCCCTTGCCGGGGCGGCCATAACGGTCCCGGATCAGGTAGTGGGACAAAAACCCGCTGAACAGCGTTGCCCGCTTGCGCGTGCCGTCAGGAAGAATTTTTGCCACCAGGCAGCGGTCGTTGTCGTAGACGATCGATTGCGGCACTGCGCCCAGAAAGGCGAACGCGTGGATATGGCCGTCCACCCATGCTTCAGCCACAGCTGCCGGATAAGCCCGGACATAGCAGGCGTCGCTGTGGGGCAGATCGAGCACGAAAAAGTGCGCCTTCTGTTCCACCCCGCCGATGATAACCACAGCCTCCCCGAAATCGGCCTGTCCATGTCCGGCAGGATGGGCCAGCGGCACAAATACTTCCTGACCGCGCCGGTCCCGCTCGCGCATGTAGTCCTTGATGATCGTGTAGCCGCCGGCAAACCCATGTTCGTCACGAAGGCGATCAAAAACGCGTTTGGCCGTATGACGCTGCTTGCGCGGGACCGCCCGGTCCTCGTCAAGCCACCGATCAATGATCGCGATGAACGCGTCCAGCTTCGGGCGTCGCACCGGCGCCTGCCGCCGATAGCCCGGCGGAACAGAATACGCCATCATCTTGCGAACCGTATCGCGCGAGATGCCGAAATGCCTGGCTGCTTCGCGCTGGCTCATGCCGCCATCGCAAGCCAGACGAACCTTCAAATATAAGTCCACGGTGTAGATCCCTCGTCCCTCCCGCACAAATTGCAGAAGGAAAATAGGTGGACGACTTTTAAGCCGCCCGCAGCAGGACAATCCAGCCGCTACCGTGGACTAATTTTGCACCGCCGTTCTCACTGGGGTGTGCCCGATCCGGCGATCAGGGCGAAATCTGACGCTCGCTTTCAAGCTGCTGCAGACCGCCTGCCAGTCATCAGGCGTCGTGGGTGAGGCGACCCAGTTGTGCGGCTGCGCGTTTTGCGGCGCCGGTCACAGCCGGAACCGTCGGTCGCCGGGCTGCATTGGCTTAGACAGCCGGCTTCATTGGGATGCCGGCACGGAACAATTCAACGGAGGATGAGATGGCTGAAGTCAAAGGAGAGCTTTTGTCCCTCAACGATACTCAGTTAACGACCAAGGAGTCCGCCGAGGACATCAGAGGGCGCGATGTGCTGGATGCATCCGGAGACAAGATCGGTCACGTCAGCGACCTCCTGGTCGATGACGGCGAAAAAAAGGTCCGCCTCATGGAAGTCGCCCACGGTGGGCTTTTGGGCATTGGCGAGGAAAAGGTGTTCGTGCCCATCGACGCAATCACGGATATAGGCGCCGATGCAGTGCACATCGATCGATCGCGCGAGCATGTGGCCCGTGCACCCGTCTACGATCCCGAGATCGGGGAAAGGCGGGACTATTATGAAGGTCTTTACGACTATTACGGATATGCGCCGTTCTGGGGGCCCGGTTACGCTTATCCCGCCTATCCGTACTTCTGAACGCCGCGGGACACCACGGCTGGGCCGAAGCTGCTGCCCCAAACCGCGAGGGCAATTTTCGTCCGCACCCCCTGGTGTGGCTGCGGCTTGGCGCTGAATCGGTTCGCTATCCTGAGTTTAGAGATTGCCTCGCGTTCTCGGCAACCGGCAACTTTCTCCAAGTGAGCTCATTGGCCATAGCCAAACGGGATGTCATGCAGCCACCGAAAGGAGCGCGTTATGAGACACTGTTTCAAGGCCCTTGCGACCTTTGCCCTTGTCGCTTCCACCTCCCCTGCCATCCTGGCACAGGAGTCCAATGGAAACGATGGAGCAGCAGCCGAGGGTCAGCCGGTAGCCGAGCGATCGATTGGGCCGGTGACGGTCGACCAGATCGTGGGGTTCGACGAGGGCCGCAGCCTCGTCGTCATTGCGGTTGAACAAGAAGGCGAGGGCGATGCGGACAATGATGACATCGGCATAGAGGCGATGGTCGATGATCAGTCGGCGGACTTCGAGGCCATCCTCGATGCCATCGAAGAGAACCCTGTCATTTACGAGCAACTGCGCGCGGAAGGCTACGAGCGCGGCGATATACTTGCCGTGGGCCTGGACGACGACCGCGCACTCACGATCAGGGTTCACGCCGACAGCGAATAGGCACGCCTTCGCAAGGAACACAATGTGAGCCACCGCGCTGTCCGGAATGGCGCGGCGGTTCTGCGGACAAACGCGGCCGGAGCATGTTCTATAGCGAGGCGGGTGACGATTTTGATTCCAGCCGCTGCCCGGTGCCAGAGTTGAACAAATGAAGGTTTGCAAGGGGCAGAATGAGTTTCTCGGTTGCTCCGGCGTACCATCGGCCGCCAGCAGCCCTTACCGTCACCAGTTCATCGACCCCATCCACGGCAACGTAGACGAGCGATTCCTTGCCAAGGATTTCCACCGCCTCGATCCGTCCTGCAAGCGAAATGGCCGGACGGGGATCGTCGCCCAGAACGATATCTTCGGGGCGTATCCCGATGGTGCACCCTGCCTGCGGGACAATATGGGGCAGATCAACACCATGAGCTGCAAGGGCAGCCGCCTCGAGCAGGTTCATGCCCGGCGAGCCGATGAAACGCGCAACGAAGGTCGTGCGGGGCCGCTCGTAGAGTTCGGTGGGCGTTCCGACCTGCTCGATATTGCCTGCGTTCATGACAACGAGGCGATCGGCCAGGGTCATGGCTTCGAGCTGGTCGTGAGTGACGTAGATCGCCGTGGTGTCGAGCGTCTTTTGCAGCCGGCGGATTTCAACCCGCATCTGTCCGCGCAGCTTGGCGTCCAGATTGGAGAGGGGCTCGTCAAACAGGAAGGCGCGGGGCTTGCGAACGATGGCACGCCCCATGGCGACGCGCTGGCGCTGCCCGCCCGATAGCGCTGCCGGGCGGCGCTCAAGATAGGGTTCGAGTTCGAGGATGCGGGCAGCCTCGGCTACGAGAGCCTGACGGTCCTGCTTGCCGACACCGCGATTCTTCAATCCGTATTCGAGATTGCCGCGCACGGACATGTGCGGATAGAGCGCGTAATTCTGGAACACCATGGCAATGTCGCGGGCGGCAGGTTCGACGGTGTTGACCACGCGCCCGTCAATGGCGATCGTCCCGCTGGTGATGGTTTCAAGGCCGGCAATCATCCGCAGAAGCGTCGATTTTCCGCAGCCGGACGGGCCGACCAGAACCATGAGTTCCCCCGGTTCGACGGCAAGGTCGATGCCGTGCAGGGCCGTGACATTGCCCGAATAGACTTTCCGGGCCTGATTGATTGCAATGCTCGACATTTTCCAGTTTCCGTCCTTAGAGGGTTGAGGGCGCCAGATCGGCGACGATCAGCGCGGCCAGATCCTGCGCGCCCACGGCCACGCCGGCAGCGCCGGCCGCCAGCAGCACTTCGCGCCGGTCGGGGCGCGGATCGTTGGGATCGACAAAGCCGATGGCCTTGACCCCGGCGGCGCGGGCGGCCTGGATGCCATGATGGCTATCGTCGACCATGATTGAGCGTTCCGGGCGCGCATCGAAAGCCGCGAGGCAGTAGAGCACCAGATCGGGCGCCGGTTTGGGCCTGGCGACCATTTCGGCACTGAAGATATGGGGGGCAAAAATATCCCATAGCTCAAGCAGTCCGAGGCTGTTTTTCAGGCGTGCCATCGTGCTGTTCGAGGCAACGCATTTTGGCACATCAAGCGCCCGCAGCAGCGGCTCTATACCGGCCATGGCGCGCAATTCCCGCGCAAACGCCGCGTACACATCGGAATGCCAGCTCGAAAACAGGCTATCGAGCGCGGTGATGCCCGCTGCTTCGAAATAGAAGCGCAAATCGCTTTCGGACTTTCCGGTGAAGGTGCGATGAGCTTCTTCGGCGCTCATCGAAAGGCCGGCGGCGCTGAGGGATTGGGCCAGAGTGCGGCTGGCGATCGGCTCGCTGTCGATGAGCACGCCGTCGCAATCGAAAATGACGAGATCGAGCGGCCGGGTCATAGGCGGTTCACTCCCGCCATTCCATCGAGCACGGCAAAGCTTTGGAAGATCGCGGCGCTGGCATTCGGGTCCTTGCGGTCGGACACCGCGACGAAATCGGCCCGCGCCTGTTCAGACGAGAGCGAAAGAATGGCATAGCCATGCTCGCGGCTGCTGGCGAATTTGAGGTGCGGGTTTTCGGCCAAAGCCGTCGAGACACTTGCTTGGCTTGGCCCATCGGAGGTGATCGACCCGGTCACAAATTCGGTGGCGAGGGTTGCGCTGTCAGGATTTGCGAAATCCTCTTTGACGTCGGCGGCGTAGAACGCATGCAGATCACCACCGATGACCAGCGGATTGGCCGTGCCCGAGGCGCGCACCGAATCGAGAAGCCGGGTGCGGGCCGAGCGGTATCCATCCCAGCCATCGAGATTGTACCCGGTTGCGTCTCCCGCCTTTGTGTCGCGTTCGGAGAGCAGCGTCTGCTGGGCGATGACCGTCCATTTGGCGTGCGAGGCATCGAGGGTTGCGTCGAACCAGGCTTCCTGCGCGTCACCGAGCATGGTGCGTCCGGGCACATCTTCGGAGACTTCGAGCGGTGCCGAACGGTATTGGCGGGTGTCGAGCATGGCGATGTCGAGCAAATGCCCGAACCCGTGCCGTCCATAGATTTTGAAATCGGTAAAATCGCGGCTGGTGATTGGCGGAACGGGCATATGCTCGTACCAGGCCTGGTAGGCCGCAGCCCGCTGGCGCAAGAATTTTTCGCCTCCGACGACATTGGGGGCGTCGTCATCGGCGTAATTGTTGATGACTTCGTGGTCGTCCCAGACGGCGAGCCAGGGGAAACTGGCGTGGGCGGCCTGCAGGTCGGGATCGGATTTGTACTGGGCGTGCCGCTCCCGGTATTCGCTCAAAAGGGTTGGCGGCCAGCCATTGCCGTGCCGGCGCACCAGATGGGTGCCGTAGCTGACCTCGTAGATATAATCGCCCAGATGGACGACGAGATCGAGGTCGCGTTGGGCCATGTCGCGATAGGCGCTGTAATAGCCCTGCTCATATTGCTGGCACGACGCGAAGGCGAAGGTGAAACGATCGTTTGCCGCGTCGGCGGCGGGCGCAGTGCGAGTGCGGCCGACCCTGCTTTCGGCATTGCCGCAGCGGAAGCGATAGAAATACCAGCGGCCGGCCCCAAGACCCGTCACCGCCACATGGACCGAATGGCCCCATTCCTGAACCGCCCGATAGATGCCGGAGCGGACCGGCCGGGAAAATGCTTCATCCTCGGCCACCTCCCAGAAAACTTCCATTGGGGGAATGGCGACCTCAGGGATCGGCGCGAAGGGATCAGCGAGCGGGACCGCCTCGACCGGAAAGACCAGTCGCGTCCAGAGGATGACGCCGTCGGGCGTCGGGCAGCCTGATGCCACGCCGAGGGAAAACGGATCGGTGTCGAAAGTTTGCGCACGCGCGCTTCCAAGGCTTGGCCAAATAGCGGCGGCGGCCAGGCCGGTGCCGAGAAAAAGGCGGCGGTTCAATAAGGGCACGAAGGTCTCCACACAAGTGCTTTCAGTTTTCAGGCCGAAAGGGCAAGCCGGTCGCGAACGGACAGGGCGAGGACCGGATCGTCCGAGGTCAGATAGCCGGTGCGGCGCTCGAGCCAGAACGCGATATCCTCTTCGGTGTTGGGCACCCAGGCGCCGAGTTGCTCGAGCGGCAATATGGCGAGAACCGCGTCCCAGTGTTCGGCGAGCAGGGATTTTTCGATGGCAATGATGTCCGCACGATCCAAAGCCGCCCGCAGCGTCTGCTCGAGTCCGCGCGTTTGCGCCGATTTGTGGTTGACCGAGCAGAGCCGCGGAATGTCGGGGGCAGCGACTTTGCAAGCGTCCAGCACGTCAAGGTTGAAGCTGGTCATGTGGCTCCTGCCGGCCAGCCCGAACCGGATAAGGGTCGCGGCCACCCGCTCGGGGAGACCGGGATAGGGGGTGCCCGTTTCGTCGGATTTGAGCTCGACATGGAGATGGCAATTGCCTTCGGCCAGCACCTCGAGCACTTCGGCCAGGGTGGGCAGGGTGTCGGGGCTGTCCTTTAGACGCAGCGTGCGGCGCTGTTGGGGGGTGACCAGCCGCACGGGACCGGAGCCCTCCGCGGTGCGGGCCAGCGTCGCGTCGTGGATCACCAGAAGTTCGCCGGCATCGGAGAGATGCACGTCGAATTCGACAGCGTCGACCCCTGTTCCGAGCACGTTGCGGAAACCGGTCAGCGAATTTTCCGGCCAGAGATTGCGGCCACCGCGATGGCCTACGATCTGAGTCATTTTTGAGAACCTTTGGGTTGAAGTTATTTGCCCGAATCCACCAGCCCTCTGGCGAACCAGCGCTGGAGAACGAGAATGACGACGGTGGGCGGAAGCATCACGACAAAGGAAGCCGCCATGGCGTAGCTCCACCAGGCTGCCGGATCGCTTGGTCCGGGCATCAGGCCCTTGAGCGCGATGATGACGGTCATCATGTCCTTTTGCGTCGTGAACAGCAGGGGCCAGAGATACTGGTTCCAGCCATAGACAAAGAGGATGATGGCCAGCGCGGCGATGTTGGGGAGCGAAAGAGGCAGCAGGATATCGCGCAGGAATTTCATGGGCGTGGTGCCGTCGAGCTTGGCGGCCTCGCACAGATCTTCGGGCACGGTCATGAAAAATTGCCGGAACAGGAACACCGCCGTTGCCGACGCGATGAGCGGCAGCGTCAGGCCCGGATAGGTGTTGACCAGGTTCCAGTTAAAGCGTGCATCGACGGTGTATCCGGTGAGCATTTCGATCAGAAACGAGATGCCGGTTGTGTCCATCAACCAGCGGATCGGCCCGGCCACGTCGGCCACCGATTCATAGGTTGGCAGGATGCGCACCTCGACCGGCAGCATGAGCGACATGAAGATCAGCCAGAAGGCGGTCAGCCGGAAGGGAAACCGAAAATAGGTGATGGCAAAGCCAGCAAGGATCGACAGGACGATCTTGCCCACCACGATGCCGGTGGTAACGATGAGCGTGTTGATAAAGGACTGCCCGAAATCGGCGGTTTCCCATGCGATCGCCAGGTTCTCGAAAAACATCTCGCCGGGCACCATCGGCATGGGGACCTGCTGGATGGCCTGCCCGGTGTGCGAGCCGGCCACGAAGGCGAAATAGAGCGGCGCGCAAACGATGATCGCCCCGACGATCAGGATGACGTGGCAGACGATAGTGAGGACGGGACTACGCTCGATCATGGCTAAACCTGATAGTTGACCTTGCGGTCCATGGCGCGGAACTGGAGCACGGTGAAGGTGACCGCGAGGATCATCAGGATAACCGACTGGGCGGCGGACGAGCCCAGATTGAGCATGACGAAGCCGTCCTGATAGACCTTGTAGACCAGCGTTGTGGTCGAGCCGGCAGGCCCGCCGCTGGTCACCGCATCAATGATCGGAAAGGTGTCGAAGAGCCCATAGACCATGTTGATGATGAACAGGTACATGATCGTGGGCGTGATGAGGGGCAGCGAGATCGTGAAGAACCGCTTGAGCTGGCCGGCGCCGTCGATGGCGGCTGCCTCACGCAGGGATTGCGGCACGGCCAGCATGGCGGCCACGAGGAATATGTAATCGTAGCAGATGTGCTTCCAGACCGCCGAAATGGTAATCAGGATAAGCGCGTCGCCCGAGCGCAGGTTCGGATCCCAGGGCAGGCCCATGGCGTGGATACCCATGGCGACCGGGCCGACAGTGGGGTTGAACAGATAAGCCCAGATGGCGCCCGAGATCACCGGCGCAATGGCGTAGGGCAGCAACAGGATGCTGCGATAGGCGAAGCGGCCGCGAATGATGTGGTCGGTGGCGAAAGCCAGTGCCCCGGCCAATGCCAGCGTCGCGATGTTCTGGACGATGGTGAACCAGAAGGTCAGCCATGCGCTGTTGCGGTAGGACTCGCTTGCGAACAGCTCGGTAAAGTTGCGCCAGCCGACAAACAGCGATTTCCCGCCGAACGGGTCGACCTGGACGAAAGCGAGCGAGAGCGCTTTCCAGGAGGGAATGAAAAAGAAGAACAAGAGGATGATCAGTTGCGGCGAGAGCAGCGCCGCAGCGATCCAGTGGTTCTTGAAATGCGCGCGCTTGAGGCCGTCTTCGCTGGACCGCGTGAGCCTTTCAAACAGGCGACGGCCATCGAAGAGAGGGGTGCCTTTCGGCACCCCTGCGGGGACGAGAACGTCAGCTGCCGGCATGGAGCTGCTCGAACTGGCGCAGGATTTCGTTGCCACGGGCAACCGAGCTGTCCAAGGCCTCCTGCGCGGATTTCTGATCGGTCCAGACCGCTTCGAGTTCCTCGAGCAGCACGGCCCACCACTGGTTGGAATTGCCAAATCGCATGCCGCGCGAGTTTTCGGTCGGCTCGTGACGGGTGAGCTGAAGCAGCGCAATTTCGCGGGTCGGATGCTCCTCGAAGAAGCCCTGCTCGGCCATCAGCTCGTAGGCTGCGTTGGTGACCGGGATATAGCCGGTCTGTTCGCTCCACCAGGCCTGGGTTTCGGGCTGGGCAACGAAGTCGATGAAGGCGGCAGCCGCGGCGTATTCCTCGTCGGCCTTGCCCTGGAGAACCCAGAGGGCCGCGCCGCCAATGTTGGAATTGTGGGGTTCGACGCCAGCCTCGTGGGGCTGAAGGGTGGCGCTCCAGTTGAACTGGGCCTCGGCCTCGACGCCGGCATGGGAGGCCGTTGAGGCCGACCAGGTCGAACACGTGCCCGAATTGAACAGCTGGGCGGGCGACATGCCATTGCCCGAGAGCTGGATGATGCCGTCATCGATCCAGCGCTTGAGACGCTCGACCTGCTGGACCACCGGGGTTGTGTTGTAGACATATTCGGTGCCAAGCCCGTCAAAGCCATTGGCTTGCGTCCCGAAGGGATAGTCGTTGATGGTCGAGTAGCCTTCGAGCAGGCTCCAGGGGAAGTCTGAGTTCAGCACCATTCCGCATTCGGAGATGCCCTGGTCCTTTATCGCGTAGAGCTGCTGTTCGAATTCGTCCCAGGTTTCGGCCGGCTTGTCGAACCCGGCTGCCTCGAAATGATCGGCATTGAACCACATGATGCCGGTCGAGGAGTTGAACGGCAGGGCGGCTGGCGCGCCATCGACCACGTAGAAATCGGCGACAGGGGCAATAAAATCGCTCCAGTCGGTGTCATAGCCCTGCTCGGCCATCAGCTGGTTCACCGGAACCGCGGCATCCGAAAAGAGCATCGTGAGGAAGCTGCGTTCCGTGGCCTGGATGATGGTGGGATGCTGGCCGACGCGATAGGCTGCAATCATGGCGGCGAAGGTTTCTTCGTAATTGCCCTTGCGAACACCGACGACTTCATAATCGTCCTGACTGGTGTTGAAGTCGGCAATCATTTCCTGAATGGCCTCTTCGATGCGGCCGCCATTGGCGTACCACCATTCGATGGTCGTCTTGTCCTGGGCCAGAGCGGGCAGCGCCATAACGGCAAGCGATCCCGCGAGGGCCGTCAGAGCGGCGCCCCTGAAAATCGTGTTCATCGTCCTCGTCCTTGTTTCGATCCGTTTCTGAATGAAACGGGTTGAATTTCTCGCCGTTCGCGGCAATTGAACTCATGCCGCCTTGCGGTCGCTCGATACCGTTACGTTACATATGTTACGGTCGCGTGACATATGTAACAATGAGGGATGACGATGCAGGACGAGAGCGAGGACCTCATGGTTCAGGCCGCGTGGTACTATCATGTCGAGGGCATGACCCAGGCCGGCATCGGCGAGCGGCTGAACCTGACGCGCAGACGGGTCAACGAAATGCTGGCGCAAGCCCATGAAACTGGGCTGGTTTCGGTGCATTTCAACTCCCCACTCAGCCTGTGTGCCGAACTCGAATCGCGGCTGTGCAACAGGTTCGGGCTCGAGGCAGCGGTGGTTGTGCCCACCCCCTCGGATCCGGCGCTCGCGCACAAGGTGCTGGGCAAGGCGACGGCCGACTATCTCACGCGGCTGATCAGTGCACGCAAACCGCACGCCATCGGCCTGGGTTGGGGCACGACTCTGCGCGAGACCATAATGTCGGCCCGGCCGCAGAATTTCGAACGCCTGGAAGTCTATTCGATAATGGGCGGGCTGACCCACGGCACCGAGATCAACACCTTTGAGATCGTGCGCAGTTTTGCCGAGCGTTTCGGGGCCAGCGGCAATTATCTGGTCGCCCCGATCTATATGGACAGCGCCGAAGCCCGCGAGGCAATCGTTGCCCAGAGCAGCTTTCGCAAGGCGCTCGAGGCGATCTGCAATGCCGATGTTGGACTGGTCAGCGTCGGCGACGTGTCGGACAAGTCGCTTCAGGTCCGCTACGGACTGCCCGAAGGGGTAACACCCCACGATCTGGTGAGCGCCGGAGCCGTGGGCGATGTCATTGGCCGCTATGTCGACGGCGAAGGGCGGCAGATCGACCACCCGCTCAACCATCAGGTCATGTCACCCGAGCTCGACGATTTCAGGAAGATCCCTACCCGCATCGTCGCCTCGGGCGGACAGCACAAGCACGCCATCATGCGTGCGGTCGTTGCCGCCGGGCACGTCAATGTCGTGATCACCGATGCAGACTGCGCGAACCATCTTCTTGCCGATGGGGCGGAGCCCTGACCGCTTCCGGAGCGGTCCACTCGCCAGCCGGGATTTCCATTATTCCAGTTCGGCGATGGCCTGATGCTGGCTGAGAAACACTTTGCCGCTCAGGCGCTCGAGAAAGTCGGTGTGCCTGAGCCTGTCCATGACCGGCCCCTTGACCTCGGACAGGTGAAGGTCGATCCCCTGGTCAGCCAGCCGCATGTTGATGGCTTCGAGGCTTTCGAGCGCTGACATGTCGATGGCGTTTATCGCAGGGCACATGAGAACCACGTGCCTGATCCCGGGCTGCTCCGCAACCAGACCGGCAATGCGGTCTTCGAGGAACCGGGCATTGGCGAAATAGAGACTTTCGTCCACGCGCAGAGACAGGATATGGGGGGCCACTTCCACCTCATGGCGCAACACGTTGCGGAAATGCTCGGTGCCGGGAACGCGGCCAACCACGGCCGTATGCGGCCTGGAGGTGCGATAAAGAAAGATCGCGATAGAGGCGATGATGCCCGATGAGATGCCCGGCTCGACGCCTGCGACCAGTGTCACCCCGAGGGTGATCGCAACGGCCGCAAAATCGGCGCGGGCGTAGTTGAGCGCCTTTTTCAGGATCGAGAGATCAACCAGGGAAAGCACCGCGACAATGATCGTTGCGGCCAGAACGGCCTTGGGCAACAACGCCAGGAAAGGCGTGAGCACGATAGTGGCGATGGCTATTCCGACGGCGGTGAAGGCCCCGGCGGCGGGTGTTGCGGCGCCGGCATCGTGGTTGACCACCGATCGGGCAAAGCCCCCGGTCACCGGATAGCCCGAGCCGATAGCAGCGGCGATATTGGCGGCGCCGAGCCCAATCAATTCCTGGTCGGGATCGATCCGTTCGCGCTTTTTTGCGGCCAGCGTCTGGGCGACCGAAATCGACTCCACGAATCCCACAACGGTGATGATGAAAGCGGGGCCGGCAAGGGCGAGAACCAGATCGAGGCTGAGATTGGGCAAGGAGAGCATGGGCAGGCCCTGCGGCACATCGCCGACCAGCGCCACGCCCTTGTCCCCCAACCCGAAGATGGCTGAGGCGGCGATTGCGACAAGGACCACGGCGACGGGCCCTGCCCGAACGGCAAAAATCGCTGCGGCCGGCGACACGCCGATTGCCAGGAGTTGGCTTTTCAACCCGGTTCTGATCCAGACCAGCGCCACGAGCGAGGCCGCGCCGACCGCGAGGGTGTAGAGATTGATCTGATCGATATGGACCCAAAGGGAAGTAACGAGCTCGGGCATGGCGTGGCCGTGGCTGGAAATGCCCAGCAGAGCGCCCAATTGGCTCGTGGCGATGATGATTCCCGAGGCTGAAATAAAGCCCGCGATCACGGGATGGGACAGAAAGTTGGCGAGAAAGCCGAGCTTGAACAGGCCCAGAACAACCAGCATGCCCCCCGAGAGCAATGCCAGCACGATGGCCGCGCTGGCATAATCGGCGGTGCCTTCGGCCGCAAGCCGCCCGACCGCGGCCGCTGTCATGAGGGAAACAACAGCCACGGGCCCCACCGCAAGCGAGGTGGACGACCCAAAGATCGCGTAGGCAATCAGCGGCAGGATGGACGCATAGAGTCCAACCTCCGGTGGCAGCCCGGCAAGGAGGGCATACGCCAGCGATTGCGGGATCAGCATGATCGTGACGATTATCGCCGCGACGGCGTCACGGCCAAACCGATCCCGGTTATAGTGCCGGCCCCAGTCGAGGATGGGAATATATCGGGCAAGCACCGAAGCGGCTCCTAGCGCTTGAGGGTGGCGTAAAGGCTACCGGCGCGGGCACCCGACCGGCAATACCCGAGGACGGGTCCGTCGATTTGGGCCATCGCTTCATGGAAGCGGATGATCTGCCCCTCGCCCAGCATGCCCGAAACCGGAATGTGGACGATGTGCAGCCCGTGCTGTTCGGCCGCTTTTGCAACCTCGTCGAACGCGGGCTGGCCGCGCTCTTCGTCATCGGGGCGTGCGCAAACGATGCCGGAAAAGCCAAGCCTTGCGATCTCGGCCATATCGGTGGGGGTGATCTGGCCGGTGGTTGCGAACCGGTCGTCGATCCTGTTGATGTTCATTGGTGTCACCTCAGTTATCAGGTTGAGTGAAAGATCAGGCGCTCTGGGCGCCAAGGCGCGTGGCGAGAGCATGACGGGCGGAGCGCGCCAGGGCTATTCCCCCGATCATGGCGGCAACGAAAACCGCCGCGTCGAGCTCACCCAGTCCAAGAGCCGGAATGGCGCCGCCGGGGCAGAACCCGGTTATGCCCCATCCGATCCCGAAGACCGCCGATCCGGCCAGCAAGGGCAGATCGACGCGCCGGGAGGTGGGCAGATGGAAGGTGCGGTCAAAAAGCGGGGCCCGACGCTTGAGCACCAGGCGGTAGCCCAAGGCGGTCACGATCAGCGCGCCGCCCATAACAAAGGCCAGCGAGGGATCCCAGGTGCCGAAAAAATCGAAGAAATTGAGCACCTTGGCCGGATTGGCCATGCCCGAGATGGCGATGCCGGCGCCGAAAATGAGACCGATAAGGGCTGCGAACAGTGGCTTTTGCATCAAAGACCTCCGAGGACGTGGCGGACAACAAAGACGGTTGCGGCCGTTGCGGCCATGAAGACGCCGGTTGCAACCAGAGAGCGCGGCGAGAGGCGGGCGATGCCGCACACACCATGGCCGGAGGTGCAACCCGACCCGAAGTAAACGCCGATGCCGACAATCACCCCGCCCCCAATGAGCCAGGGCATGGGAATAGCGCTCTGGAAATCGATCACATTCCCCCAAAGGGCGGTGATCATCGCCGGCGCGGCGATAGCGCCAAGAAGGAAAGTGGCGCGCCATGCCCAGTCGGGCGAAACCGGTGGCACAACGGCCGAAAGGATACCGGTCATGCCGGCAATTCGGCCGTGGAAGGCCATGAGTAGCACCGAGGCCAGCCCGATGAGGGCGCCGCCGGCGAGCGAGAGGAATGGGGTAAATTCAGTCAATGGAGATCCCTTTCGCAAACCCGATGATGGGGACGGACGGGCCGCCCAAGGGTTTGCTGATTTCGTGTTACTGGCCGGCGGGCGCGCAGAAGAGTTCGTACATGGTGCCGATCACTGCGCGGACCTTGGGGTCAGCGATATGGTAGTAGACGGCCTTGCCTTGCTTGCGACCGGCAATCATGCCGGCGGTGCGCAGCTCGGCCAACTGCTGGGACAGACCGGGCTGACGGATATCGAGCAGGTCCTCGAGTTCGCGCACGCTGCGCTCACCCTCGGCCAATGCGCAGACAACAAGCAGCCGGTCACGATTGGCGAGCTTTTTGAGAAAGCTCGATGCTTCATCGACCCTGGACTTGATGGTGCGCGTTTCGGCCGACAGTTCGGCGTTCTGGGTCATTGGGCTACCATGCTGTCTCATGGAGAACGTTGAGCGGAATCTTGAGGTAGCGTCTGCCGTTGTCTTCGGGCTCGGGCAAGCGCCCCCCGTTGGTGTTTATCTGGAGCGCGTGCAGGATCAGCTTGGGCATCGGCAGGGTCTTGTCGCGCGCCTCACGCGCCGCGACGAAGTCGTCCACTGTCTTGAATTTGGACATGTGGATGTTTTTTGCCTTTTGCTCGGCCACGGTCGTTTCCCACCGCGGTTCGCGACCACCCGGCTGGTAGTCGTGGCCGGTAAAGATGCGGGTCTCGTCGGGAAGTGCCAGAATGGCCTGAATCGAATTCCACAGAACCCTTGCATCTCCGCCCGGGAAATCGGCGCGCGCGGTGCCGCTGTCTGGCATGAACAAGGTGTCATGCACAAAGGCAGCGTCGCCGATGACGTAGGTGATCGATGCCAGCGTGTGGCCGGGCGAAAACATGACGCGAGCCGGGATGTTGCCGAGCTTGAAGGTTTCGCCATCGGCGAACAGCTTGTCCCATTGGGATCCGTCGTCGCGGAAATCAGGCCAGTTGTAGATGCCCTTCCAGAGCCTTTGCACATCGGTCACCCGCTCGCCGATTGCAGTGGGGGCGCCGGTCTTTTCCTTGATGTAGCTGGCCGCCGAGAAATGGTCGGCGTGAGGATGTGTGTCGAGAATCCACTCGAGCTCATAGCTACGCTCGGCAATGAAGGCCAGAATCTTGTCGGCCTGCTCGGTCCCGGTGGTGCCGGACTTTTCGTCATAGTCGAGCACCGGGTCGATGATGGCGCATTTCCCGGTTTCGGGATCCGCCACAACGTACTGGATGGACCAGGTGCGAGGCTCGAAAAAACCGGTGACTTCGGGTTTGGTACTCATATGGGTGTCCTGCAGAGTTCAGTGTGTGATAGGTCGGTTATTGGCTATATAATTTTGCTTGCATTTTTTTGCAAGTAAAAAAAATTCACTTTGGTCTGCATCGAATTTCCGCCCTGACCGAACGGCCGGAACGGCCAGACTTGCCCGGGCCGAATGTGCTGGCCGCACCCCGCCCAAGGGCAGCCGATTGTCGGATTTCTTCAATCGTGGGCACGGCGCGAGATCTATAACCGACGACATCAACTCCGGCCCTTTACCAACAAGGAGAATTTTGATGTCTGTTTCAGCGAAAAGAGTTGCCGCCACGCTCGCATTGGGTCTGCTCTCGAGCGTTTCCCTCGGGGCCGAAACGGTGGTCGACCTGCCCAACGGGATCAGGGGGACGCTTGCCGTTCCCGACAGTGGCGCGAGCGGCGCTGCGGTTGTCGTGCTGCACGGCTTTGGCAGCTCGCGTGACGAAGTCGGCGGACTGTTTGCCGTGCAGGCGGCAGATCTCGCTGCCAAGGGCATCGCCTCGCTGCGCATCGATTTTCGCGGATATGGCGAGAGTGAGGGCGAGATGGCCGACACCACGCTTGAGGGATTGATTGCCGACGCGGCAACCGCCCGTACCTTCCTTGCGGGCGTCGAGGGCGTGGATGGCGCCCGTCTCGGAGTGATCGGCTACAGCTTCGGCGCGGCCGTGGCAATGCTGGAGCCCGACGATTTCAAGACGGTTGTCGTCTGGGGTCAGATGGGCGATCTGCAGACCGAATTCCACGAATTTCTGGGACAGGAGTTCTATGACAGAGCGGCGGCCGATGGCGTCGCCAGCGCCGATCTGGGGTGGCGGACAATCTCTCTCAAGCAGTCCTTTTTCGAGAGCCTTGCCCGGCACGACCTGGCGGATCGCTTCGCAGGCTATGCCGGGTCATTCCTCACCATTGCCGGCGCCGCCGACCCTGCTGTGAACTATTTCGACCAGTATTTGAGCCTTGCGGCGGGGCGAACCGATGCGGTGGTGATACCGGGAGCGGACCACATGCTCGGCGTTTTCAGCGACCAGCCCGAAATTGGCCAGCAGGTCATCGACAAGACCACCGCATGGCTTGGCCAAACACTCTAGCCGTAAGCGTTGAAGGGTGCGGGCCGGACGTAAAGTCCGGTCCGCCCTTGTTTGCCGATTGCATAAATTGCTGATCGTGTCAGAGTTGCCGCAGCGAAATCGGGCTGGCGGCATGCATCGCGTCGTGAAATTGGAAGGGTGGACGTCTCCGGTCGTGGAGTCGGTGACCCACACCACATTCGAAGAAGACGGCAGCACATTGATGCGGCCCGATGGCCGCTGGGACTTCGTGATGATGAAGACCGCGGCAGGCGTTCTGGTGCTGCGCACCGGCCTTACCACGACGGCCGTTACGCACAGTTTCTCTGCCGGTGATGAAATCCTCTCCATTGCCTTCAAGCCTTCCAGCTATATGTCGCTGATGCCGGGCGAGCGGATGCGGGACGAGGGCGTGGTCCTCCCAGACGCCGGCCAGGGCCGTTTCTGGTTGGGGACGGATGTGCTGGAAATCCCCACCTTCGACACAGTGGATCGGTTCGTGGACAAGCTGGTTCGAGGCGGTATTGTCGAGGACAACATCGTGGTGGCGTCCGTCGTATCGGGGCACCCGATGGCGATGTCGGAGCGCACGATGCAGCGGCATTTTCTGAAAACCACGGGGCTTACCTACAAGGCCTTTACCCAGATCGAACGGGCCCAGAAGGCGCTGGCCCTGCTGCAGCAGGGACGCCCCGCCGCGGACGTCGCCTTTGCCCTGGGCTATGCCGACCAGCCCCATATGATCCGCTCGCTCAAGGCGATCATGGGCCAGACCCCAAGGCAGGTCGCCACTCTCTAATCTGTCGGAAATCTTCAATCGCTGCGTCGATGCGCTGGTTAGAAAGGGTGCACTTTCAACCCAGCAAGGACGCAGAAGATGACCGATATCACCCCCTTTGAGATTGCCATTCCGGAAAGCAAGCTGGCCGATTTGCGCCAGCGGCTGGCCAACACCAATTTCGCCAACGAGATAGTCGGCGGGGGCTGGAGCTACGGTCCGACGGGCGAATTTGTCGGCCGCATGGTCGAGCGCCTGCTCAACGGTTTCGACTGGCGCAAACAGGAAGCGGCCATTAACCGCCATCCACAATTTATGACCGAGATCGATGGCCAGACCATCCATTTCCTCCACGTCAAATCGGGTCAGCCCGAAGCCACGCCTCTCCTGTTGCTGCATGGCTGGCCGGGCTCGTTCGTTGAATTTCTCGATGCCATCGCGCCGCTTACGGCGGCCGGTTTTGATCTTGTCATTCCCTCGCTGCCGGGCTTTGGCTTTTCGGGACCGACGCGGGACGCGGGCTGGAACGACGGGCGCATTGCCAACGCGCTGCTCGAGCTGATGACACGGCTCGACTATGAGCGGTTCGGTGTCCAGGGCGGGGACGCGGGAGCGGTAATCGCGCCGACCATCGCCCGCGCCGCGCCCGAGCGGGTTACCGGGGTTCACGTCAATGCGGCGACCATGGGCTTTATTCCCATGGGCCCGATCGAACCGAGCGAAATCGCGACCTTCAGCGATGCGGAAAAGACGCGGTTGCAGCGCCTGCAACAGTTCATGGCGGAACGTTTCGGTTTCAACGCCCTGCAATCGAGCCGGCCGCAGACAGTGGCCTATGGCATCACCGACTCACCGGCCGGGCTGATCGCCTGGCTTGGCGACATGTTCGCCGGGTTCGGCGACAGCCCCGACGCTGTGGAGCAGGACAAATTCCTCACCAATGTGCTGATCTACTGGTTCACGGGAACGGCTGCCTCGTCGATCCGGCTCTACTACGAGAACGCCCACGACCCTGAAGCCTGGTCGCCCAAGCCCAATTCCGGCGTGCCGACCGGTGTTGCGATCTTCGGCCGCGACGAGGTCGCCATCCGCCGCTATGGCGAGACCGGCAACACCATCGTGCGCTGGACTGAACTGGACACCGGCGGCCACTTTGCCGCGATGGAGGTGCCCGAGGTTTGGGCTGGAGAGGTCGCCGCCTTCTTTTCGAATCTCAAATCATGAGCGTGAGCGTGGCGGCCGTGGGCCGCCGCGTTACCCCACCCCGGTGGGACGTAACAATCGCGATAGGGCAGTTGCCCTGCCTGCCAAACTCCGGCACGCTGCTTGACCTGAACGTTGCGAGGAGAATGAGAATGCGCGGGCTTTACCGGATTGCAGGCATCTTGTTGGCGACGACAGCCATGGCTGGGGCCGCTCATGGCGAGACGCTCCGATGGTCGGCGACGACCGATCCATCGACGATGGACCCGCACGCGGCCAATCTGGCGCCAGTGACCTCGTTTCTCAACAATATTTACGAAGGACTCATCCGGCGCGGCAAGGACATGACGCTCGAGCCCTCGCTGGCCACCAGTTGGGAGCCGCTCGAAAACGAGGACGGCTGGCGGTTCAATTTGCGCGAGGGTGTGACCTTCCACGACGGATCGGCGTTCACGGCCGATGATGTGCTGTTTTCCTATGAGCGGGGCATTTCCGAGCAATCCGATGTCCGGTCCTGGTTTGCGCCGGTGTCCGAAGTGCGGGTGGTCGACGAGCTTACGGTCGATATCGTGCTTAGCGCGCCCAATCCGATCTTTCCCGACTCCATTGCCAACTGGATGATCATGGACCGCGACTGGACCGAGGCCAACGGCTCGGCCCAACCGGCGCGGGACGCGGTGACCGCAACAACGCTCGAGGCCAACGGAACCGGACCGTTCATGCTTGAGGCACGTGAGCCGGGCGTGCGGACAACCCTGGCGCCAAACCCCGATTGGTGGGACACGCCCGAGCACAATATCACCGAGGCAATCTTTACGCCCATCACCAGTGCCGCAACCGCGATTGCCGCACTGGTGTCGAGCGAAATCGACCTGCTCACCTCCGTTCCCGTGCAGGATGTCGACCGGCTGCGCGACAGTGAAGAGATTACGGTATTTGAAGGGCTCGAAGCCCGCGTCATCATGGTCGGGTTCGGTCACGACAAGGAAACACTTTATGGCGGGGACGGCGCCGTGGAGGGCAATCCGTTTCAGAATGTGCTGGTGCGCGAGGCGGTGGCCCATGCGATCGATGTCGATGCGATCGATCAGGTTCTCATGGACGGGCTCGCCGAACCGGCCAGCCAGCTTCAGCCGGCGGGGCTCTCGGGATATTCCGAGGAGCATGCCGCACGGCCTGCCTATGACCTTGACCTGGCGACCAGACTCTTAAGTGAGGCGGGGTATGCTGACGGGTTCAGCTTCAATTTCAAATGCACCAATGACCGCTACCTCAACGACGCCGAAGTCTGTCAGGCGATCGTCTCCATGCTGGCCCAGATCGGCCTTGAGGCTCAGCTTGAAACCATCCCGGTTGCCGGCTACTGGACCGAGCTGCGCGAGGGCAATTATGACATGTTCCTGCTCGGCTGGTCGCCCGGCACTTTCGATGCCGAGCACCCCATCCGCTTTCTGGCGCACACCCCGACCGACACGCTGGGAACCTGGAATTTCGGCGGCTATTCCAACGAGCGGGTCGACGAGCTGCTCCCCCTGGTGCAGTCCGAGCTCGATGCCGCGGCCCGTCAGGACATGCTCGACGAAATCGCCGGCATCTTGCAGGAGGAGGTCGCTTATGTGCCGCTCTATGAGGAGCCTTTGGTCTGGGCAGCCCGCAACGGCATTTCGGTGGTCCAGCGCCCCGACAACTTCTTCATGCTGCGTTGGGTGACCATCGACCAATAGGGACTGTGCCCGGCTTCAAGCTTTTTGCTACCTTGATGCGTGATCTCGTTCGCTCCGGGTCCGCAGGGCTCGGCGTAAATCACCTAGCCCAGGCATGTGAACGAGAAGATTTCCCGGCCCAGGGGCGATGCCATTGCCAATCTTTTCTTTCCGGTTGTGACACAATTACTGGCTTATCGCCCGGTCGCGG
Source organism: Pelagibacterium flavum (assembly GCF_025854335.1). Classification (NCBI taxonomy): domain Bacteria; kingdom Pseudomonadati; phylum Pseudomonadota; class Alphaproteobacteria; order Hyphomicrobiales; family Devosiaceae; genus Pelagibacterium; species Pelagibacterium flavum. The sequence goes on from NZ_CP107716.1 coordinate 3,686,520, forward strand.
GGCATAAAGTTGTTGTCCTTCAACACCTTCATGGTCGGCGACCGGAGAAATATGGCACCATACACGCTCAATCTGCGCCATTTGCGTCTTGTGCTTGCCGTTGCCCAGACGGGTTCGGTCACAAAGGCCGCACAGATATGCAATATTTCCCAGCCGGCGGTGACCCAGGCGCTCAAGAAGCTCGAAACCCATTTCGGCAGCCCGCTGTTCGACCGCAACCTGAACGGCGTTTTCGTCAATGCCACCGGCCGCATTCTCGCCTCGCGGGTGGAGCGGGCTATGGACCTGCTCGACCGGGCAGTGAGCGCTCTTGGCACGGCGCCAAGGCTGACGGCGAGCACAGCCCGTCTCAAGGCGCTGATCGAGATGGCTCATTCTGAAAATTTTTCCATAGCGGCGCGCAATCTAGGCATCGCGCAGCCGACCATACATCGGGCGATCACCCAGTTGGAGGAGGAGGTTGGGCGCGTGCTGTTTCAGCGCACCCAGTTCGGCTCGATCCCCACGCGGTCGGGCCAAATGCTGGCCCAGGCGGCGCAACTGGCGTTTGCCGAACTGGCGCAAGCCGAGATGGAGATTGCCGAGGCGATCGGACAGGGCACGCTTTCGATCACCATCGGTGGCATGCCGCTTTCGCGCTCCTACGTCCTGCCCGGAACCATCGCAGATTTTCAAACCATGCACCCGCAGGTGCATTTCAGAATTGTCGAAGGGCCCTATGAGACGCTGCTTGCAGGACTGCGGCGGGCGGAAATCGACTTGCTGTTCGGGGCCTTGCGGTCTCCGGCGCCGGTCGATGACATCTTACAGGAGCACCTCTTCAATGACGAGCTGGTGATTGTCGCGGCGCCGCAGCATCCATTGAGTCAGGGCGCAGCACCCGACTTCGCCCAGGCGATGGAATTTCCATGGGTTGTAGCAATCCCGGGCACGCCCGCCCGTGACCAGTTCGATGCCCATATTCTCAAATCGGGGCTATCGCTGCCGGCAACGCTGGTCGAGACAAGCTCGATGATCCTGATGCGCGAACTGCTGCACAAGGGACCTTATCTGGGCGTTGTCTCCCGGCTGCAGGCGGAAAGTGAAATCGGCAAGGGACTGATGACCGCTTTGCCGCTGGGGATAGCGGAAAGCCGGCGCGCAATCGGGCTGACCGTACGCGCCAACTGGAAGCCAACCCGGATACAGAACGAATTTCTCGATCTGATCCGGGCCGAGTTCAAGAGCCGCTAGTTTTTAGAACACCATGCCATCGGCAAGTTTTCGTGCTGTTCTGAGGACGCCTGCGGAGAGGAGCTCTCCGTTCTGGTCGAGCTTTGCGATGACCGTGAATTCGCCGGTCGGGTGTTCGACGGACATGGATTTTTCCTGTCCTTCGGCAATTTGGGCGTATCGAGCCGCAGGTCCCTGGGGCAACAGGCAGGCGCTGGCAACGCTGACCGCAGCCAGAACACCGATCGCCTCGTGGCATTTATGGGGGATGAAGCTGCGTGTGGAAATGGCACCGCCGTTTTGGGCGGGACTGACCAGTGTCATCTTGGGGACCGATTTGGCCGAGACATCGCCCAGATTCATCATCGGGCCAACGGCGAGCCGGATCTCTTCAAGGCGCGCCTTTAGAGGTTCGTTGGCGTCCAGTTCAGCCGGAGACTCGGTGCCGGCGATGCCGAAATCGGCGACATCGAGAATGACGCAGGGCATGCCGTTGTCGATCATGGTGACTTCGATGCCATTGACACTGTCCACGGCGTTGCCGGTGGGCAGCAACGCGCCACAGGTCGAACCTGCCGTGTCCTCGAAAACAATTGGCATGGGGGCCGAAGTTCCCGGAACGCCATCGATACGGGCTTCGCCGGAGTAATCGACAACGCCGCCGGGAGTCTTGACGCTGGCGGTTGCGATCTGGCTGGTGTTTTCCATGAAGATCCGGACGTCGGTGACCCCGTCGCGCGGCGCGACCAGCCCGCGCTCGATGGCGAACGGGCCGACCCCGGCAAGGATATTGCCGCAATTCTGGCCGTCAGTGACGATGGGCTTGTCGACAAAGACCTGCAGGAACAGATAGTCGACGTCGACCCCTTCGCGTGTCGAGGGTTTGACCACGGCGACCTTGGAGGTCAGCGGGTGGGCGCCCCCCATGCCGTCGATCTGGCGTGGATCGGGCGAGCCCATGATCCTGAGCAGCAACGCATCGCGTTCGGCGGTGTCCAAGGGCAGGTCGGACGCAAGGAAGTAGCCGCCCTTTGAGGTACCGCCGCGCATCCACATGGCGCGTGTGCCGCTCTCTTTACTGGTCGCAATTCCGGACGGAAAACCGCTGGGCACTTTTCCTGGAGTTGCTTCAGACATACTTCAAACCCTTTTCGGCGAGCCGCTCGCGCATGCCGTAGATGTCGAGGCCGAGTTCGCCCGCCGCCAGACGCTTGCGCTTGGACTCTTCATTGGCGACGCGCTTCTGCGACGCTTCGAGCACTTCGGCGGCTTCCTCGCGGCGGACAACGCAGACCCCGTCATCATCGGCAACAATGATATCGCCGGGATTGACCAGTTCGCCCGCGCACACGATGGGCACATTGACCGAGCCGAGGGTTTCCTTGACGGTGCCTTGCGCAAAGATTGCCTTGGACCAGACAGGGAATTTCATGGTCGTGAGGTCGGCCACGTCGCGCACGCCGGCATCTATGATGAGGCCCTTGCAGCCGCGCGCCTGGGCCGAGGTGGCCAGCAGATCGCCGAAATAGCCGGCATCGGAGGGCGAGGTCGGCGCAAGGACGAGAATGTCGCCGTCCTTGAGCTGTTCGATGGCCACATGGACCATCCAGTTGTCGCAGGGTGGGGCCGAGATGGTTACTGCCGATGCCGCCAGCCGTGCGCCCGAATAGATGGGCCGCATATAGGCAGCAAGAAGCCCCTTGCGGCCCTGGGCTTCATGCACGGTGGCCACGCCGCATTCAGCAAGACCGGCGATGATTTCAGGATCGGCCCGTTCGATGGTCTGGACGACGACACCCATTAAAGTTCATCCACTGTGCGAGGATAGATCGACTGGAAGCCTTCGGCGTATTTTGCCGCCCGTCCGCCCGACTGTCCGCCCGAGTTGCGGGCGAAATGGTTGGCGCGGTTCTGGGCAACGTTTTCGTAATAGTGCCAGAGGTGCTCCTGGCCTTCCATGCACTGGATGGCCGCCCACTTCTTGTCCCACACCGGGGTGATGTCGAGGAAGGTGTCGGGCTTCCAGTCCATCTGTTCGGTCTGGTGCGGCTCGAACAGATAGACCTGCGGCGCGCCGAGAATCTTCTCGCCCGGGTTGTGGCCCCAGGCCTGCGCGATGGCGCGACATTCGAGGGTCCACTGCGACACATACATGTGGTCGGTGTTGTAGGGATCGTACTTGGAGTGCGTCATCATGAAGGATGGCTGCACCTTGCGCATGACACCGACAAGCCGATCCTTGGATTCGCGGGTCATCTCCAGCGGATAGTCGCCAAGATCGAAGAATTCGATGTCGTGGACGTCGAGCGCCTTGGCGGCGTTTTCGGCTTCCTTGCGGCGCTCGGTCTTGACCTTTTCCAAGGTCATGTCCGCGTGCTTCCAGAGCTTGGCGCTCTCGCCGCGCTCGCCGTAGGACAGGCACACGACGGTGACGTCATAGCCGAGCGAGGCGTGCAGAGCGATGGCACCACCACATCGCCAGACAAAGTCTGCCGAGTGCGCTGAAACGATAAGAGCTGTCTTGTTTGCCATGTGTTTCTGTCCTTGATGTCCTGGAGCGTTGAGCTCCTAGTTGTTTTTCTCCACGGGCGGCGTGCCGTGGGTGTGGAAGGTTTCGATCGTCTTAAGCCCCCAGGCCTGCCCCTTCTTGCGGTCGGCTTCGGTCCAGACCACGGGCTTCCAGTCGGGCGCCAGGATCAGGCGGGCGCCGGCATTGGCCAGTTCCACCCGGTTGCCCGCAGGCTCCCAGACATAGAGGAAGAAGGTGCCCTGGATGGCATGCTTGTGGGGGCCGGTTTCGATATGGACGCCGTTCTCGAGAAAGATATCGGCGGCGCGCAGAACATCCTCGCGCTGATCGGTGGCGTAGGTGACGTGATGGAAACGGCCCTGCCCGCCACCATGCTCCTCGGTGCAGGCAAGGTCATAGGTCTTGTTGTTGACGGTGAACCAGCACCCGCCCAGCCGACCATTGTCGAGCGCGATCATCTCGGTGACGCGACTGCCCAGGCATGTCTCCATGAACGCACGGAACTCGGTGACATCTTCTGCCAAAAGATTGAGGTGATCGATCCGGCGCGGACTGCAGCCCTGCCCATGATAGCGACTGGCCAGATTCTTGAGCGCCGAGGCATCCTCGGGTGCAGGCTCATAGACCCTTGTGTCCCAATAGATCTCGAAGACGTGCCCGAACGGATCCTCGAACCGGAACGCCTTGCCGTGACCGAGGTCACCGTCCACCCAGCCGATCGATTTGAACCGGCTGGCCTCAATGGCTTTCACCCGCCGCATCAGCGCCGCTTCGGACGACGCCCGATAGGCCACATGGCCAATGCCCGTCGTCTCCGAGCGCGTCAGCTTTAGCGTATGGAATTCGTAATCGTCCCAGGCCCGAAGATAAACGCTGTCGCCCTCACGACCGCTTACCTTGAGACCATAAACCCGCGTGAAAAAATCGAAGCTCTCCTCGAAGCGATTGCTCAGAAGTTCAACGTGACCCAAATGGGCGATATCGTAACAAGGCTCAGACAAAAAACCTGACTCCACTGGCTGGATCGAGGGCCAAATATGCCGGCACCGTAGGCGAGGTGGCCCGGCTATCACAAATTGATTTCTAAGCCCTAGATATAACTTTATGCTATACGTAATTGCCATCCAAACCGGGGACGACCATTGATTAGCCTAGCAGAGCGATGACGATGCTATAGCAATGCGCTCTATGAGATATTGAATCTGGCTATTGGCTGCGCTGCATGGTCCAGCTAATGACACCATGAACAAGAGGCGGCGGCAGAGCGAAAGAGGGACAATGCGATCGACCGAACGATCCCACGAAGAAAGCCAAGGCGTCAACAGATCAGCGTGCCGGTCGTGGTAACTGCATCCGACCGAGAGCCCGCGGGGCGGCTCGCGGCGTTTTCCAGCCCAGGCTACCGATTCTACTGGTTCGCCTTGATCCTTAACGGCTTCGCCGTGCAGATTCAGACGGTCGCCGTGGGGTGGTATATCTACGATCTGACCCGCAATCCCCTGGACCTGGGCATTGTGGGGTTGTCGCAGTTCATGCCGGCACTGCTGCTGGTGCTTGTCACAGGGCAAGTGGCCGATCGCTTCTCGCGCCGCTCGATCATGGGCGTGTGCATTGCTGCCGAAGCGATCGTTGCTACGCTGTTGCTGCTGGCCGCGTTGCTTGGCCTTGCGTCTCCGCTGCCGATCTTTGTCATCATTGCGCTGTTTGGCGTGGCGCGCGCCTTTTACAATCCGGCGCGACAATCGATCGTACCCAATCTCGTTCCGCCTGCGCATCTGCCCAACGCCATAGCGGCCAATTCCACCGGCAATCAGTTTGCAACGATCTGTGGCCCGGTCGCCGGGGGACTGCTTTATGCCATCGGGCCCGAATATGCCTATGGTGCGACAATTGGCCTGCTCATTGTGGCTTCGGCGCTGGTCTTCATCGGCGTTCCGCGTCTCAACAGCGCCAGTGGCCGGGCGCCCGCGAGCTGGCAGACCATCAGTGCGGGATTTCGCTATATCTGGAACAACAAGCCTTTGCTGGGCGCGATTTCGCTCGATCTGTTTGCCGTGCTCTTCGGGGGCGCACTGGCGCTGCTGCCGGTCTATGCGCGCGACATTCTGGCTGTGGGGCCCGAGGGGCTGGGGCTGTTGCGCGCCGGACCGGCGATCGGCGCGATTGCCGTGGGCATCGTGCTGATGACCCGCCCGATCCGCAACCATGCAGGCCTTATCATGTTCGTTTCGGTGGCCAGTTTTGGCCTGGCCACGTGGATATTTGCAGTTTCCCAGTCTCTCTGGCTGTCCTTTGCCATGCTGGTGCTGGTCGGCGGTTTCGACATGATCAGCGTCAATATTCGCTCCATACTGGTCCAGGTCTGGACGCCGGATGCGGTACGCGGGCGGGTCAACGCCGTCAACCAGGTGTTCATCGGCGCTTCGAACGAATTGGGCGCCTTCAGGGCCGGCGTGATGGCGGTGTGGGTTGGGCCGATCGCCGCGGTTGCCCTGGGCGGCGCCTTCATCGTCGGCATTTCGGCCGTCTGGGCCCTCATGTTCCCGCAACTCAGACGTGTGCAAAGGCTCGGGGACCAGCCCGGGCGTTAGCCGTGGTTACCGGCCCGGCCCGAGGTTCAATTATGAAACCCAATTCATAAGCCACGGCTATAAGTTGTTGGCAATTTCTCCCGATTGCAGCACCGTTCCAGCTAACACAGTCTGGAGGAAGCATGACCGACACCAATGGCAAATTGGCCCTCGCATTGCGGGGGTTCGGCGAAGCGGCAACGGCCTTTGCATCGGGCTGGAACCGAGACGCGCTGCACTCGCTGCGCGCTTTTGACGAAAAGATCGGTTCGGCAGATGAGCGCCAGGCGATTGTTGACCGGTGCCAACAAAATTCGGTCATCTGTTGCGATACGCCGCGGGAGGCCTATGCCGAGGCCGATATCGTCGTCAGCCTCGTTTACGCGGACCGGGCACTCGATGCGGCAAGAGACACGGCGCAATATCTCAGGCCCGGCACGCTCTATATCGACGGTAACTCATGTTCGCCCCAGACCAAGGCGCGTGCCGCCAGCGCATTGGAGCCGAGCGGCACCGACTATATCGACATGGCCGTCATGGCCCCGGTCTATCCCAAGAGGGAAAAGACGCCGATCCTTCTAGCCGGTCCGAAGGCCGAGCACGCGTCGGCGATCCTTGCGAAGCTGGGAATGGCGCCGCGCGTGGTGGGCGAGCGCGTGGGACAGGCATCGGCTATCAAGCTCACCCGCTCGGTGATGATAAAGGGCATGGAGGCCATTGTCGCCGAGTGCTTTCTTGCAGCGCGGCTTGGCGGTGTCGAAGATGAGGTTCTCGCTTCGCTCGAAGCGAGCGATCCTGAGATCGACTGGCACAAAAAGCGTGCCTATACGATGGACCGCATGACGGTCCACGGACGCCGGCGGGCGGCCGAGATGGTGGAAGCGGCCAATATGGTTGCCGAACTGGGGCTTCCCGACGACATGGCGCGCGCCACTGCGAAATGGGAACAGCTTCTGGGCGATCTGCCGGTCAAAACCGACTCGGTCGATGAGGTTCTTGCCGCTCTAGGCAAGATCTGAAACCCATTCCTGCGGGGTCGAGCGGGCGGGGTTTACCCGATATCGGGCCGCGTGCTCTATCTAGGGCACCCACATGGAACGGGCCATGGCCGTGACCGGCCGCGCCGGAGGAAACAAGATGAGCTTTACCACCCGGCCCGAGCTTTCCGGAACGTTCGGCATGGTGGCATCGACGCACTGGATCGCGTCGGCCACGGGCATGTCGATTCTCGAAAAGGGCGGCAATGCCTATGATGCTGCGGTCGCCACGGCGTTCGTGCTCAATGTGGTCGAACCGCATCTGAACGGTCCGCTGGGCGACCTGGTGGGCATGATCTGGCCGCGGGGAGAGGAGGCACCGACCGCTGTTTGCGGACAGGGCACGGCCCCTGCGGGCGCGACCATTGCGCATTATCGGTCCGAGGGGCTCGAACTGGTTCCGGGTTCGGGGCTGCTGGCGACGGTCATCCCCGGAGCGTTCGATGCGTTGATGCTCATTTTGCGCGACCACGGCACGATGGGGCTCGAAGACGTTCTTGTCCCGGCGATTGGCTATGCCGAAAACGGCCATCCAATGTTGCCGCAGGTCGCCAGTTCCATTTCGGGCCTTGCTGATTTCTTTAGCGATGAATGGCCAAGCTCGGCGCAAGTCTGGCTGAAAGGCGGATCGGCACCAAGGGCAGGCGAGCGTTTTGCCAACCCCGATCTCGCCCGTACATGGACCCGTCTGTTAAAGGAAACGGCAGCGATTGCCGATCGGAACGAACGGATCGAGGCCGCGCGGGACTGTTTTTACCGCGGGTTCGTGGCCGAGGCGATCCAGACCTATCTCGGCGATGCCTGCGTGATGGATGCGACCGGCGAGCGGCGCAGGGGCGTGCTGTCGGCTCAGGACATGGCCGGCTGGCGGGCCGGTTTCGAACCGGCGATTGCCGGGTCCTACGGGCAATGGTCGCTCTGGAAGTGCGGGCCGTGGACACAGGGACCGGTGCTGCTTCAGGCGCTCAACATGCTCGAGGGCACAGGTATTGCCGATGCCGATCCGCGCGGACCCGAGTTCGTCCATTGGGTTACAGAAGCGCTCAAGCTGGCCTTTGCGGACCGGGAAGCCTATTACGGCGACCCGGATCATTTCGATATTCCGTTGTCCACTCTGCTGTCGAAAGATTATGCGGCGCAGAGGCGTGAAATGATCGGCACTACGGCTTCTCACGACATGCGACCCGGAACCATCGATGGTTATGAAGGGTTGGCGCGGGCCGCGATCGAGCGCAGCGGCATGGCCGCAATCGTCGGGGATGGGCCCGGTATTGGCGAGCCGACCATGGCCCACCTTACATCCCGGCGCGGAGATACCGTTCACTTCGATATCGTCGACCGCTGGGGCAACATGATTTCAGCGACGCCTTCGGGCGGCTGGCTGCAATCCTCGCCGGTCATTCCCGGATTGGGCATGCCGCTTAACAGCCGAGCGCAGATGTTCTGGCTTACCGAAGGGCTCCCAACGTCCCTGGCGCCCGGGCGACGGCCCCGCACCACGCTGACCCCATCCATGGCGCTGAGCCCCGATGGGCGGCGACTGGCGTTCGGCACACCCGGAGGAGACCAGCAGGACCAATGGCAATTGAGCTTTTTCCTGCGGCTGGCCGATCACGACATGAATTTGCAGGAAGCAATCGATGCGCCGCTGTTCCACACCGGGCACCTGCAGGCCTCATTTTATCCGCGCCAGTTCAAGCCCGGGCACCTTCTGGTCGAACCGGCTTTCAGCGAAGAGACGATTGGTGTCCTGAGAAGCAAGGGCCACAATATCGAGGTTTCAGCGCCGTGGGCGGCGGGACGTCTGACCGCTGTGAGCCAGGACAGCGGCGGAATTTTCAGGGGCGCTGCAACGCCCCGGCTGATGCAGGCCTATGCCATCGGTAGATGAATAATATTCATCGACCTATGAGATGAAAGAAATTCTATAATACATTAGCACGTGGCAATCTGGTGTCGTCCGCCGAGGAGGGTGGATCTGTCATTCAGGGCGCAGCCTTGGATGTGCAGAATTTCAAATCCATAAGTGCCCGCATCCATGCAGGGCACCGGGAGGAAGACATGAAAGCACATACAATGGGCCGCCGGGCCTTGGGCGCTCTTGCGATTGGTCTGATGGCCACAATCGCCATGCCCGCAGCCGCCCAGGATCTTTCGGGAAAGACCGTCGAATTCGTGATCCCGTTCTCGGAATCGGGTGGTTCTGCCGCATGGGCCAACTTCTTTGCTCCGCTTTTGCGCGAGCATTTACCGGGCAATCCCACAACTGTCGTTCGATATCGGCCGGGCGCGGGCTCGACGGCCGGCGCGAACTGGTTCCAGGAGCAGACAACCGATGACGGCACGCTGATCTTCGGCTCTTCGGGCTCGACTCAGTTCCCCTATCTGCTGGGTGATCCGCGCGTGCGTTACGAATATCGCGACTGGCAGCCGGTCCTTGCCTCGGGCACCGGTGGCGTCGTCTATCTGCCGCCCGATCTGGGCGCGCGCTTCGATGGCGATTTCGACGATTTGCAGGACGAGTTCTTTATCTATGGCTCGCAGGGCGCGACGACGCTCGACCTTGTGCCGCTGCTCTCGTTCAAGATGCTCGGGCTCGATGTCGAGCCGGTGTTCGGTGTCGAAGGGCGCGGTGACGGACGGCTGATGTTCGAGCGTGGCGAAGCCAACATCGATTATCAGACTTCCTCGGCCTACATCCAGAACGTAGAGCCGCTCATCGAGCAAGGCCTTGCCGTTCCGGCATTTACGTTTGGCGCTCTCGATGATGCCGGCAATATCGTTCGCGATCCGACCTTCCCTGACCTTCCGAGCTTCAAGGAAGTCTGCGAAGCGACGGCCGAGTGTGAAACATCGGGCGTTGCCTGGGATGCGTGGAAAGCATTCTTCGTTGCCGGCTTTGCGGCGCAGAAGATGGTGTTTTTGCCCGGCACGGCCTCCGATGAGGTGGTCGAAATGTACTATACGGCCTTTGAGGAAATGACGGCTCGTGACGACTTCGCGGAGATGGCCGAAGCTACACTGGGCGTCTATCCGCAGTTGACCCGCGCCGCCGGCCAGGGCGCTTATGAGGCGGCGATCTCCGTGCCTGCTGAAGCCAAGCAGTATGTGCTTGACTGGCTTGCCGAGGACTATGGCGTGACGCTGGAATAAGTCACAGGGCTTCCGGGACTACCCGGAAGCCCGTTTGCCCTTGCACATCAGCGACGACAAGAGGCCGCCATGGAACTGTTTTCAACCGCGTTGCCCCAGCTTGGCGACGCTCTCGCTCTCGTTCTTCAGCCCGAGCAACTCATGTTCATGCTGGCGGGCGTTCTTTTGGGCCTTTCGGTCGGCGTGCTGCCCGGCCTGGGCGGGATTGCAGGACTTTCCCTGGTCCTGCCGTTCGTTTACGGCATGGATCCGGTATCCGGCCTGGCTCTCATGGTGGGGCTGGTGGCGGTCATTCCCACCTCCGATACGTTTTCATCGGTCCTGATGGGGATTCCCGGATCGTCGGCGTCTCAAGCCACAGTGCTTGACGGATTTCCCCTGGCAAAAAGGGGTGAGGCGACACGCGCATTGTCGGCAGCCTTTGTGTCCTCGCTGTTCGGCGGACTGTTTGGCGCCATTATTCTTACGTTCTTCATTTTGATCGCTCGCCCGATCGTTCTGAGTTTCGGGCTTCCCGAAATGATGATGATGACGTTCCTTGGCATGTCCATGGTCGCTATTCTTGCCGGCCGCGTGCCGCTCAAGGGCGTCGTTGCCGGCGGCCTGGGGCTGATGGTGGGAACGATCGGCGCTGCCGGCGCGGGCGGCAGCCTGCGCATGGCGACATACGACATCCCCTATCTCGTCGACGGCCTGCAACTGGTGATCGTCGGGCTGGGCATCTATGCCATTCCCGAAATCGTATCACTGCTGCGTCAGGACCGGCCCATCTCCAAAACGGAAACGCTGGGCGCGGGGTGGGCGGCCGGCTTGCGCGACTGGTGGATCAATCGCTGGCTTTCGCTGCGCTCGGCAACCATCGGCGTGCTGATCGGGGTCATCCCCGGCCTTGGCGGCTCGGTCGTGGATTGGATTGCCTATGGACACGCTGTCCAAAGCTCGAAAAATCGCGAGAATTTCGGCAAGGGCGACATTCGCGGCGTGATTGCCCCGGAGTCCTCGAACAACGCAAAGGAAGGCGGGGGACTGGTTCCCACGCTCATGTTCGGCATTCCCGGTTCGGGATCGATGGCGGTGTTTCTGGGTGGGCTTGCGTTGCTCGGGCTTTCGCCCGGCCCGCATATGGTGCGCCAGGACCTCAACATCACCTATACGATCGTATGGTCGCTCGCCATCGCCAACGTCATGGGAACGGCCCTTTGCATACTTGCTTCGCGCCAGATCGCGCGGCTGACCACGATCCGGTTCACGCTGCTTGCGCCGTTCCTTTTGCTCATCATCACGTTCGCGGCGTTTCAGGCGCAGCAATCGATCGGCGATCTGATCACGCTTGTGATCATCGGCGTTCTGGGCATTCTTTTGCGCCGGTTCGACTATTCGCGCCCGGCCTTCCTGATCGGCTTCGTTTTGGCTCATCAGGCCGAAAACTTCACCAATTCGGCCATCCAGATTGCCGGCGCCCGGTTCCGGCGCGATCTGGAAACCGGATTTGAGTATATCTTCACGCCCATCACCATCACCTTGCTGGTGATCACGCTTGCTTCGATCTTCATCGGCATCAAGCAGTCCAAAAACATCCGGGAAAACCTCGAGACGCCAACCGGCACCAAGCGGGCGCCGTTGATTTTCCTTCTGGCGATCGCGGCCTATCTTGCCGTGGCAGTGGCTGATGCCTGGTCGATCTCGCGTCTTGGCGACAAGATTTTCCCGCTGGTTGTGGGTTCGGTTACCCTGCTCGCCAGCATCGTGTTGCTGATCCGCATGCGGCTCAGGCCCGAGAGCGACGATGTGTTCATCGACTACGAACTGGGCCAGGACGATGGCAGCGCCCCACACGGGTTATGGCGGACGCTCGGCTGGTTCCTGGGGCTGCTGGCTCTGACTGGGCTGTTCGGGTTCATCATCGGGCTCGTGCTGTTCCTGCCGCTGTTTTTCCGGGTTCGAGCCGGTGTCAGCTGGATGAAGACCATCCTGCTTTCGGCTGGCGGCATCGCGTTCATCCTTGCCCTGGCCTACATTCTGGGCCGCGACTTCCCCGGCGGATTGCTGCAGGCCTATACCAACTTCGGGTGGCCCTTCAGATGATCGACAGCACCATTAGCTGAATGCGGAAAGGCGGACGCCCGCCTTTCCCTCGCAAACCAAATCTTTCGGGACGGCGCGCCGCCTGGCGCGGCGAGCGCAGACCCGAGTCCTTTTCATGCCCAATACAGAGTGAGCAATCGATGAGCACCCCCAAGACCTATGAAGTTCTCGCAAGAGCCTTCGCGCAGGAGCAGATCGACACGTGCTTTGCCTTGCTGGGCGATGCGAACATGAATTGGGGGACGACGCTGGCCGGGCTCGGGACCCGGATGATCTACGTTCGTCACGAACATTGCGCCGTCGCCGCGGCCATGGCGTATGCACGCAAGAGCGGCAAGACCGGGGTTGCCACGGTGACGTGCGGACCCGGACTGACCCAACTGATGACCGCCCTGCCCGCAGCCGTGCGGGCCAATTTGCCGCTTGTCATTTTTGCCGGCGAGGCGCCGCTGAAATCGGGCTGGTACAACCAAGGGATCGATCAGGCGCCATTCATCCGCGCTACGGGCGCGGCCTATCATTCGCTCCATCACATACCACGGATGCCTGAAGCCATTCGCGATGCGTTCCTGCAAGCGCGGATGACCCGGAAGCCCGTCGTTCTGGGTGTTCCTTTCGATTTGCAGGATCGCGACTGGCCGGGCGAGATGAGCCTGCCGGCGCCCTCGGCGGAATTGGTGCCCGATGTCGGGCCCGTCCCGCCAAATCCCGACGACATAGCCCGCGCCGCAACTGTCTTGCGCGACAGCAAAAAGGTTGTCGTGATGGCCGGCATGGGGGCCGTAATGGCCGATGCGGGCGAAGCGTGCAGGCGGCTCGCCGAGAAGTGCGACGGGCTGCTGGCGACGACGTTGCCAGCTCGCGGACTGTTCTACGATGATCCCTACTGCTTCGGCGTCGCCGGCGGTTTTTCCACCGAAGCCGGGCGCAAGCTCATGGCCGAAGCCGACCTCGTCATTGCAGTGGGCACCATCCTGGCCCATCACAATGCCGATGGCGGCAAGCTGTTCGGCAAGGCCCATGTGCTCCAGATCGATATCGAGCCGATTGCCGTGAGCCAGGGGCGTATTGCAGCGCACAGCCATATCCGCGCCGATGCGCGGCTGGGCATCGAGGCACTGACGGAAACAATCGAGGCGCGCGCCCGCCAGTGGCGCACGGAAGAAACGGCAAACCTTATTCGCGAAACGCGGCCCGATCCAGAGCCGTTCACGATCGAGGACGGAGTGCTGGACCCGCGGGCCGTTGTCGATGCTCTCGAAAAACATCTCCCGGCCAACTGGGAGATGGTCAACTCATCGGGCCATTGCTCCTATTTCTTTGCCCAGATGCCCTCGCGTCCGCAGCACCGGTTCCTGACCATTCGCGAGTTCGGGGCGATCGGCAACGGCATCTCGTTTGCGATGGGGGTGGCTGCCGCGCGGCCCAACGATACAGTCGTGCTGTTTGACGGCGATGGCAGCCTGATGATGCATATCCAGGAGATCGAGACCATTGCCCGGCACGGGCTCAATATCCTTATCTGCATTCTCAATGATGGCGCTTATGGATCGGAAATCCACAAGCTGCGCTCCGAGGGCCTGTCCGATGATGGTGCCGTGTTCGGTCGGCCCGACTTCGCCTCAATCGCCAGGGGATTTGGCATTGGCGGGCAAACGATCACCGATCTCGCCACCCTTCCGGCTTTGATCGAGGATTTCCGCGAGAAGGGCGGCGCGGCGATCTGGAATTTTCCGATTTCCGATCAGGTGATTTCGCCAGTGATCCGACGGGCCCACCCGCCGGCTTCTCACGCGTGAGCGTCGTCGACCTCCGAGAGCCGTTTGCGGATCATGGCGAGCAGGCTTTCGGCGGCATCTGACAAGGGCACGGCGCGCCGTGTGACGGCGACGACCGCGCGGGTCAGATCGACATCGTCAAAACTCAAGCCCACCAATTGGTGGGGTGCCTGATACATGGTCAGTCGCGGCAGCACGGTGATGGCGGTTCCCGCCGCCACAAGGTTCATTGCCGTGGCAGCATTTTGAACCTCAAAGCGCCAGTCGAGCTCCCTGCTGACGCTCCCCAGAGAATCCTCGATCAACTGACGGTTGGTGGACTGGGTGCGGATGCGGACCAGCGGCTCACCGAGCAGATCCTCGCGCCGCACGGACTTGCGCCCGGCCAGTCTGTGCTTGCGGTTGACCAGGAGAACATAGGGCTCGGTACACAGATATTCGGATTCGATGTCCCAGGGGGTGGCGCCGGTGATGGTGATGCCGAATTCGGCCTCGCCACGCTGGACGGTGCTGACAACTGCGGCTGCAGGCTGGTCGAGCAAAATGACGCTGAGGCCCTGATTGGCCTCTGAAAAAGTCTGCATCAATCCGGCCAGATAATAGCCGGCAATGGTTGGAACCGAGGCGAAGACCACCTTGCGCATGGCTTCCCTGCCACTGTTGCGCACGGTGCCGTAGAGCTCGGCCAGCGTCTCGAGGCGGCCACGCACCTGCGGCAGAAGGGCCTGACCGGCCATGGTCAGCGAAACCTCGCGTGAGGTGCGCACCAAAAGGCGTGTGCCCAAATCCTCCTCGATCTTGCGGATGCGGTGACTGAGCGCGGTCTGGGTCAGATTGAGCCGCTGCGCGGCGCGCGAAAAGCTGCCCAGCTCCGCCACTGCGACAAACGCTTCGAGCCCAAGATAATCGACGCGCATCGCCATGCCTCCAGATTCGGCGTGTCATACAGCTGTGCCTGGCAAATATGCCCCCTGCAAGCGATGAGCTTACACGGCTGGCAGCGGAAGGGACAGTTTCTTGTTGACTCGCACAAGCAATTTGTACATTTGTACAAGAAAGACGTACTAACGTCCGAATTGGGAGGTTCATGTGTCTCGAGGTAATGTGCGCGAAGCGCTGTTGAGTGCTGCGGTCACGCTGTTTTCATCCAACGGCTATAACGCGGTCTCGCTGCGCGAGATCGCCAAGGCCGCCGGCGCCAATGTCGGGAGCCTGACCTACCATTTCGGGTCAAAGGCCGCCCTTTTGCGAGAAATCTACCAGCGACACACCGAGCCAATGAACAATCGGCGTATGGAATTGCTGGGCGAAGCCCGCCGCATCCATGATCCCGAAGAGCGCCTGATGGCTATCCTGCGCGCCTATGTGCTGCCGGCCTTTTCGTCCTCATCGGATTTCGATGGTGGCGGCGTGGAATTCACGCGTATGCGGGCTGTGCTTTCGGCCGAGGGCAATGAGGACGCGCGCACCATTATTGCCGGAGCGTTCGACGTGACGAGCCGGGCCTTTCTCGATGCAATTGCCGATTGCCTGCCCGGCGCCGACCGCGAAGGTCTGGTCTGGCGCAGCCATTTTCTGCTTGGGGCGCTCTACTACGCCCTGATCAACCCCCAACGTGTCACCCGCCTTTCAGACGGCGCGGTGGACGGAAACGACCGCAATACCGCGGTCAACCAGATCGTGGAGGCCAGCTTTGCCAGCTTCCGCTCTCTGGACACGAGCGGTCGCGAAAAGCGGCCAGACCACGCGGCCTGATGGCCACCTTTTCTTTATGGGAGGTTCTAGCATGAACTTTAAACAACTGCTCGCCGGCGCGGGCCTGGCGATCGGACTTCTGGCCTCGCCAGCCCTGGCCCAGGAGCGCGTCTCCATCGGCACGGGCGGCACCGGCGGCCTGTTCTACATCATCGGCGCCGGCATGGCCGAAGTGCTCAACCAGCACATGGAAAACACCACCGCGCGCGCTGAAGTAACCGGCGCCTCGGTTGAAAACATCCGCCGCGTCGCGGCCGATCAGATGACCTTCGGGTTCTCCTCGTCCTCGACACTTTACGAGGCCAGCGTGGGCGAGGGTCCGTTCGAGGAAGCGCTTCCGGTGGCCGCCATGGCCTATCTCTATCCGGCCGTGCTCCAGATCGCGACAACCAGCGATACCGGTATCACCTCCATGGAGGAGCTGTCGGGAAAACGCATCAACCTCGGCCCTCCGGGTTCCAATTCGGCGGTTCTGGTTCAGCGCCTGATGGAAGCGTATGGCGTCTTTGATCCGGCCAATGCCCAGTTCCTCTCCTACACCGAAGGCACCGCGGCGCTGATGAACGGCCAGGTGGACGCTACTGTGGTTCTGGCCGGTGCCCCGACCGCTGCCCTTATCGATCTGGGTGCGCAGCGCGACATGGTCCTGCTTTCGATCGACGAGGAAACGGTTGCTCCCATGCTGGCGGAATACCCGTTCTATCAGGTCTATGAGATGGCTGCCGGCACTTACGAAGGCCAGGACGAACCGGTCATGGTCATCAACGACCCGGCGACGATCTTTACCAGCCAGTTTGCGAGCGACGAGCAGGTCTATGCCATCACCAAGGCGCTGTTCGACAATCTCGACGAGTTGGCACAGGTCCATCCCGAAGCCGCGAAAATCACTGTCGAGACGGCTGTGAACACGCCCATTGGCCTGCACCAGGGCGCACAGCTCTATTTCGACGAACAGGCCCAGTAACGGAAAGCCTTGATCATGTCGTTCCTGTCCCAACTTTACAGCAAGATCGCGCTGCCCAATGAGCATGGAACAAAGAAGGAGGCGATCATCGCCTCCTTCCTTTACACCATACTTGCCGTCGGCGTGACCGCCATCGTCATCTGGGGCGCCTATTTCGGGGGCATCACCGCCCTTGTCTTGCGCTCGATGTTCTATTCCATGGTGGCAATGGCGGGTTTGTTTGCCGTCAGTCTGGAGACACGGTTCGTCCCAACGCGTGTGATCTTCTACATTCTGGGGATCATCGCCCTGGTGCCAGGGATTTATCTCTGGCACTCCTATTTCGACATCGTCATGCGCGGCGCGCTCTCGACCCAGGTCGACGAGTGGATGTTCATTGCGCTTGTCATCATCACGCTCATTCTGGTGCGCAAGACGCTCGGCTGGGCGTTGCTCATCCTTTCGGTCACTGCACTGCTCTATGCCTATTTCGGCTATGTCATTCCCGGAAAATACGGCCATGGCGGCTATGATCTCGCCCGTCTGGCATCGACATTGTTCCTCTCCACCGAAGGCTTTTATGGCGCGCCGATGGGCGTGGCGGTCGAATACATTTTCCTGTTTGCCCTGCTCGGCACACTGCTCATGCAGATCGGGACCGGCGAAGTGTTCGTCGACGTGGCCCGCGGGGTTACCGGCCGCATCCAGGGCGGGCCGGGGCTTTCCGCCGCCGTATCGAGCACGCTGGTCGGCACCATCAACGGCAGCGCCGTCGCCAATGTGGTGACGACAGGGACATTCACCATTCCCCTCATGAAGCGCGTGGGCTATTCGGCCAAGCTGGCCGGCGCCATCGAAGCGGCTGCATCGTCGGCGGGACAGATATTGCCGCCGGTCATGGGTGCTGCTGCTTTCCTGATGGCGGAAATTATCGGGGTCCCCTATTCAACCATTGCGCTCGCGGCCCTCGTGCCCGGATTGCTTTACGTTCTGGCGCTGCTGGTCGCAGTGCGACTGGAGGCCGGCAAGCTGGACCTGGCGCGCGACACAACCGGCGGCGTCGGGTTTCTCATCGAAACGCTCAAGACGCGCGGCTATCTGCTGCTGCCGCTTATCGGCATCATCGTGCTTTTGTTCATGGGCATGACCCCAACGCGGGCTGCTGTCTACTGCATCGGCTTCGCGCTGCTCATCAGCCCGTGGCGCAAGGAAACGCGGATCGGGCTGACCGGACTTCTGGTTGTGTGCCGCAACACGCTTTTCGCAACACTGCCCATCGTGGCGGCTGTCGCGGCGGCCGGTATCGTCATCGGCGTGCTCAATCTCACCGGCATGGGGCTGATGCTTTCGAGCCTCATCGTTGAGGTGGGTGCGGGCAATATCTGGGCAATCCTGCTGCTAACGGCCCTCGCCTCATTTGTCCTGGGCATGGGGCTGCCGACTTCGGCCGCCTATCTGCTGCTGGCCGTGCTTGTGGCGCCGGCGCTGACGCAGCTCGGTCTGCCGGCGATCTCGGCGCACATGTTCATCTTCTATTTCGGGCTGGTCTCGGCGATCACCCCGCCGGTCGCGCTCGCCGCCTATGCGGCGGCCTCGATTTCGGGCGCCGATGCCAATGAGACGGCAGTGGAATCGATCCGGCTCGGGTTCGTCAAACTGCTCGTGCCATTCCTTTTCGTGACCATGCCAGGGATTTTGATGATCGGCACGCCGCTGCAGATCGTGCTCGGTATCGTGTTTGCAGCGTTCGCCGTCATTTCGATCACCGTCGCCTTTGCGGGCTGGCTGGTTCGCCCCATCTCCTGGCTGGAGCGCGGGGCGCTGGTTGTGGGCACGGCGCTGGTCTGCTGGCCGACCCCGGTGGACGCCACCGATGCGGTAACGCTCGGCGCGCGACTTGCCGGGCTGGCCATCATCGGCCTTTCGATCTTTCGCATGGTCACGGCCGCACCACGTCCCACCATTGAAGTCCAACCCAACTAAGAAGACGCCAATACATGTCCTTGCCTCCCCATCCCTCTCCCAAAAAGCCCGATCTGGTTCTGCCTGAGGGTGCGTGCGATGCCCATTGCCACGTTTTCGGCCCCGGAGACATATTTCCTTACTCCAGCTCTGCGACCTATCGGCCCGAGGACGCACCAAAGGAAAGACTGTTCGCGCTCCACAAGCATCTGGGGCTGTCGCGCTCAGTGATCGTTCAGGCAAGCTGCCATGGGACCGACAACAGGGCGATGGTTGATGCGCTCAGGGCCGGCGCGGGCAATTACCGCGGCATCGCCATGGTGGAGCGCGATGTGACCGAGGCTGAGCTTCAGGACCTTCATGACGCCGGGGTGCGTGGCGTACGGTTCAACTTTGTTGCCCATCTGGGCGATGCCGCCAATCAGGAGGCCGTGCGCGACATCGTTGCCAAAATCAAGCCGCTGGGCTGGCACATCGTTGTGCATTTCGATTCCCACTGGCTAAAGGATCTGGCCCCGTTCCTGAAAGAGCTCGATATCGTTACCGTGATCGATCACATGGGGCGGATCGACGCCGGCGCCGGCGTCGGGCAGCAGGCTTTCCAGCTGCTCCTGGAGTTGATGGAAGACGAGCGCTTCTGGGTCAAGGTTTGCGGTTCCGAGCGGCTCTCGCGATCCGAGCCGCCCTTTCACAAGGCCGCCGAATATGGCCGGATGCTTGTCGAAAAATTCCCCCATCGCGTCTTGTGGGGCACCGACTGGCCGCATCCCAATATCAACGTCAACATGCCAGATGACGGGGAGCTGGTGGATTTGCTCAAGATCATCGCTCCCACGCCAGAAAGCCTGCAGCGACTGGTCGTGGACAACCCGACCCGGCTCTATTGGCCCGAAACGCTGTAATCGAGAGGGGCCGCCGGAGTTTCTCCAAGCGGCCCTTTTGTTTGCGGTCAGTGGTGATGGGCCGGTTCGGACAGGGGGCAATCGGAGGGGTAGCTTTCCCAATTGATCTCCACTGTGGCGTGGCCGATATCATAGCGCTGGGCGAGGGTTCTTTTGACCCGCTCTGAAATCGTACGATAGTCGGCTCCGGGTTTGAGCGAGACTTCCATGGTCGCTGCGGGCTTGCCCGAGGTTATCGACCATACATGGACGTGAGAAACGTCTTCGATATCAGGCACGGTATCGAGAATGTGCCTGCGGAGCGCATCGATTTCGACGTTTCCGGGCGTCCCCTCCATCAGGATTTGCACGGCATTGCGCAACAGCGCCCAGGCGGCGCGCAGAATCAGTACCGATAGCAGTACCGAGAGGATCGGATCGATCGGCGTCCAGCCGGTGAGATAGATCACAGCTGCCGCAACGATCGCGGCAACCGACCCCAGCAAATCCCCAAGGACGTGCAGCAGGGCACCACGAATGTTGACATGGTTGGTGTCGCCCTGGCGAAGCATGAAGAACACGGCGATATTGACGACCAGGCCCAGAACGGCGACCACCATCATGGGCCCGGCCAGAACCGGGTGGGGCATAAACAGGCGCTGAATGGCTTCGTAGGTGATCCAGGCGACCAGCGCAAAGAGCGTGATGGCATTGACGAAGCCCGCGAGCACTTCGAGCCGCATATAGCCGAACGTGCGCTTTGAATCGGAAAGCTTGCGGCCGAACCGAAAGCCTGCCCAGGCGAGCGCCAATGCCGCCGCGTCGGTCAGCATGTGCCCGGCATCGGCCACCAACGCCAAAGAGCCTGAGAGGATGCCGCCGATCAACTCGGCCACCATGAATCCGGCGGTCAGGGCGAACCCTGCAAGGACCACCCGTTCGTTGTTCTCGCCGACTTGGGGCGCATGGCTGTGGTGCCCTTGGCCATGGTGATGGTCGGACTGAGCGTGGCTATGGGGTGCGTCGCCGTGCTGGGTCGTCATTGCGTGTCAAATTTCCGGGTCGATCATTTGTTCCAACATATCAATATATATTCATTTGTAAATATGAAATACGGCGTCGACTGATCGACAGACAGCGGACTTGACGAGCGGCCAACGCTCTGCTCTCATAACAGAACAATGAAATATATTACATAATTATGTATCATTGAACAAAGGGAGCATCGTTATGAAGACTTTTCTCAAGGCAGCGGCCATCGCTGCCCTGGCCGGCATTTCATTGCCAAGTTTTGCCGTGGCGCAAACCGAAGGTGGCGCAATCGACGTCGCGACCATTGGCGAGCCGCCCACCCTCGACCCCATGACATCGACCGCCGATCTGGTCGGCATCATCACCCAGCACATGTTTGAAACGCTCTATACGTTCGATGCCAACTGGGCCGTCGTGCCGCTGCTGGCAGCGGACATGCCGGAGATTTCCGAAGACGGCACCGTCTATACAATCGCGCTGCGTGAAGGCGTTACCTTCCATGACGGCTCGGACATGACCGCCGAGGATGTCGTGGCCTCGCTCGAGCGCTGGCTGCGTATCGCAAGCCGCGGCATGCAGACGGCGGAAACCGTCGAAAGCGTCGAGGCCGTGGATGATTACACGGTGCAGATTACTCTGAGCGGACCCTATGCACCGCTTTTGTCCCTCTTGTCGCTCAACAACTCGGCCGCCATCGTCATTCCGTCGGAAATCGCCAGCGAAGACGTCATGGAAGATTTTGTCGGCACCGGGCCCTACCAGCTGGCCGAACGCCGCCCGGATCAATATATCCAGCTTACGCGGTTCGAGGACTACGCCTCGCGTGACGAAGAGTCCAACGGCTATGGCGGCGGGCGCCATCAGTATCTCGATGAAATCCGGTTCGTTCCCGTCCCCGACCCCAACACCCGCATCGAAGGTGCTGTCGCGGGCCAGTTCGATTATGTAGATTCCATTGCCGTGGAAGCCTATGACCGTATCGCTTCGGGCAATACCGAACCGGTGATGCTGGCTCCGTTCGGCTGGCCGGTGTTCGTGATGAACACTGCCGAAGGCGTCAACTCCGATATCGCCGTACGCAAGGCCATCCAGGCGGCGCTTGCTCCGCAGGACATGCTGCTGGCCGCGTTCGGGTCGGAAGAATTCTTTAAGGCCGATGGGGCGATGTATCCTGAAGGGTATGTCTGGCACACCGAGGCAGGCACCGAACCGTACAAACCGATGGGCGATACGGAACTGGCAAGCCAGTTGCTGGAAGACTCCTCTTACGACGGGTCGCCGCTGCGCATCCTCACCTCGCGCCAATACGAGTTCCATTACACGATGGCTCAGGTTGCCGAAGCCTATCTCGAGGCAGCCGGGTTCGACGTGCAGCTCGACGTTGTGGAATGGGCAACGCTGACCCAGCGGCGCACCGATCCGGCGCTGTGGGACATCTATATCACCCACTCGCCCTTCCTGCCCGAACCGTCTCTGACCGGCATCATGTCGGATTCCTCGCCCGGCTGGTGGGTGTCCGATGCCAAACATGAAGCGCTTGGCGCGTTCAATGCCGAAGCCGATCCAGAAGCCCGCGTCGAACTCTGGGCGGCGGTGCAGGAAGTGATCTATGAGGAAGTGCCTGCCTTCAAGGTCGGCAATTTCAATGCCGTTGCCGCCCAATCGCCGACCCTCGAAGGCATGAACCCCGCGCCATGGCCCTATTTCTGGAACGCCTGGCTGGAAGAATAAGCAATCCTCCTGCGGGCGCTGGCGTTTCCTGTCCTCCGGACAATGGCGGCGCCCGGGGAGATATCGAAGGGAGGGAGGGCCAGCAGTCCATTGCCAGTCCTTTCCGGCATGGCCATCCTTCCCTTCGCGTCCTTTTTTGAAAGTCGTTCCATGCTTGGCGCTGCGCTTAACAGATTGATCGGCATGCTCACGGTGATGGCCATCGTCGTGACGATTGTCTTTATCATTGTCCGGGTGACTCCGGGCGATCCGGCTGCGGTCATGCTCGGCCCCGATGCCACTGCGGCCGATGTCGAGGCACTGCGTCAACGGCTGGGCCTCGATGGCACGATCCTCGAGCAGTTCATCTCCTATGTCGGAGGCATTTTCCGCGGCGATCTCGGCCAGTCGATCTTTCTTGGCCAGCCGGTGACAACCGCGCTATGGATGCGGGCCGAGCCGACCTTTTTCCTCACCATCTTCTCGCTCGCCATTGCCACGGTGATCGCGCTGCCGATCGGTGTCGCTTCGGCCTATTGGCGCGGGTCGTGGTTCGATCAGGCCATGACCTCGCTGGCCATGTTCGCGGCTTCGGTTCCCAGTTTCTGGCTGGGGCTGATCTTCATCCAGACCTTCGCAGTGAGCCTTGGTTGGTTTCCGACCTCGGGCTATGGCGGGCCCTATTCGCCACTTGGCGAGCGGCTCTATCATCTGGTTCTGCCCGCCACGACGCTGGGGATCGTCTCGTCGGCGCTCATCATGCGCTTTACCCGCGCCTCAATGCTCGACGTTCTCAACGATGATTATGTGCGCACGGCGCGTTCCAAGGGCATGAGCGAGTGGCGCGTCGTCGTCCGCCATGCGCTCAAGAATGCTCTGATCCCAATTCTCACTGTTGTCGGGCTGACGGCGGCGCTGCTGATTTCAGGCGCCATCGTCACAGAGACGGTGTTCGCGCTACCCGGCGTCGGCAACCTGATCGTTTCGGCGGTGTTGCGGCGCGACTATCCGGTTATCCAGGGGGCGCTGCTGATCGTTGCCGGGCTCTATGTTCTGGTCAATTTCGTCATCGACATGCTCTATCTGCTCGTCGATCCGCGTGTGAGGTACTGATGGCCGCGCTCGCTTCGTCCGCACAGGGCAAATCACCCAACCTCTTGATCCGCCTTCTGGCGAGACCCACCGCTGCCGCCGGGCTGGTCGTCATCGTGCTGGTGGTGCTGGCCGCGATCCTTGCGCCGCTGCTTACGCCCCACAGCCCAAGCCAGCTTTCGATCGTCAACCGTCTGACCGCGCCCAACAATCAGTTCTGGCTGGGAACCGACGATCTGGGTCGCGATATTCTTACACGGGTACTCTATGCCGGGCAGACTTCGCTTTCGGTGGCCTTTTCGGTGGTTATCGTCGCCTCGCTGATCGGCATCGTGCTCGGGCTCGTGGCCGGATTTTTTCGTAAAGCCGACGCGCCGGTCTCGCGGGTGATCGATGCCATGATGGCGTTTCCCGATATCCTTTTGGCCATTGCGCTGGTTGCGGCGCTGGGCGCTTCGGCGTTCAACGTGGTTCTGGCCCTGGGGATCGTTTATGCGCCGCGCATGGCGCGGGTGGTGCGCGCCTCGACGCTGGTGATCCGGGAATTGCCCTATGTGGAGGCGGCCCGCGCGCTGGCGGTGCCGACCCCGGTTATTCTCGTGCGACACGTCTTGCGCAATGTCACCTCGCCGCTTCTGGTACAGGGCACCTTCATTTTCGCGCAAGCCATTCTGGCCGAAGCAGGATTGTCGTTTCTCGGAGTGGGCATTTCGCCCGATATCCCGACCTGGGGCACGATGATTTCGGCTGGCCGGCAATTCATGAATTCGGCAAGCTGGCTGCTGTTTTATCCGGGCCTCGCCATCGTCATCACCGTTCTGGCGCTCCAGCTTTTGGGCGACGGCCTGCGCGACCTCCTCGACCCCCGTCTTGCAAAGGACATCTAAATGATCGGCAATCAGTTTCCCCCCGCCGAAAAGCCGCTTCTGATCCGCAACGCAAAGCCCGTCGGTTTTGCCGGCGTTAAGTCGTCGGCCATCGATATCCTTGTCGGCAAGGACGGGAAGATCATCGAGACCGGAACCGCCATCGCCGTGCCCGATGACGCGGAAATCCTCGATGTTGGTGGCAGTTTTCTTTCGGCCGGCTGGACCGATATCCACACCCATATCTGGTATGGTGGTACCGATATTTCGCTCAGGCCCGAACAGTGCGGCGCGCGGCATGGAGTGACCACGATGGTCGATGCCGGCTCGGCGGGCGAGGCCAATTTCCATGGTCTGCGCGAGCTGATGATCGAGCCGGCGCTGGAAAATGTCTATGCGTTCTTAAACATCGGCTCGATCGGTCTGGTCGCCTGCAACCGGGTGACCGAGCTTCAGGACATGCGATCGATCGATATCGACCGGATCGCCGCCACTGTCGAAGCCAATCGCGACGTGATCGTCGGGCTCAAAGTCCGGGCCAGCGCGGTGATTTCCGGTGGCTGGGATCTGGTGCCGGTCAAGCTGGCCAAAAAGCTCGGCCGGGTGCTCAAGCTGCCGATCATGGTGCATGTGGGCGAGCCGCCCCCGCTTTACGATGATATTCTTTCGCTGCTGACCGAGGGCGACATCGTCACCCATTGTTTCAACGGCAAGGTGGGTGGCTCGATCCTCGAAGACGAAGATCTTTACGCTCTCGTCGAGGATGCGGCGGCGCGTGGTGTGGTGCTCGACGTCGGGCATGGCGGGGCGTCATTTTCGTTCGAGGTGGCCAAGGCAGCGCTCGAAAAGAACATGCTGCCCCAGACCATCTCGACCGATCTGCACAATCGCTCCATGGATGGCGCGGTTTGGGACATGGGCACCACCATGTCCAAATTGCTCTCGCTGGGCATGGGGTTTGAGCAGGTTATCCACGCGGCAACCATTGCCCCGCGCAAGGCGATACGGCGCGATCACACCGACCTGCTCGCCAAGGGAAAGCCGGCGGAATTTACGATTTTTGATCTCGAAAAAAGCGATATCGAAGTCAAGGATTCCAAGGGCATCACATCGACGCTGCACGAGATTTTCGAGCCGCGCCACGCCGTTCTCGGTGCGCGAGCCATCGCTGCGCATCGCTACCAGCCGGCGCCGGGTGCGCAACTGGCCAACTGCCCCCATTGCGGGTGGGCGCTATGAGAGAGCTTGCCCCCGATACGATCCTTTCGGTGCGCGATCTGCGCACGTGGTTTACGACCAAACGGCTGACGGCCAAGGCCGTTGACGGGGTGACGTTCGATCTCAAGCGCGGCCAGACGCTTGCTGTTGTGGGCGAGTCGGGGTCGGGGAAATCGGTGACCTCACTTTCGATCATGGGCCTTTTGTCCCGCCCCGGCGAAATCGAAAGCGGGGACGTGCTGTTCCGGGACTCCAAGGGCACTGTCCACGACCTTGCCAAGACGTCGCCGCGCAGTTTTCGCAAGCTGCGCGGCCGGGAGATCGCCATGATCTTTCAGGAGCCGATGACCAGTCTCAATCCGCTTTATACGGTGGGTGACCAGATCGGGGAAATGATCGCGCTGCATGAAAATATCAGGCGCGAAGATACCCGCAAGCGGGCGCTTGAGATGCTCGGGCACGTGGAAATCCCCGACGCGGCCAACCGGCTTGACGATTATCCGCACCAGATGTCGGGCGGCATGCGCCAGCGGGTGATGATCGCCATGGCGCTGGCCTGCAACCCATCGCTGCTGATCGCCGACGAGCCCACAACGGCGCTCGACGTCACCATCCAGGCGCAGATTCTCGATCTGTTGCGCCGGCTGCAGACCCAGTTCGGCATGTCGATCCTGTTCATTACCCACAATCTCGGCGTGGTTGCCGAAATCGCCCATGAGGTGGTGGTGATGTATGCCGGACGCGTTGTGGAGCAGGCGCCGGTCATCGAACTGTTTCAAAAGCAGAAGCATCCCTATACCGAGGGACTTCTGGCCTGTACGCCCAATGCGGAGCGCGATCTGGCCGCCGATGGGGAGCGCAAGGCGCTTTATTCCATTCCCGGCTCGGTGCCGCCCATTACGGCCCTGCCGCCAGGTTGCGCGTTCGAGCCAAGATGCCGCTACGCGATTTCTGCCTGCACCACCATCCCGCCCCAGCTCGAAAGCGCCGGTTCCGGTCGACTGTCGCGCTGCCTGAGGAGTGCCGAAATATGAGCGTCGCAATGGAAACGGCTCCGCTGCTGGCCATAGAGGGACTGGTCAAACGTTTTTCGGGACGTGGCGGCAGGACCGTTCATGCTGTCGAGGATGTGAGCTTTTCGATCAAGCGCGGCACGACCGTGGGGCTGGTGGGCGAATCGGGATCCGGCAAGACCACGGCCGGACGCACCCTGTTGCGGCTGATCGAGCCCACCGGCGGCAAGGCGGTGTTTGACGGCGTCGATATCTTTGCGCTGTCCGAGCGCGACATGCGAGCCTATCGCCAGCGCATGCAGATCATTTTTCAGGACCCGTTCTCCTCGCTCAACCCGCGCATGCGGATCGAGGCGATCCTTGGGGAGGCGCTCGACGCCTGCAATTACCCCAAGGGCGCAAAACGCAAGGAGCGGGTTGCAGAGCTTCTGACGCTTGTGGGACTTGCCCCCGAGCACGCCAGACGGTTCCCGCATGAATTTTCCGGCGGCCAGCGCCAGCGCATCGGGATCGCCCGGGCGCTTGCGGTCGAGCCTGAATTCGTGGTCGCCGACGAACCGGTTTCGGCGCTCGACGTCTCGGTGCAGGCGCAGGTGCTCAACTTGCTCAGCGATCTGCAGAAACGGCTGGGCCTGACGCTGCTGTTCATCGCCCATGACCTCTCGGTCGTTGAATATCTCTGTGACGAGGTGGTGGTGATGTATCTGGGGCGTGTCATGGAACGGGGCCCGTCGCGGACGGTCTATGCCAATCCGCGCCATCCCTATACGAAGGCTCTGCTGGCCACGGCGCCGGTCCCCGATCCGACGCGCCGCCGCGAACATGTACCGCTGGCCGGCGACATCCCCAGCCCTATCAACCCACCATCGGGATGCGTGTTTCGCACCCGCTGCCCGCATGCCGTCGCGGCGTGTGCCGAAATCATCCCGCCTACCGACCATCTGGGCGGCGATCACCACGTTGCCTGCATCCGCCACGAAGAGTTGGCGCAGGCGTCCTAGAACCCCAGCCCAGTTGAATTGGGCTAGGGTTCCAGGTCCTTGTTTTGTCGTGCGATCGAACCGGAAAAGTCCGCAACTTTTCGCTTCGCGGCCCTCCGGGTCCTGATCGCACTCTAACTGGAGTTTCCTATGACTGTCTCCGAGGCGAAAAAGCGCGCGGATCAAAGCCCCTACGACCGGCTGACCGCTTTGGGGCTGACCTTGCCCCCGGCCGCGCCGCCGATCGCCAACTTCGTCACCCATGTGATTGAAGGCAATATGCTCTATCTCTCGGGCCAGGGGCCGACCTATCCCGATGGCCGGCGCCATTCGGGCAAAGTGGGCGATGCCGTCTCCACCGAGGAGGCCTATGAACACGCCAAACTGACCGGACTCAATCTGATTGCCGTGATGGAGGAGGCGCTGGGCGATCTGGGCCGGGTGCGCCGCATCGTCAAGGTGCTGGGCATGGTCAATGCCACCGCTGACTTTATCGAGCATCCGCAGGTCATCAATGGCTGTTCGGACCTGTTCAATGCCGTATTTGCCGAGAAAGGCATTCATGCCCGTTCGGCCGTCGGCTTTTCCTCGCTCCCCAATGCGATCACGGTGGAAATCGAAGCCATCGTGGCCATAGACATCTGAGTACAGTTCAATGACCGATACCGATATTCGCAAAACGCTTGGCCTGCGCCCCGTCATCAATTGTTCGGGAACCATGACTTCGCTTGGCGCTTCAATCGTCGTGCCGCATGCAGTCGAGACCGTGGCTGCGGTCCTGTCGCAGTGGACCGAAATGTCCGACCTGCAGCGCATCGCCTCGCGCACCATTGCACGGCTGACCGGGGCAGAGGCGGGGTGCGTGACCGCATCCTGTTCTGCGGCCATCACGCTGGCCTGCGCCGCGGCGATGACGGGCAAGGATCTGGCCGCCATCGAGAGGCTGCCCGATGCGAGCGGGCTCAAGGACGAAATCGTCATCCAGACCGGGCACATGGTCTCCTATGGCGCGCCGGTGGAACAGGGCATCCGGCTTTCCGGCGCAAGGGTGGTGCCGGTGGGTCAGGCGACCAGCGCATATGCTTACCAATTGGCCGGAGCCATAACCGACAAGACTGCGGCGGCGGTTTATGTGATTTCGCACCACGTTGTCGATTACGGGCAGATCCCGCTCGAAACGTTCTGCGAGGTCGCGCATGAAAAAGGTGTGCCAGTGATCGTGGACGCGGCGTCCGAATATGATCTGGAAAAATTCTTGAAGGCAGGCGCCGATCTGGTGCTTTATTCCGGGCACAAGTTTCTGGGCGGGCCGACGTCGGGCATTGTTGCGGGCACTAAGGATTTCGTTGCCGCATGTTATCTGCAGAACCGGGGCGTCGGGCGCGGCATGAAGGTGGGCAAGGAAGGCGTGGCGGGAGTTATTGCGGCTCTTGAAGCCTGGGAGAGGCGCGACCACGCCGGGATCAGGGCCCGCGAGCAAAGGGCTCTCGATCTCTGGCAATCAACGCTGGAAGGGCGGGATGGCATCACCGCCATCATCGACCCTGACCCAACCGACAACCCGCTCGACCGGCTCAAGGTGCTGGTTGATCCCGAGGGCGCCAACATTTCGGCATGGGATCTTGCCGATCGGATGGCGCAAGGGGACAGGCCGGTGATCGTGCGCGACCATGAGGTCGAGCACAATTATTTCTATCTCGATCCCTGCAACCTGCACCCTGACGAGGAGATCGTCGTCGCCGAACGGCTGACCGAGGAACTCGATGCGGCGCGCAAATCCAATACGCCAATCGTTTCCGATTTGCGGCTGCGCATGCTGGCGCAGGAAAGGGCCATTCTCAACTGGCCCGATTGAGGACGCTGTATTTGCGCGCCGGGGAGAATAATGCAAACTGAACCCGGCGCGGCACTCACGGGAGGATCGGCGAAATGAGCACATTGGAAACGTCCAAGGACGCTGTGAAGGCCAAGCGCACGCGGACGAGTGCGCTCGATCGCATTCTGCAGGTGCTCGATTTTCTCCAGAGCAATGATGCGCCGGCGACGGCCTATGAAATCGCCCGCGCCGTGGGGGCGCCGCTTTCGACGGTCTATACGCTGGTCGAGGATCTTGTCGAAAAAGACATGCTGGACCGGTTCGAGGACGGAACGTTGTGGTTCGGGCATCGGCTGTATCATTACGGGCTGACCTATGCGCGCCACGTCGATCTTCTGACCGTCGCCAACCACGAGATGAGCGACCTTGCGCTGGCCTCGGGGGAGACGGTGCAGATTTGCGGGCGGGATGGCGATTTCATGGTGGTGCTGGGGATGGTCGACGGGCCGGACCATTTTCAGGTCGCCTCGCAAGTGGGCAGCCGCACGCCGCTCAACTGGTCGGCGTCGGGACGGTTGCTGGTGGGGCATCTGCCCGAGGATGAGCGGCGCGCGATCTTTTCGCATGCCAGTTGCCCATCGCCCACGGGCCGGGCGGAGACCGATATCGAGATTCTGACGGCAAGTTCGCGCCAGGCGCTCGATGCGGGGCTTTCCATACAGGCGGGGGAATCGGCCTATTCGATTGCCTGTATCGCGGCCCCGATCCTCGATAATGCGGGGACCTGCCGGGCGACGATTTCCATTGTGGTGCCCGATCAGAAGGTCAACCAGACCGATCCCGACCTTAAGGACCTGGTGCGGCAAAGCGCGATCAATATTGCCCGGCGGCTGGGCTGGTCGCGCTGAGCGGGGCGAGCAGGGCTTCGATTTTTTCGGCGATGCGCAGAACCGTCCAGTCGTGCCCGCCGGGGGCGAAGATCATCAGGCCGGTGGCGAGGGGCTGGCTGGCGTGCATCGGCACGGTGGCCGCGCAGCCATCGAGGAAATTGACCGCCGAGGGGTTACGGAGCATCAAGCCGTTGAGGCGGTCGAAATCGGCTTTTACATCGGCAATCAGCGGCGCGACCGTGGGCACGGTGGGGGCAATCAGAACATCGAAGTCTTCCGCCTGAGCGGAGAAAGCGGCGATGGCGGATGCGCGTTGGGCGCGGGCGTCCGCCTCGTCCTGTGGCGTAAAACCCTGTGCGGCGCGGATGCGGCGCAAAACGTTGGGGTCTCCCGCGGTTTCCATGCGGTCGAGATGGCTGGCGTGGATGCGATAGGCTTCGGAGGCGACGATGACGCGGTTGCTGTTGCCGAACCCATCGAGCATGGGCAGGTCGATGTCGGTCAGCGCAAAGCCATTGGCGGCCAGAGTGGCGATGGCGCGCTGAAAATCGGCGGCGACCTGGGCATCGAGCCCTTCGGTCAGGATGCCGGTGGCGATGCCGATGCGCAGGGTTTCATGCTGTTGCGGCGGTGGCGTCGTGGCGGAAAGGACGGCGTGGACGGCGCTGCACTGGCTTATCGTGTGGGCCAGCGGGCCGATGCTGTCGCAGCTCTGGGACAGCGGAAACGCGCCATCGAGCGGGACGGCGGACTGGGTGGGCTTGAAGCCACACAGCCCATTGAGCGCCGCGGGAATGCGGACCGAGCCGCCGGTGTCGGTGCCCAGCGCGATATCGGCGATGCCCAGGGCGACCGACAAAGCGCCGCCCGAGGTCGACCCGCCCGATATCCGGGCGGGGTCGAAAATGTTGCCGGGGTCGCCGAAATGGGGGTTGAGGCCGACGCCGGAAAAGGCAAATTCACTCATTGTGGTGCGGCCGCACCCGACGGCCCCGGCGGCCCGCAGGCGATCGACCGCGGTTGCATCGGCGCTGGCCGGTGGGGCATCGGCAAGAATGGCCGAGCCGACCGAGGTCACCTGGCCCTTTTCGTCGAACAGATCCTTGATCGAGACCAGAATGGCTGCCAGCGGGCCCTTTTGGCGCTCGGTGTCACCGTCGAGGGCCCCGGCCTCGGCCATGATCCGGTCGGCGTCGAACTGGGTGAAGACCGAGCGCCGGACGGCGGGCTCCAGACCCATGGCGATGTCGATGGCGCGACGGGCGCGGTCCCTGGCGCTTGCGGCGGCGTTGCGGAGCGGGGAGATGTCGGCCATTGCAGCGATCCAAAGATTTTGGGGTTTGTGGTGTCCTAGCAGGGTTTTGTGCCGCTGCGCACGCCAAAACCTCCGACGGTCAATGACCTCGGGCTATGATCGCCATTCGAGCTTAGCTCTCATGGCCTTCTCACCTCCAATCGTGCCACCGGCACGATTGGCCGAAGGACGGATCGAAGTAGACGGCATGGGGCGATGAACGCTCCGCATGATTTAGTTTTTATATGAAGCGATCATCGCCCCACGCATCCGGGGTTTTTGGCTTAGTCGCCCTTCAGAAGGCTAGGGTCAATCCCCTCCGGGTTTCCCCGGTACGACGGCGTTAGCAAAATCGCGCCAGCCTCGAAATCGAGATCAGGCGGCCGGTTCACGCCGTCCGGCGCTTGTGACGTTTGGGCCTTCCCTGCGGCGACCCGCAAGGAACCCGGACCGACCCCGCCCAAACGTTCGTTGCGCTTGCGTCCATATGCGCGGGTTCGTGAGAGGGAGTATGGGGGAGGTTGTGGGTGCGGGGATAAGTTTCTTTGCGGCTGGGGCGTGTGGACGCTCATCATGATGGATTCCGGGGGGCCTTCGGCCATAGGCCTCAAGGCGTTCATGCGCTGCCAAAGCTCCACCGGAGCTTTGGCTTCGGCCAAGGCCGAACCGCTTCTCACCCCCGGAATGACAAGGGAGGGGTGGCATGTTCTCCAAAATCCCACACTCCTCCCCGCGTCATCCTCGGGCTTGACCCGGGGATCCGCTGCATTGGGCAGCCGGTGAAGGGGTTGGGAACGGTGAGAGGCCACACGTATCACTTCTGCGGTGCCCAACCGCGGCGTTGCAGATCCCCGGGTCAAGCCCGAGGATGACGACGGGGGTATGGTTGGCGGTGGCGATCGAGACGAGAGCGGGGCCACCGTGCTTAACTGTCCCGGACCCGATCCGGGACCCAGCGGCATCGCCGATGCTCTGGAGCGTGGGGCAAGGCTCATGGGTCCCGGCGTTCGCCGGGGCAGCGAGGGTGGTGGGGAACGCTATGGCAAGGGCGGCATTGGCGGGGGACAGGCACAAGGAGGCGGTGATGTTTTTTGATGGATGGGACGATCTGGTGCGGCTGGTGGTGATCGGGGTGCTGTCCTATGTGGGGCTGGTGGTGATCCTGCGGGCCACGGGCAAGCGCACGCTTTCGAAAATGAACGCGTTTGACCTGGTGATCACCGTGGCGCTGGGGTCGACCCTGTCTTCGGCGCTGCTCAGCCAGGACGTGTCGCTTTCCGAAGGGCTATTGGCGTTCGTCCTTTTATGCGCGCTGCAATATGGGGTGACGTTTTTGTCGGTGCGCTCGGACGCCGTGCAGGGGTTCGTCAAGGCCGAGCCGAGCCTGTTGTATTTCAAGGGGCGGTATCTGGACCGGCACCTCAAGCGCGAGCGGGTGACGCGCGAGGAAATTCTGGCGGCCATGCGGGCGAGCGGGGCGGGATCGCTGGGCGATGTCGAGGCCGTGGTGCTGGAAACCGACGGATCGTTTTCGGTGGTCAGAACGCTGGGGGACGATAAGGGCGCCATGGATACCGTGGAAGGGATGGCGGAGCAATCGGGGGCGTGAGGGCTCCCCTCTTGTGCGGATGCCATCGGCGGGTGGGGCGGCGCCCTGCCCGGTTAGATGCGCTTGAGGGCTTCGGGGGGCGTCCCTGCCGCCAAAGAACAGGTCCAGCGCCTGCAGGCGCGCGGACTGGGCAGGTGCGGCGTGCGCTCCGGCATCTCATCGCGCGTCATCCTCGGGCTTGACCCGGGGATCTGCAACGCCGCTGTTATGCAGCGCAGAAGTGGCGACCCCTCGCGTCTCCCGGCTTCTCAACCCCTTCGCCGGCTGCCAGATGCAGCGGATCCCCGGGTCAAGCCCGAGGATGACGATGGGGGTGGGGGATGTTTGGTGATGGAGCCGAGAGTGTGAGCCTCCCCCATCGCTGTCCCGGACTCGATCCGGGACCCAGCAGCCTTGCCGACCCTCCGGTGCGAGCGGAAAGGCACATGGACCCCGGCGTTCGCCGGGGAAGCGAGGGGGAGGGAAATCGCGGTACACAATCGAAGCGGTGGAGCGATTTGAGCGCCGAACGCCCAAGCGCTATGCGCGCGGGCAGAACCACATCCAATGGTTGCGTTTCTGGCCGGCGCGGAGTTCGGCGAGGGCGGTTTCGTAGATGGGGGCTTGGGCGGTGAGGAACGTTGCGGGTGTTCGTTTTGTCATGGCGCTCCTAGACCGTTAGGGCTTTCGCGAAACCATCCAGTACGTGACCTCCCGTGCGACCCGTGTTCGAAGGTCTTCTAGAGAAAGTCTACGATATTCCGCCGAACGAGGATGGCCTGGTATCTGGCGAAGAAGCGCCTCGCGATCATAACTTGAGTATATCTGCAGCATGCGATCGTATACAGCGATCGGATCAGAATTGTTTTGCTGGCTGCGTTTTTCGGGATCGCCGAAAATGATGTCACCGTACTTTGAAATCGCCGCTTGTTCTCGATCCGAGATCGGAATGGAGATGATGTGTTGTGCACGGGTATGGATATCTTTGACAATAGCCATAGCTTTCTCGCCCATCGAGCTTACATCAGTGACTTTTCCGATGCGGGAATCACCATTAACATCGGGATATTCAACCAGATCACCTATCCCGAAGGTTGCTTCTAGGCGTCCGTCTACGTCCATAAGTTCAGGCGGCGTACCGTCGAACGTTGTTGGAATCTGAGCTACTCCCCGAAAATGGGACGCTGACGTAAGCTACGAATTGTTGTCTGCTGGTCTTCGACGATGGAGATCAGAGATGTCGAAACGAAAGCAGCATTCGCCCGAGTTCAAGGCGAAGGTCGCCCTGGAAGCATTGAAGGGCGAAGAGACGGTATCGGAATTGGCGAGCCGGTTCGGTATCCACCCCACGATGATCCACCAATGGAAGCGGGCGTTACTCGAAGGGGCATCGGGTGTGTTCGAGCGTGGCGGGCGCAAAAAGCCAGAGATTGACGATGAACAGGTCAAGGATCTGCACGCCAAGATCGGAGAGCTGGCCGTCGCCAACGATTTTTTGTCACGAAAGCTCAAGCCCTGGGGCGGGAAGTGAGACGGGGGATGATAGAACCTGATCACCCCGTTCTCTCGATTGGCAAGCAGTGCACGCTGCTGTCGCTCTCGCGTTCCTCGTTCTACTACACGCCGAAAGGCGAGACCGAGATCAACCTCGCGCTAATGCGCAGGATCGATGAGCAATTCCTGGAGACACCCTTCTTCGGAGTCCGGCAGATGACCTGGCACCTGCGCAATGAAGGGCACCTGGTGAACGAGAAGCGCGTGCGGCGGCTGATGCGGCTCATGGGGCTGATGCCAATCTACCAGAAGCCCAATACCTCGAGACCGGCCAAGGGACACAAGGTTTGGCCGTATCTTCTAAAGGGATTGAGGGTGGAACGTCCGAACCAGGCCTGGGCTGCGGACATCACGTATCTTCCGATGCGCCGGGGCTTTCTCTACCTGGTGGCCATCATGGACTGGCACACCCGCAAAGTCTTGGCCTGGCGCATCTCGAACACGCTGGAGGCAGACTTCTGCATCGAAGCATTGAACGAGGCGGTCCACAAGTTCGGCCCACCCGAGGTCATGAACACCGATCAAGGCAGCCAGTTCACGTCCTTTGCCTGGACCGATCGGTTGCGACGAATGGGAGTGCGCATCTCCATGGATGGCAAGGGGCGGTTCCTCGACAATATCTTTGTCGAGCGGCTCTGGCGCACCCTCAAATACGAATGCGTCTATCTGCACGCTTGGGAAACTGGATCACAGGCTCGTGCTGGCGTCCGCGACTGGATGGAATTCTACAATCATCGACGCCCTCATTCCGCCCTTGGCGGTAAACCGCCTGCCGTGATCTATTGGCAGCGCATTGAGCAAAACCAACCCGACCAGCAGGTGCAACGAGTAGCTTAATTTACGCCGAAATCTGTCCAGCGATTGGGGGGTAGCTCAATCTTCTCTACCTCCCTAATGCAATCCAATACCCGTCCAATCTCACGATGATCATCTCTGGCCTGCATCGCCGCTTCTAATTCAACCTCCACTCCATACCTTAGACTCGGAATCTTGAAGCCCAGCAGAAAGGCGACTTGATCCGCTCCCACTGAGTTATCGTCAGCCAAGTGCCCGTGGTTTGTGATAAAAACATACGCGGGAGGGGGTGCCTCGCCGGCGATTCGGAGATCTTGCGCCTCATCGAGGATTTCGGACGCCAGCTTGCCAATATGTTTCCAGGTAGCTTGGTCCAAGGATGCCGCGATAGACAGCTCAAACCAAAACACCGCGTTATCTAGCTGTTTTTTAAGCACCGATGGAGCTGGTCTCTTAGCCACTGGCGGAGTTCGCCAACAAATGCCTCCGAGCGAGGATCAGGACTGGTCCGCCATCCTGACTTGCGTTTTGCCTCTACGGCGTATTGCTTTCCAGAAGAACCAGTTGCCAAGAACTCGGGTGTGCTTTGAACCGACGAGCTTGTCTCGGCCCAGCTCATGGAAAAGCCGGCCAACGCAAATGCGGCAAATACATACGTTTCGTAGGTAGCTGACCAAAATGTCTCCACCGCTCGCAATCGTTTTACTAAATGCGCGGAAGGTCGATCATTGTGCTCGAGAAGGTATAGGCCGTAAGCGAGACGAAATATCGATGATATGTAGCCGGCGTCATTGTGAACGATGATTGTTTGATTGGCGCCAATTTGCGCTCTTCGCTCGGCTTCCATTCTGGTTAGCCAAGCGAATAAGGGATGTGTATCCCCCGATTTCTGTTTCTTGGCTCCCCAGTCCCGGCCCAAGGTTTCCTTTAAAAAATAGAGTAAGAAATCCGTGAAATATAACCAACGCCGTGCCTCACGATAGAACACTCGCTTGCCAACAGCTACGATGCGATGGTCTCCGGCGATAGTGGATACTATGGGTTTTCCGTACCCCTGTTGAATTTGCCGAACTGCATTCCTTGCATCTTGGCGCTGAAACGCACGCGACGCGTCGCCCGCAAGATCGCTCGGGAGCGTATCAAGGCTGAATGCGCCGTGACAGTGCTTGTACTTTCTACCGCTTCTGCAAGGGCATGGCTGATTTCTCCTTATGCCGCTCACCGCACTCCCCTAATGCGCCGCTTCCCAGTTCTCCGCAGCCTTCGCATCCACCTGCAACGGCACTGACAACCGCAACGCCGGCTCCGCTGCCCCCTCCATCACCCGCTTGATAATCGGAATCGCCTGTTCGGCCTTGTCGGCGGGGGCCTCGAAAATCAGTTCGTCGTGGACCTGCAAGAGCATATCGGCGGGCACGTTCTCTTGCGTAAGGATGCGTTCCATGCGGATCATGGCGCGGCGGATGATATCGGCCGCCGAGCCCTGGATGGGGGCGTTGATGGAGGCGCGTTCGATGAAGGCGCGTTCCGACGGGTTCTTGGTGTTGACGTTTTCGAACGGGATCTTGCGGCCGAAAATGGTCGAGACGTAGCCCTGGGCCTTCACGATGCGGCGCTGTTCGGCCATGTAATCCTGAATGCCGGGGAAGCGGGCGAAATAGGTCTTTATGTACTCCCCCGCCTCGCCACGCGAAATGCCGAGCTGGTTGGCGAGGCCAAAGGCGGAAATGCCGTAGATGATGCCGAAATTGATGGCCTTGGCGCGGCGGCGGACCATGGGATCCATGTCCTTGATGGGGACATTGAACATTTCGGACGCCGTCATGGCGTGAATGTCCAGACCTTCCTCGAAGGCATCCTTTAGCGCATCGATATCGGCGATGTGGGCGAGAACGCGCAGCTCGATCTGGGAGTAATCGGCGGAAATCAAAAGATTGCCCGGCGCGGCGACGAAGGCGGTGCGGATCTTGCGGCCATCCTCGGTGCGAATGGGGATGTTTTGCAGGTTCGGTTCGTTGGACGAGAGGCGCCCGGTGGCGACCGAGGCCTGATTGTATGAGGTGTGAACGCGGTTGGTGCGCGCATTGATATAGGTGGGCAGCGCGTCGGTGTAGGTCGAGCGCAGCTTGGTGACGCCGCGCCAATCGAGAATGGTCTGGGCCAGCGGCACCCCTTGCGCGGCGAGATCGTCGAGCACCGAGGCGCCGGTGGCCCAGGCGCCGGTCTTGGTTTTTGTGCCGCCTTCGAGCCCCATCTTGCCGAACAGGATATCGCCCAATTGCTTGGGAGAGCCGAGATTGAACTTTTCGCCGGCCAGCGCGTGGGCGGTTTCTTCAAGTGCCGCGGCGCGCTGGGCGAAATCGCCCGAGAGGCGCGAAAGAATCTGGCGATCGACCGAAACGCCGCGCGCTTCCATGCGGGCGAGGACCGGGGTCAATGGGCGATCCAGCGTCTCGTAAACCGTGGTGACGCCCTGGGCGACCAGGCGGGGTTTGAGGATATGCCAGAGGCGCAGGGTGATATCGGCGTCTTCGGCGGCGTATTTCGCGGCGGGCTCGATTTCGAGCTTGTCGAAAGTGAGCTGGTTCTTGCCGGTGCCGGCGAGGTCGGTGAATTTGAGGCAGGTGTGATCGAGCCAGCGCAGGGCGAGCGCGTCCATGCCGTTGTTGCGGGCGCCATCGAGGGCGTAGCTCATCAGGAGCGTATCGTCGATGGGGGCCATGGTGATGGCATAGCGGGCAAAAATGCCCATGTCGTATTTGACGTTCTGGCCGATCTTGAGGATTGCCGGGTCTTCCAGCACCGGGCGCAGCATGTCGAGGGCGAGGCGCATATCCATCTGGCCCTCGGCGCGGCCGCCGCCGAACATGTCGTCATTGCCGGTGGTGTGGCCGAGCGGGATATAGCACGCCTTGCCGGGGCGGGTGGAGAGGCAAATGCCGACCAGATCGGCGGCCTGGTTGTCGAGCCCGGTTGTTTCGGTATCGACGGCGACATGGCCCGTCGCGATGATATCGGCGATCCAGTTGGCCAGCGCTGTCTCGTCGCGGACGATCTCGTAATCGTCGAGATTGCAGGGGATGGCGCGGATGGCCTCCAGCACCTTTTCGGCGTGGGCATCGGGGCCGCCGGCGCCGGTGGCGGGGGCCGGGCCATCGGAGACATCGACGGCGCCGGGGATCGAGGCGCCCTTGACCGCCAGTTCGGCATCGGGCTCGAAATCGTCGGGGTCGACCTCGAGCAGCGCGGCGATGCGGCGGGTGATGGAGGTGAACTCCATGGCTTTGAGGAAGGGGATCAGCGTTTTGGCTTGAAGCGGTTCGCGGGCCAGGGCGTCGAAGGGGAGTTCGACGGGGGTGTTGCAATCGAGCTCGACCAGCTTGCGCGAGATGCGGGCCAGTTCGGCATGTTCGATGATCGATTCGCGGCGCTTTTGCTGCTTGATTTCCGAAGCGCGGGCGAGAAGGGTTTCGAGATCGCCATATTCATTGATGAGCAGCGCCGCGGTCTTGATGCCGATGCCGGGGATGCCGGGGACGTTATCGACCGGATCGCCGCACAGGGCCTGAACGTCGACCACCTTGTCGGGGGTGACGCCGAATTTCTTGACCACCTCATCGGGGCCGATCCAGCGCAGGGGCGGCTGGCCGGGGCGGGCGATGGTATCGAGCATGCAGACATTGGGGCCGACAAGCTGCATCAGATCCTTGTCGGAAGAGACGATGGTGACCTTGCCGCCGGCGTCGCGGAACTGGCAGGCATAGGTGGCGATGATGTCGTCGGCCTCGAAGCCTTCCTGTTCGATCGAGGGCAGGCAGAAGGCGCGGGTGGCGGCGCGGGTGAGGGGGAACTGGGGGATCAGGTCTTCAGGGGCCTCGGGGCGGTGGGCCTTATACTGATCGTAAAGATCGTTGCGGAAGCTCTTGCCGGAATAATCGAAGATTACCGCGAAATGGGTGGGCTCGTTTTCGCCCTTTAAATCCTCGGTGAGCTTATAGAGCATGTTGCAAAAGCCCGAGACGGCGCCGACCGGCAGGCCGTCGGACTTGCGCGTCAAAGGCGGCAGCGCGTGATATGCGCGGAAGATGAAGGACGAGCCGTCGACGAGGACGAGATGCATTTAGGGCTCCCCGGGGCGCGGACTGGCGCGCCTTTACGATTCTGGTTGGGCGGACTTTCGCGCGATTATGCCGAAGGGGCA
This sequence comes from Pelagibacterium flavum, assembly GCF_025854335.1. Taxonomy (NCBI): domain Bacteria; kingdom Pseudomonadati; phylum Pseudomonadota; class Alphaproteobacteria; order Hyphomicrobiales; family Devosiaceae; genus Pelagibacterium; species Pelagibacterium flavum. The sequence goes on from NZ_CP107716.1 coordinate 3,726,475, forward strand.
AGCGCCGTGGCGATCAGGGACGGCCGGCGGGGGAGCGGACGCCCATGAGCAGGGCCCAATAGGTGCCGTAGGTGTTATAGGTCGTGGCCGGGCCGCGCTCGATGGCGATGCCGAACTGGACGTAATCGGGGTTGACCATTGTCTTGTTGTGCGAGGGCGATTTGAGCCAGCCCACGATTGCCGTATCGAGATTGGGCGGGCCTCCGGCCAGGTTTTCGCCAGCCCCACCGCCAAACCCCATGCGGCGCAGGCGGGTGTGCAAGGTCTGCTCGGGAGCGGCTGTGTGGGCGACGACCGAATTTTCGGCCATCAGGCGCGCCTGCTCTTCGGCGGCCCTTTGCAGGGTCGCGTTGTGGCTCAAAAGCGGCAGGTTGCGCTCGGCGCGCATGGCGTTGAGTTTCCGGGTCGCTTCGGCAATCGAGACCGAGGACACCGGGGTGGCGCGCTCGGTGGTCATGATGACAGTGCCCGAGGAACAGGCCGCCAAAACGAACGCGGCGCCGCCGGATGCGGAAAGGGTGAGGAATCGGCGGCGGGTGATTTCGATCATGGGCGAGACTTTACCCAAACCGGGGCGGTTTGGAAGAGGTTAAAATGGCGCGGGGCCTGTCGCAGATGGGTCTTGCGCTTGGCGGCCATTCTCCCTATAACGCGCCGTCTCCGGTTGGTCCTTTGGGCCAGCCGCAGATTTCTATTGAACGAGCCGTCCGGCCAAAAGGCATGCCGTGGCAGCTCATGAAAGCGGACGTTCGGGAGACCGGACATCCAAGAAGACCAAAAAGGACCCGCAAAATGCCCAAGATGAAGACCAAGTCTGGCGCCAAGAAGCGCTTCAAGGTGACTGCCACCGGTAAGGTCATGGCTGGCCCCGCCGGCAAGCGCCACCGCCTTATCAGCCACAACGCAAAGTACATCCGCTCCAATCGCGGTACCTCGGTCATGTCCGACCCCGATACCAAGATTGTCAAGAAGTACATGCCGTACGACCGGTAAGCGGCTGCCTGCCACAGCGCTCACGTCAGATTTGAGGAATTAAGATATGTCCCGCGTAAAAAGAGGCGTTACCGCCCACGCCCGCCACAAGAAGGTGATCAAGGCCGCCAAAGGCTATTACGGTCGCCGTTCCACCAATTACCGCTCTGCCGTACAGGCCGTCGAGAAGGCCGGCCAGTACGCCTATCGCGACCGCAAGCAGAAGAAGCGCAATTTCCGCGCCCTGTGGATCCAGCGCATCAACGCCGCCGTGCGCAGCCATGGGTTGACCTATGGTCGATTTATCGACGGCCTCAGCAAGGCTGAGGTTGCTGTGGACCGCAAGGTTCTGGCCGATCTGGCAGTGCGCGAACCGGCAGCTTTCGAAGCGCTGGTTGCCAAGGCCAAGGAAGCCCTCGTCTATCTGGGCGACGTCGAAGCGACCACGCACGAGCGCATTTCCGCCTAAAAAGGCACCTGCGACTCCACCAGCCTTTATGGATCGCGTTGTCGAACCGAAAAAACCGGTTCCCACTTTTTCTGACAACGCTCCAGCCTGCTGAGGCCGAATTTGAAAGCCTTGCGCTGCCCCTTTTGGGGTGGCGCGGGGCTTTTTCGTTTGCTACCGCTTCGCCCGCAAAAAGAGTTTCCCATGTTAGAGAACATCATGTCCGACGAGATCGCCGACCTCAGCCAATCGATCCACGCCGCCATTGGAAATGCGCAGGATGAAGCCGCGCTCGAGACGGTGCGGGTTTCGGCATTGGGCAAGAAGGGGTCGATTTCGGCGCTGCTTGCCACGCTGGGAAAAATGACCCCGGAGGAACGCAAGGAAAAAGGCCCCGCGATCAACGGGCTCAAGGCCGAGATCGGCGCCGCCATCGAAACCCGACGCGAGGCGCTGGCTGCAGCCGCGCTCGAAAAGCGCCTGGCCAGCGAAAAGCTCGATGTGACCCTGCCGCTGCGCCCGGCCCCCACCGCCACAGGACGTGTCCATCCGGTGAGCCAGGTGATCGACGAGATCACGGCGATCTTTTCGGACATGGGGTTTGCGATTGCCGAAGGGCCGGACGTCGAGACCGATTATTACAATTTCACGGCGCTCAATTTCCCCGAGGGCCATCCGGCGCGCGAAATGCACGACACGTTCTTTTTCGAGCCCGATGCCGAGGGCAACCGCAAGCTGTTGCGCACCCATACCTCCCCGGTGCAGGTGCGCACCATGGAACAGAGCGAACCGCCGATCCGCATCATCATTCCCGGCCGCACCTATCGCAACGACTCAGACCAGACCCACACGCCGATGTTCCATCAGGTCGAGGGGCTGGTGATCGACAAGCAGAGCCATATCGGGCAATTGCGCTGGGTGCTCGAAGAATTCCTCAAGGCGTTTTTCGAAGTCGAGAGCGTTACGACCCGGTTCCGCCCGAGCTTTTTTCCCTTTACCGAGCCGAGCATGGAAGTGGACGTGCAATGCGACCGCTCGGGCAATGAAGTCAAGATCGGACAGGGCAATGACTGGCTGGAAATCCTGGGCTGCGGCATGGTGCATCCCAATGTGATCGAAGCCGGGGGGCTGGACCCCGATGTCTATCAGGGCTTTGCCTGGGGCATGGGGATCGACCGGCTCGCCATGCTCAAATACGGCATGGCCGATCTGCGCGCCTTCTTTGACGCCGACAAGCGCTGGCTCGACCATTACGGCTTCCGGCCGCTCGACCTGCCGACGCTGTTCGGGGGGCTGAGCGGTCCATGATCGAAAGCGTGACCAATTGGATTGCCGAGAATTGGACCCATATCGCGCCGCTATTCGCAGTGGCTTTGGCATGGATTCTAAGCCGTTATTTTACCGCCGCGCCAAAACTAAAGTATGGGCGAGCAAACAATAGCTTTCACTCACTGGCTCTCCCGGAAGACAATAGAGCTAATATTTATTGCGAGAAGCTGTACTTCCAAAATATTGGCGGAAAGGCTGCGACAAATGTCCAGATCTCCTTCCGCAACGCCCCAACAGACATTTCGACTTATCCGCCACTTCAGTACGAGACGGCGCAGGGCAAGGACGGTCATTTCTTTTTAATGATACCGTCGATCGCGCCAAAAGAGCTAATTATTATTGACACAATTCACGTAAACGCCCCTACCGCTGAGATCATAGCAGTTAGATGCTCGGAGGGTAGTGGCAAAGAGGTTCCGTTTTGGGTACTCCGCAGGTATGGCCGGATTGCAACATTTTTGGTCTTTGGGACGATGCTTCTTGGCGCCTATTATGCGCTTGTCCTCCTTTTCCAGTTCTTCGCAGCGGTGTTCGTATCTCAAGCTTGATAGCTTGACCTGTCGCTGGGCGCTTAAAAACACAGAGTAGCAAGATGAAATTCACGATTTCCTGGCTCAAGGATCACCTCGAGACCACTGCGTCCAATGCCGAAATCATCGACACGCTGACCATGATCGGGCTCGAGGTCGAGGACGTGAGCGATAGCGGCGCGGCGCTCAAAAGCTTCGTGACCGCGCATGTGGTTTCCGCCGAGCAGCACCCCAATGCCGACAAGCTGAGGGTGTGCAAGGTGGATGCGGGCACCGGGGAATTGATCGATGTGGTGTGCGGCGCCCCCAATGCGCGCACGGGGCTGAAATCTGTCTTTGCCTTTGCGGGCACCTATATCCCCGGCAAGGACATCACCATCGGCAAGGGCAATATCCGCGGGCAGGTGTCGAACGGCATGCTGTGCTCGAATGCCGAGCTCGAGCTGTCCGACGATCATGACGGGATCATCGAGTTGCCCGAGGACGCGCCGATCGGCGTGCCCTACCCCGATTATGCGGGGATAGATGAGGTGGTGATCGATATCGGGCTGACACCGAACCGGGGTGACGCCACCGGGGTTTACGGCATTGCGCGCGACCTGGCCGCGGCGGGACTTGGCACGCTCAAGGCAACCGACATGTCGCCGGTGGCCTCCAAAGGCGCCAGCCCCATTGCGCCGCTGCCGCACGAATTTGCCGAGAGCGAGCCCAAAGCCATCCGCAAGTTTGCCGGCCGCTACATTGCCGGCATCAAGAACGGCCCCTCCCCCGATTGGCTGGCGCAGCGCCTGCGCGCCGTCGGGCTGCGCCCGATCAACGCCGTGGTGGACATCACCAATCTGGTCTCTCTGGGCTGGGGGCGTCCGCTGCATGCCTATGACGCGGCCAAGATCGAGGGACAGATGGTGCTGCGCAACGCACGCGGCGAGGCGTTCGAGGCACTCGACAACAAGATCTATACGCTCGACGAAACCATGACGGTCATTGCCGACGACAAGGGCCCGCTCTGCCTTGGCGGGATCATTGGCGGCACCCGGTCGGGCGTTACCGAAGAGACTGTCGATGTGTTCATGGAGTGCGCGAGCTGGGACCCCGAGCTGATAGCCCAGTCGGGCCGCAAGACCGGTATCATCTCCGATGCCCGCTATCGCCTGGAGCGCTCGGTCGATCCGGCCCTGACCGAACCGGGACTGGAGCTTGCCACACGCCTTGTGCTGGAGCTGTGCGGCGGTGAGCCCATGGAGCCGGCCATTTCCGGCGAGGATGTTTTTCCCGATACCGTTGTGGAGTTCCCGCTTTCCGAAACCGCGCGCCTCACCGGGCTCGACGTTTCCCCCGACCGGGTGGAAGACATTCTGGGGCGGCTGGGCTTTGTGATGGAGGGCGACGGGCCCGTTCGGCATGTGACGGTGCCCTCGTGGCGCCCGGACGTGACGATCAAGGCGGACCTCGTCGAAGAGGTGATGCGCATTGTGGGCGTTGACCGCGTGCCGGTCGAACCCTTGCCGCGGCTTTCCGGCGTGGCGCCGAAAATGCTGACCCCGATCCAGAACCGGCGCCGCATCGTGCGACGGACGCTGGCGGCGCGCGGCATGGACGAGGCCATGACCTGGTCGTTCATCTCCACCGACCTTGCCCAAGCCTTCGGTGGCGGCAAGCCCGAATTGCGGCTGGCCAATGCCATTGCTTCGGACATGACCGACATGCGGCCATCGCTGTTGCCAGGCCTGCTCATGGGCGCGGCGCGCAACGGAAATCGCGGGCTGGACGATGTTGCGCTGTTTGAAGTGGGGCAGGTGTTTTTCTCCGATACGCCCGAGGGCCAGCGCACGCACGCAACCGGCATCCGGACGGGCACGTGCGGGATCGGCGGGGCCGGACGGCACTGGCAGGGCAAGGCCGAAAAGGTCGGGGTTTACGACGCCAAGGCAGACCTCGGCGCGGCGCTCGATGCTCTGGGTGTCGATATCGACAAGGTGCAGGTGGTTTCCGAACCGGCACCCTGGAGCCATCCGGGGCGCGGCGGACGCATCCAGCTCGGGCCCAAACTGATCCTTGGCTGGTTTGGGGAGCTGCATCCGGCAATGGCGGCAAAATTTGACCTTGGCGGCCCGGTTGCCGCGTTCGAGATCGATCTCGACGCGCTGCCCGAACCGCGCAAGAAGGCGACACGGGCCAAGCCGGCGCTGGCACTGTCCACGCTGCAGCCGGTGCGGCGCGATTTTGCCTTTGTTGTGGGTACAGATGTCGAAGCCGCAAATATCTTGCGCGCGGCCCGGGGTGCCGAAAAGGCGCTCGTCACCGAGGTGACGATCTTTGACGTTTTTTCCGGTGCTCATGTGGGCGAAGGCAACAAATCGGTGGCTATCGAAGTTACCCTGCAACCAAGGGACAAAACGCTGACCGATGAGGAGATCGAGGCGGTGTCGGGAAAGATCGTGGCGGCTGTAGAAAAAGCGACAGGGGGCGTGTTGCGTGGGTGAGGCTGCCCTCCGCCGGGCTGGAGCGCAGGTTCTGCGAACCGAGTTGAGCTTTGCGGCGCTGTCTGCGGACAACCCCGCACGGCGTCGGCCGCGATCGCCATGGCGTCCCCGTCCGGCCGGTTTCTGGACGGCATTCGAGGACAAGGCGCTTTATTACGACGCGTTCCGGGCCGTGAACGGCAAGGACGTTCTGCTGGTCGGCCCGACACCACTCAATCTTCGGTCCGGGCTTGCGGCGGCGCGCTACAGTGCGCTTCCGTCGGGGACGACGCTCAAGGCCGAATTGTTCCCCTCGCGCTCGACCATGCTGACCCGGCTTGCCGATGTGCCTGCCGATGCACAGGAGGTGCGGGTCGAGGCGTTCGGCGAGACTTTCGATCTGGCCATCCAGCCCAATTTCTCGACTGCCCTTTCGGGCGCGCGAATCCTGTTCACGATCAACAAGAACAACCGGCTCGAATGGATCGCCGATTGGGCGCATTGGCATGCGGCGCTGCATGGCACCGATACGGTGATCCTGTTCGACAACGGTTCGACCGATTATACGATCGATCAACTGGAAGCCACCCTGGCCGGCGTTGACGGGCTCAAGAGGGTGATCGTCATCGACGTGCCGCACAAGTTCGGGCCGATCGACACCTCGGTCCTGGTCACCAAGTTCTATCCGCGCTTCTTGCAGATATCGATGACCAACCTGGCGCTGCGCCGGTTCGGGATGGACGCGGAAGGCTTGCTCGATTGCGACATTGACGAGCTGACCTGGGCGGAGGGCCAATCGGTTTACCAGCGGGCCGGCCAAAGCGCTGTGGGCGTTGTGCGCATGCGCGGGCGGTGGATCGAAGCGGCGCGGGCCCCCGATATGGAGGCTCGCCATCACGCCTTCCGGCACAGGCTGGCCAATTTCCGCCATCGGCTATCGCCACCCAAATGGGTTCTGGATCCGCGCCGCGACTGGGTGAAACCCCTATCGGTCCACCCCTATCTCCACCGCATCCACGGCGCCCCCATAACGGCCCGCCAGCTTGATGACACTGCTATGTTCTTCCACTTCAAAGGCATCAACACCAATTGGAAGGAAGAGCGGACAGGAAACGGGAAAACACCCGGGCAGGTCAGGATCGACGATAGGCTTGCCGCCGCCATGTCGGCTTTCGCCGCGCAAATCAACGGGGCCTGAGCGGGCAGATGTTCGAAGCGATACGCGCGACGCTTTTGGTTTCCGGGTTGGTCTTTCCGGGGATTGCCGCCTATACGGCGGTTTACGTGACCCTGGGCATAATGCTGGCGATGGCGGCGACGGTGAGAAGATCGCATCTTGCCTCCCCCGTGATGTTGGCTGTTTTTGCTGCATTTGGCGCCATCGTGCTTTCCATCCTGCTCAATGGCGGAAGTGCCGGGAATTGGACGACCCTTGCGATGGTCCTTCCTTTCATCGCCGTGCCCCTGACAGGTGCGGGGCTGGTGAGCGTAACGCCGCGCCAGTTCGCGACATTTTGCCTGCTGGGCGCGCTGGCGGCGCTTGTGGTTGGCCTTGTCGATATCTTTGCATTGGACCTTCGCCGGGCCGGGGGCGAGAACAACCCGATCCATTATGCGAGCCTTGCGGGCATGCTGGGGATGGTCAGCCTGATCGGCGCGGTGGGGCATAAAGACCGCCTGCGCTATGTCTTTCTGCTCGGCCCGGCCGCGGCGTTTGCCACGGCGCTGCTTTCGGGATCACGGGGGCCGTTGCTGGCCGATGGGATAATGTTTTTCATCGCGATCGGGGCCGTCTGGAGTGATCGGCGGCTTCTCCAGGCGCTTCTGGTATTTCCGCTGGCGGGGCTGGCCGCGATCATAGTGTCGGGCGAGGGGGAGCGGGCGCTGCTGTTGTTCAGCGGCATTTTTTCCGAAACCACGATGCGATCGGACAGCAACAGGCTGATGATGTATCAGGCGGCAGCGCACATGTTCACGACCTCGCCCTTATGGGGTCATGGATTCGAAAATTTCATGGAAATTGCCGGCACGCTTTATCCGCCCATCGCGCGCTACGACAATTTGCATTCCGATATTTCCAACCTTGTGGCCGTTGGCGGGATATTAGGTGCGATCGGTTATGTGGGGCTGGTCGGCGCTCCGCTTTTCGCGCTTTTAAACCCGCTGGCTCGGCAGAACCGGACGCTTGTGACGCTTGCGTTGATGGTTTCGGTGGGCAATGGCGTTCTGGGACTGACCAATGCCATCATCGGATTGCTGCCGCAAATGACGCTGATGGTGCTCATGACCGGGTATGTGCTTGCCCTCGAGCGCGGGGCAACCGCGCTGAAGGACCAAGGAGCGCTGCATTGAGCCACGCCATCAAAATCCTCGCGATCTATAAATTCGTCGATCAGCCGGACTTTGAATCCCTCAAGACACCGCTGGCGGAGTTTTGTTGTGCGCGGGGGATCAAGGGGACGTTGCTCGTGGCGCCCGAGGGGATCAACGGGACGGTGGCGGGGGCGCCCGAGGCGATCGATGCGCTGGTGGGATGGCTCAATGACGGCAACATCTTCGGCGGGCGGTTCCGGGGAGCCGAGATCAAATATTCGTTTGCCGAAAGCCAGCCGTTCTATCGCATGAAAGTGCGGCTGAAGCCCGAGATCGTGACGCTGCGAGCCCCGGAGGCCAATCCGGGCCGGCAGGTTGGCACCTATGTCGACCCCCGGGACTGGAACGATCTGATCGACCAGGACGATGTGGTGGTCATCGATACGCGCAATGATTACGAGGTGGCGCTGGGAACGTTCCGGAACGCGAAAGACCCGCATACAGCGAGTTTTACCGAGTTCAAGGATTACGTTTCCAAAACGCTGGACCCCAAAAAGCACAAGAAAGTCGCCATGTTCTGCACTGGCGGAATACGGTGCGAAAAGGCCTCGTCCTACATGCTGGCGCAGGGGTTCGAGGAGGTGTTCCACCTCAAGGGCGGCATCCTCAATTATCTCGAACAAGTGCCCGAAGACAAAAGCCTTTGGGATGGGGAGTGTTTCGTTTTCGATGAGCGCGTTTCGGTGCGCCATGGACTGGAAATCGGCGATGCGCAATTGTGCCGGGCCTGCCGTCAGCCCCTGACGCCAGCCGACCGGGACCGCGAAGAGTTCATCGAAGGCGTGCAGTGCCACCATTGCGCAGGCGAAGAGAACGCAGCCAGGCGCCAGGCCGCAGCCGAGCGGCAAAGGCAGATCGAGTTGGCCGCGGCGCGTGGCGAGGCTCATATCGGCGAAGACGTGAGAAAGGCCGCAGAACAGCGGCGGCTGGCCAACAAGGCGCGGCGCGAGGCGGATCGGACCCGAAACCGAAAGGGGTAACCCATGGCGGTCAAACGGATCGTTGCCAATATCGAGGGCTCGCCCGAGACGGCAGCGCGGTTTTATGCAGACCTGCTCGGACTGGACACCATGATGGACATGGGCTGGATCCGCACCTATGGCACCGACGGGCAGATGTCGGTTCAGATGAGCATCATGTCAGAGGGCGGGTCGGGCACGCCGGTGCCCGACATATCCATCGAGGTCGACGATGTCGATTCCGTGCTGGAAAAAGCGCGGGCCATGGGCATTAACATCGAATACGGCCCGGCAGACGAGCCCTGGGGCGTGCGACGCTTTTACGTGCGCGATCCGTTCGGCAAGCTCATCAACATTCTTTCACACGTTCAGTAGCCACGCGGCGGGGCGGGATCGTCGTTGAGGATCAGGTACATATTGACCTGATCGAGCCAACGGCCATGCTTGAAACCCGATTGGGGCAGGATGCCGAGCATCTCAAAGCCATGCCGGACGTGAAAACGGATCGAATTTTCGTTCTTTGAGTCGATGACCCCGACCATAAGATGAAAGCCCTTGGCTTTCGCGTCGTCAATCAGGGCAGCCATCAGCGCCGAGCCCACCCCCCTGCCCTGCGCCTCGTCGCGCAGATAGATCGAATGCTCGACGGTCTTTCTATAGCCCGAGCGCGAGCGATAGGTGCCGTAGCTGCCGTGGCCGAGAACGCGGCCGTCCTCTTCGGCGACCAGAACGGCAAAGCCGTTTGCGTTGCGCTCATCCAGCCATGCCTTGCGATCGGCCAGGGTCTCCTCGGTTTCGCTCCAGATGGCGTCGAGCCTGCGGATGGCATCGTTGTGGATGTCGAGGATCTGGGGCAGATCGCTGTCAGTGGCGGGGCGGATATTCATTTGGGGCAATTGCACCTGTTCAAATCGGAATAACTGATGGTAAAATGAAATGATATAGAAGTATCAATTCTACCAATAGAATTTCCTTATGGATATAGATCAACTCCGCACGTTCGACCGGATCGCGCGCGACTTAAGCTTCACCAAGGCGGCGGCTCGGCTCAACGTGACCCAGGCCACGGTTTCGATGCGTGTACGGGTGCTCGAAGACTTCCTCGGTGTGCAGCTTTTTACGCGCGGGCGCAAGGTGACTCTGACCGATCAGGGCATGACCTTCCTGCCCTATGCGCGGCGCATTCTCAACTCGGTCCAGGAAGGCCGCGAGGCTCTGCGGCGGGTCGAGCGTGGACGGATCACCGTCGCTTCGTTGCGGTCCATGGTGACGCCGCTGATCTCGGAAAGTCTTTTGCGTTTTCAGGAGAGACACCGGGAGGTCGATGTGATCGTGCGCGAGGGGCACCACAATCACGTCACTGCCATGCTGCACGACCGGGTGGCGGAGCTGGGGATCATCGCCTGGCCCAATCTCGACCCGCTTGTGCCCGAGATCTATCCGATTGTGGTGATGCGCGAACCGGTGCCGCTGGTGCTGGCACCGCACCTGGCGGCGCAGCTTGAGCCCAACCCGAGCCTGGCCGATGTGCTGGCGTTGGTTCCAAGGGTGATTTCGCTGCGCTGGTGGCAGGTGGATCCCGAAGGCGCAACCGCGTTGGTGCGGCGAGCCCAGACGAGCGTGGAAATTCCCACGGGGCCGGCAAGGCGGCTGGCGCTGGCCGGAGAGGGGTTGGGGTTTTTCGTGCGCTCAACGGTGCGCCGCGAGATCGAGCGGGGCGAGCTGGTCGAGATCACGCCGCGCGATTTCATGCCACTGCATCGCGACATCGCCATCGTGGCGCTGTCGAAATCGGCTTTCGAGCGCGACATGGTGCGCGATTTCGCACGTGAAGTGGCAAAGGAAGCCGCGGCGCTGGGGACGATCCTTGAAGACCGGCTGAACGATTAGAGCAACCGCTCGATGGTCTGGCGCAGCAGGTCGAGATCGCTGTCACGCGAGAGGCGATGATCGCCATCGGGGATGAGGGTAAAGGTGACCGGATCGGAGACGAGGTGGCTGACCAGTTTCAGCGCGTGAGCCGGGGGCACGTCGGTATCATTGCCGCCCTGCAGGATGGCCACGGGACAGTGCGTGCGGATGGGAGCGCCGAACAGGATATGGTTTTCTCCGTCCTCGATCAGCGCGCGGGTGAGGACATAGGGTTCGTCCGAGTAGTCGGACGGTTGTTCCACCCTGCCCTTTTCCCACAGGTCGAGCAGTTCGGCATCGGTGAAGGTTTCGCGCATCAGATCGCGGGTCATGTCGGTGGCCGGAGCGATAAGCACCATGGCCTTGACCCGATCCACGCCGCGCTGGCGCAGGGCGCGATTGACCAGAAGGGCCAGCCAGCCGCCCATTGACGAGCCGACAACGATCTGGGGACCCTCTGTTGTGTCAAATACAGCCAGCGCCTCTTCGAGCCAGCGCGAAATCGTGCCGTGGAGAAAAGTGCCACCCGATTGCCCATGGCCGGAATAATCGAACCGGGTGACCGCCAGCCCCTTTTGCGCGCCGAAGTCGGCGAGCGCCTCGGCCTTGGAGCCGATCATGTCGGACTTGAACCCACCCAGCCAGAACAGGCCGGGCGTGCCGCCGGGGCGGCGCAGGGTGGCGATTTCGCGCGCATCGTCGCCGTGACCCACGGTCAGGGTGGCAGATCTGTCGCGCATTGCATTTTCCGGCTCGAACACCATATCGGGGATGTAGCCGCTGGGCCGTCAGATCGCAAGACCGCTTCACAGGCGATTGGCGAGCGAGCGGCATGGCGGTATGGCACGAGGTCTGCTTTGCCTGTTGACTTTGGGCCAGTTTACCAAGATTTTAGACGGGTTGCGCCAGCCATGAGCAGGCGTGCGCAGCTATGGGAAACCACTGAAAGGAAATTCAGCCATTCGTCGTCCGATGAGACCCGTGCAGCCCCAAAAGGATGGGCCGCGCTCCAACAATGAAATCAACGTCCCCGAAATCCAGCTTATCAACGCAGAAGGCACCAATGTCGGTGTCGTGCGGACCAGCGAAGCCATTGCCATGGCCATGGAAGCGGGGATGGACTTGGTCGAGATCTCACCCAATTCGGCACCGCCGGTGTGCAAGATCCTCGATCTGGGCAAGTTCAAATACGCCGCCCAGAAGAAGGCCGCCGAGGCCCGCAAGAAGCAGAAGGTGATTGAGGTCAAGGAGATCAAACTCCGGCCCAACATCGACACGCATGACTATGACGTGAAAATGCGTGCGCTGGAAAAGTTCATCGGCGAGGGCGACAAGGTCAAGGTGACCATGCGGTTCCGCGGCCGTGAAATGGCGCACCAGAACATCGGTCTGGAACTGCTGCACAAGGTCAAGGATCAGTTCGAGGAGATCACCAAGGTCGAATCCAACCCCCGGGCCGAAGGCCGACAGATGGTCATGGTGCTCGCGCCGCGCTGAGCCCATTGCCCGATCTGCCGCACGCACATGCAAAGGTGGCCGCAAGGCCGCCTTTTGTCGTTTGGGGGGAAGCGGCAAGTGTATGCAAACCGCAGCGAGCCGGCCCCGGCGAAAGGCCGATAGCCCAAAATTTGGGCACCGGGAAAAATCGGCCCACAAAAGCGCCTGTTTGGGCCAAAAATTGATCCTTCATTAACCCTGCGCGCCCTTACTGGTCCTACGCAATTTCCCAGAAGGGGCAAGGGGGCCGGTATCATGCTGTCCAGACTTAGCGTGGCGCAGCGCATCTATGCGCCGTTCGGCGCCATGATCGCGCTTTTGGCCGCGATCGTGGTGTTTTCCTATTTTGGCGTCAGCGCGGTATCGCAGACCTTTACAGATTACCGCACAGCCGCGCGGCAGACGCTGGCCATTTCCGGCTTTGTCGAACAGCTTTCGGCGGCTCGGCTGGCCGATCTCGACTATCGGCTGGAAACCTCGGCGGAAAAGGCGCAGACACTGGCCGACCGGATTGCAAATCTGCAAACCCATGATCCGCAGGTGATGGCCCTGTTTGAGGGCGACGCCGAGACCGAAACGGCGATAGCCGAATTTGCCAGGTCCGCGCAGGCCTATGAGGCCGCCTTTGTCGAAATGACCGAAACGCAATCGCAGATCGACGCCGGAATTGCCCAGCTGCGCGCCGTGGGCGATCAGTTGCGTGCCGATTCGAGCGCGGCGCTGCGTGCGGTGAGCGGCAATTTCAACGCCACGGGCTCGGCCGGTTTTGGCGTTCAGGCGACAATTCTCACCCAGTTCGAGGTCGAACAGTTCCTGCTGACGGCCGACCCTGCGCGGCTCGAGGCAGCGGCCGAGAATGCGAGCGTTGCCAAGGAGAATTTGCAAAAGCTGCACGATGCGGTGATTTCCAACTCTCAGAAGGCGACGGCCAATCGCATGATGGAGGGGGTCGATGCCTATATGGCGCATGCGGGCAGCGTCGCCGATGCGATCTATGCCCGAAACGCGGTGATGAGCGAGCAGCTCGACGTGCTCGGGCCGCAGATGCAAGAGGCTTTCGGCGCCATGCTGGCATCGGTTCAGGCGCGCCAGGATGCGCTCGGGCCCTCGGGTGCAGCCATCGCCGCCACCACGCTCAACGGCGTTCTTCTGGCTGGCCTTGCGGCGCTTATCGCCGGCAGCCTTCTGGCGGTGATGATCGGCCGGGGCCTGTCGGGCACCATCAAGCAGATTGCCGGGCGCATGCGCCAATTGGCCGATGGCGATCTCGATCTGGACCTCGATCAGCATCAGCGCCACGAAGTGGGCCAGATGGTCGAGGCGCTCACGGTGTTTCGCGACAATGGCCGGGCCATGCGCGACATGGACAGCGAGAAGGCGCAGATGGCGGCACGGGACGCCGAAGAGCACCGGCTGCGCGCCGATCTGCAGGCCCGCATCAAGAGCGTTGTTTCGGCCGCCGTGGCCGGCGACTTTTCCGGGCGTATCGATGTGCGTTACGACGACGCCGAGCTCGAGAGCTTCGCGCAGAGCGTCAACATGGTGATGGAAACCGTGGACCGGGGGCTTTCGGAGACCGGGCAGGTGCTCGCGGCAATGGCCGATGCCGATCTTTCTCTGCGGGTGAGCGGAACCTATGAGGGCGCGTTTGCGCAGCTCAAGGACGATACCAACGCAATGGCCGATACGTTTGCCGACATCGTGGGGCGGCTCAAAGACACATCGCGAGCGCTCAAGACAGCGACAGGCGAAATTCTTTCGGGCGCCAACGATCTGTCGGAACGTACGACGCGGCAGGCGGCGACCATCGAGGAAACCTCGGCCTCCATGGAACAGCTTGCCGTCGCGGTGACCGGAAACGCGCAAAAGGCCCAGGACGCGCTGGACAAGACGCGCGCGGCATCGGAGCTGGCCCAAAAGGGCGGCACGGTGATGGGCGAGGCCAATCAGGCCATGGAGCGCATCACGACATCTTCGGCCAAGGTGTCCGACATCATCAAGATGATCGACGATATTGCCTTCCAGACCAATCTTCTGGCTTTGAACGCTTCGGTGGAAGCGGCGCGGGCCGGCGAGGCGGGCAAGGGCTTTGCCGTGGTGGCCGTCGAAGTGCGGCGGCTCGCGCAATCGGCTGCTCAGGCCTCCTCGGAGGTCAAGGTGCTGATCGAGCAGAGCGCCAGCGAAGTGGGGGGCGGGTCCCGCCTTGTGGCACAGGCCACCGAAACACTGCGGGAAATCCGCGAGGCGGTGACCGAGAATGCCGAGATTATGGGCGGCATTTCCAATGCAAGCCGCGAGCAGGCTTCGGCGATCTCGGAAGTGTCCTCTGCCGTGCGTCTTCTCGACGAGATGACCCAGCACAACGCCGCGCTCGTGGAAGAAACCAACGCAACGATCGAGCAGACCGAGACGCAAGTGACGACACTGGACGGCATCGTTGCGCGCTTTAAGATCAATGGACATGCCATGGGCGATGACGAGGCCCGATGGGAGCACGACGAGCGCGAAGACCTCCCGGCGACGCAGCCTCGTCATGCCAGTGCGGGAAACGCAGCGATTGCGACCGACTGGTCCGAATTCTAGCCTGGGCGTTTCCTTCAGCCTGAACGCGAAAAGGCCCCGCCAGATGGCGGGGCTTTTGTTTGTCGGTTGCCCCTAGGTCAGGCGAGCGGCGCGCGCCGCCGGGCAAAGAAGGGTGTCACCGTGTGCGTGTCGCGGTGATTGCCGCCCGTGACCGCGGCGAACCAGGCGCCGGCGGCGCCAATCGCCAGCGACGCGGCGGTGAGGAAGGCGCCAAGAACACCCACCGCACGCGCCTGATCGGCGGCCGCGGCGATATCGTCCTGCACGGCCTGGGCCTGGGCGATAACCTCATCGACCCGCGCTTCGGCCTGAGCCTGATCGAGGTCGGTGCGCGCGGCGACGAGCTGGGCGAGATAGGCGCGATCGTCTTCGGAAACGCCTTCGCCGGTGACGCCATCGATCAGGATGCGGCCGACTTCGTCGCGTGTCGCGGCAGCATCGCCTTCGGTCGCCGTCGCGGTGCGCAACAGACGGTCAATGGTTGACTGGAACGGGCCCGATTGATCGCTGATCGCCTGTCCGGCTGCCGCTCCTGCGCCCTGCGCGACGCCGCCGACGGCCGAGCCGACGCTGTTGGCAAGGCTGCCGATGCCGCCAAAGGCGAGCACGGCCGTAAAGAGAACGGCAGTCGCCCAGACCAGCAGGCCATGAAAGCCATCACGGATATCGGATTCCTCTTCGGTCGCGTCGTAATTGCGCTTGCGCATGCGGCCGGTGAGATAGCCGCCGATCATCAGCGAAGAGACCTGAACCCAGATAACCCAGATCGCCATGGCTATGGCAATCCAGAACAGGGATACGCCTTCACGACCGAATGGATCGGTCATGCTCAGCCCGATGGCCGAGCCGAAGGCGAGAAGGACAAAGGAAATGGCGGCAGCGGCAATGCCGCCCGCCAGGATGGCCGGCCAATCGACGTAGGAGGACGTTTCCTGGGCGGCTGCCGGCTCGGTGGGGGGTATTGTCGTCATGGGCTTTCAGTCCTTGGGTTGGGCGCTCAAGCAAGGCCGATGAAGGACAGGATGGCCATGACTACGACCACAAGGCCGACGAGATAGATGATCGAATTCATTGGTATTCTCCGTATGTGTTGCCAGCGCACCGGCCGTGACGTCGTGTTTGAATGGATCGACGGGCGCCCTAGAGCACGAAAATCAGAAGCAGGATGACGAGCGGCAGGGGAATGCCGATCATCCAGAGCAGAAGTCCCTTGAACATGAAAACTTTCCCTCACTGCACGCGCTGCGCGGTTGGTGTTGTGAAGGAATAAGAATTTCCGATGCAGCTTGGTTCCAACGGGGCACGCAATCAAAAAGGAGCGCCAACTGCCCAGGACAGGTTGGCGCTCCTGAAAATGCGAGATCGGAAGGGCGGGTGGTTCAGTAATCCTGCTCGTAGAACAATCCCACACCCGAATTGCCCGTCGTGCTGGTCGTGCCTCGGGCGCGCAGTTGCTCGGTGATGTCGAGATCGATGGTGACCCGGCTTTCCCCCGCGCCGGCCTCGACGCCGAGATAGATATTGTCATCGATATAGGTGCCGGCGCGCACGCCGACATTGCCTTGTGCATCGGTGACGATGTCGAGATCGTCGAGCCCCGCGGCCTCGCGCAGCGAGCCCAGGAGCGAACCCGAACCACTGCCGCCGCCGGCCAGTTCGGCCGCCGCGGCCGCCAGTTGCGCCAGTTGCAGCGGCGAAAGTTCGCCCACGCCGCGATCGAAGATCAGCCGGGCCAGAACTTCGTCCTGGGGCAACATGGGATCGGACGAGAATGTCACCTCGGGCGATGATGCGCGGCCTGAAACCGTAACGATGACCGTAATGTCATTGCCCTGGGTGCGGGCCACGAGGTTGATGAAGGGATCGAGATCGCCAATCAGGGTGACGGTGCCTTCGTCGAAATCGATGCGCTGGCCCAGAATCGAGAGGCGTCCGCGGATCAGTTCGAGCGCGCCGACGGGCTGGACATCGGCCACATTTCCGTTGATCTGGACCTGGCCACCCACTTCCGCGTCGAGGCCACGGCCGCGAATGAACACCTGATTGGGTGCAGAGATGGTGATCGCAAGCTCGAGCGGTACGCTGGCCGTCGTGGTGCTCGACGCGCGCTGGTCGATGCGGGCCCGCGCCAGGGTCGCGGCGACCGGCGAAGGCGGGCGGACATGATCAACGTCGATAACGCTCACCGCGCCCCCGAACCCGTCAGGAACCGTGATATCGGCGCGCGCTATGTCGATGTTTCCGGCCAGTCGCCCGCCATTGGCGATGGGGCCGGTGAGCCGCAGGTCGCCGTTGAGGGTGGCGACCACCAGATTGCCATCGGCATAGCGCGCCTGATCGAAAGTGATGGCGATATCGGAATTGAGGCCCGCATCAAGGCCCACAAAGCCTGAGGCCGAGACCGAACCGCCCGTGGCAAGGTTTGCCGTGAGCGTGTTGATGGTCACTCGGTCTGCGTTGAGCGAAGCATTGCCGGTGATGCCGACCAGCCGCAGCGCAAGTCCGGGATCGATGAATTCGCCATCGGCGACTGAAACGGTGCCCGAAAATTGCGGATTGTCGATGCGCCCTGTCACCCGGGCGTCCAGATTCGCCGTGCCTGAAATCTGTGCCCCGCGATCGGCGACGAACCGGTTGGCGAGCGAGAGCGGCGCTGAGCCGTTGATGGCGATATTGAGCCCGGCTCCCTCAAGCGGAACAGTGCCCTGCGCCGTTGCGCTGAGCCCGCCCGATCCATTGGCGCGGGCCTGGGAGAGGGTGATCGTGTTTTCGGCGAAACTGCCCTGAGCGGACAGCGTGAGCGGCGCGATGCCGAAGTCGGAGATCGCTGCGGCGTTGATGCCGTTCGCTTCCACCGAAAAGCTGGCCCGCGGATCGCTGGCTTCGCCCGAGATTTGCGCGGTGCCCGAAACAGTCCCGGCCAACCCCAGATCGGGAACGATGGTGTTGGCGATGGTGAGCGGGAAGGCTGTGACATCGAGCGCGATATCGAGATCTTGTCCCGCGCTGCCCGTGGCGGTTACACGGCCCGAGCCAACCGCCAGCTCGATCCCTGAGAACGAAACCGTCTCGTTGGCGACGGTCAGTTCGGCCGGTTGTGCGAGACTTGCGGCAAGCTGGCCCTGGGTGAGGCGGAAACTTTCGAGCGCTACCCGGTACCCCTCGGCGATGGGCTCGAGCAGACCGGCCAGCGCCAGGTCGGTTCCCGCGTTGAGCGAGCCATCGGCTGAAAACCGTGTCGTCTCTTCGCTTGCGGTTGCGGTGAGCGAAACGGACTGGACATTGGTGCCTGCGGCAACGATATCGGCGCCGTTGATGGACCCGTCGATCACCGGGACGCCGAACAGGTCGGCAATCGTGGCTTCGGCGTTGGCCGAGCCGATTGTGATATCGTTGAACCTGACGGCGTCGAGAGAGGCCGTGACCTCGGCATTCTGGGCTTCACCCTCGGGGTTGAGGATGATATCGGCGTTGACCGTGCCGCTGGCCTCGGCCAGCGCGAGGGCGGCGGCGGTTTCGATATTGGGCGCATCAAGGGTCAGCCGGCCATCGATCAGGCCATCGGCGAAGCGGGTGAGATTGCCCGAGAGCGCCGCGCCGGGAGCATCGAAACTGATATCGGACAGCCGCAGGCGCTCGGCATTGTTGTCGATGTCGCTTGAAAGAGTAACGCGGAAACCGTCAAGCGATGCGGTGCCGGTGAGTGCGCCCACGAGCCCTTCTTCGCTGGAGGTGCCGTCAAAGCCGATATTGGCGTTGCGCAGGGTGCGACCATCGAGCG
Organism: Pelagibacterium flavum; assembly: GCF_025854335.1. Taxonomy (NCBI): domain Bacteria; kingdom Pseudomonadati; phylum Pseudomonadota; class Alphaproteobacteria; order Hyphomicrobiales; family Devosiaceae; genus Pelagibacterium; species Pelagibacterium flavum. The sequence goes on from NZ_CP107716.1 coordinate 3,745,320, forward strand.
CACCTTCGGAAATATCGACGTCAGCGGTCAGCGCAATGGTACCCTCAGCACCCTGGGCCGTGCCCGTCGCCGTCAGGCGGCCGGACATTTGGGGGTTGATCAGCGCAAGATCGGCCAGCGCCAGATCGAAGGTGAAATCGGCAGTACCGGTGGCGTAGGTGCCATCGGCGACCATTTCGATCTGGCTGTTGGCAATGCGGAAATCCTCGGCCTCGAGCCCGGCTTCACTGCGCGCCACCCGGCCCGAAAGGGCCACAGTGCCTTCAAGCAGATTGTCGGCGATTTCGTCGTCGACCGAAAGGTTGGTACCATTGCCCAAAAGCGTGAGGTCGAACCCGCCCGACAGGGGCGAAATCGTTCCGGTGGCGCTAAGCGCAATGGCGCCTGAAAGGTCGCGTTCGGCGAGACCCGAGAAAGGGGCAATGGACTCGGTGGTGAGCGCAAGATCGCCGGTAAAGACGTTATCGGCGATCTGGCCGGCGGCTTCGAAATTGAGCGCCTGGGCCACGAGGCGAAGCTGGGCCAGCGTGACGGGCTCACCCGCCTCCCACATGCCGGCCAGGCCAAAGCCGAAAGAGGACCCGAGGGCCTGGGAAATTTCTTCGGACGAGGAGGTAACGCCTTCGAGCCTGCCGTCGCCATTAAAGGTGACGCGACGGGCCTGCGGATTGTCCAGATCGGCGGCGACGCCCGATGTGTCGAGCACCAGGCTCTGCGCCGCGAAATCGGGGGTGGAAAAGCCGAGCAACTCGAAGCGTCCTGACCATTGGTCGGATCCCTCATCGCCGTAATCGACCTCGAAACCGGCGCGCTCGATACGGGTGGAGGCGCCGGGCACCGGCAGTGTGACCGTATCGCCCGAAACCGGGGCAATTTCGCCGCTCATGTCGAGCCGGCTCAAAAAGCCGTCCGCCGTGGTGGCGGCGTTGGCCAGTAGCGACAGTTCGCCGCCCGAAACCGAAAGGTTGGAGATTTCAAAGCCACCGGCATCGCGCATCAGCGCGTCGAGTGAAAGCGCGGTCTGTTCGCCAAAGAAGTCGCGATAGGCTGCGGGCAGGACGGTCGATAGCGGACCACCCAGATCGGCGGCGATCGCGAGACCCTCGGCAGTCTGATCGAGGGTGCCCTCCCCGGTCAGGATACGGTTGCCATCGGCATCGAAGGTCAGATCGATATCGAGATCATCGATGGGTCCGGCGCCTTGCAGGCCCAGCGCAATTTCCGGACGCCCCTCGATGTTGAGGAGATTGGCGACGATACCGTCTTCCGGTTCGATGAGTTCGAGCCCGAGATCGATTTCGCGCGTTTGGTTGGCGTATTGCAGGTCGAGGTCGAGCGTGCCGCCCGGTCCGTCGAGGCGTTCGATATCGAGCCGAGCATCGATGGCGCCACCCTCCAGCGTCATCGATCCGGCCAGCGAGATTTCCGAGCCTAAGCCAAAGACCTGCTCGCCAAACCGCACATTGGGGACCGAGAGGCTTTCGAGAATAACCGCGACGGGCAATTCGGGAACGGAGAACCCGCCCGCCTCGGGGGACGGGGCGGTGGGCGCTTCAGTGGACACCGGATTGCGGATATAGGCGATTGAATCGGCGGAAAGCGACTGGATTTCCAGCCGCCCGAACAGCAGCGCGCCCTGGTTCCACTGCAATTGCGCATTTTCAACAATCAACCAGATGCCCTCGGTGTCCGAAATGGTGATCTGGTCGATCGAGGCGTTCGACGAGAGGGCACCATCGATGCCCGTGAGCCTGATCTGGCGGTCGGGGGTGGATATCTGATCTTCGACGAACCCGACAAGCGCCCCGCGCTGTTCGTTTTCATTGAGCTGGCTGGCGCGGGCCAGCATGTCCATAAGGCTTTCGCGCTCGGGTTCCTGCGCCATGGCCGGGAGCGGCATGGCGAGCGAGACGATTGCGATTGCCGCAAGAACGCGCATCAGAACGATTGTCCTATACCGACATAGAGCGCGTAATCGGGATCGCCCGGGCTCTTGTTCAAAGGCACGGCAACGTCGAGGCGCAAGGGCCCGAGCGCCGTGTAATAACGGATGCCCACGCCGGCTCCCAGCCGGAGCTGATCGAAATCGGGGAAGGTGTCGGCGGCGACATAGCCACCGTCGACGAAGGCGACGGCGCCGAACTGGTCGTTAAAGCGCACACGGCCCTCGACGGAGGCTTCGAGGAGATAGCGCCCGCCAGTCACATTGCCCATGCCATCGTCGACGCCGATCGAGCGATAGGCATAGCCGCGCACCGAGCCGCCGCCGCCGGCGAAAAACAAAAGGTCGGGCGGGATTTCAGTGAGCGAGGGGCCGGCCACCGCGCCGGCCTTGATGCGACCGGCAAGGACATAATTGGCGTCCTCGTCAAAGGCGAAATAGGCGCGGCCCTCAAGTGTCGCGCGGGCGAGGAAATTTTCGTACTCGAACTCATAGAGCGGATCGACCGTCGCTTCGAGATAGAAGCCTTGCGTGGGGTCGAGATCGGAATCGCGATTGTCGAACACGCCGCGCCCGTAAAGACCGGCGGTGGTGAAATTGCGGTTTCCGAAGGTCGCGTCGTCCTCGAAATAGGAATGCTGGAACTGCAAGCCGACGCTGCCGGAAATGTCGTCGCTGAAAAGCTGCTCGATCCCCAACCGCCCCTGAACCGAGGTTTCGGTATAGAGCGGCAGGACCGAGCGGTCGGCGCTGAGCGCGGCGACGAGATCGGTCTCGGGGGTAAAGATGCCCGGCTTGGTGAAGGTGCCGCCAAAGGCATAGTCGAACTCGGCGGTATCGATGGGGAAGCTGATCCCGGCCACCTTGGCGTCGAGCCGCAGCCGCTCGGCCTCACCGAACAGATTGCGGTGCAGCCAATAGCCTTCGACGCCAAGCCCGTCGAGCGTGCCATAGCTGGCGCCGATACCGAAGCGGCGCAGGGCCTGTTCCTGCACGATGATCTGATAGGGCAGCAACCCGTTGGGCTGAACCTGCTGGGCCGCCTCGATGCGCATCGAGCGGAACACGCCCAGCCGGGTCAGCCGCTCGCGGGCCCGCTCGATATCGTCGGGATCATATTCGGCGCCCTGAACCAATCCGGTCTGACGCACGATGAAGGCCGGGCTCATGTTCTGCGTGCCCTGGACCAATATGGAACCGATGGCCGCGTACGCGCCCGGATCAACCACTATGGAGACCTCGAGCGTGCGGCTGGGATGGTCGGCAACCACATCACGCGAGGCGATCTGCGCCTTGGGGTAGCCGAGCTGGCGCAAGGCTTCGACGAGGCGTTGTTCGGCCTGGGCGATGATCGTGGCGCGAGCGATCTGACCGGTCACGAACCCTATTTCAGAGGGCGCTTCGACCCTATCGGCCTCCAGAACAGGCATGGGGGCGCGATTGGTGATGCGCAGGGGGCCGAAGACGAATTGGGGGCCGGGATCGACCGTAACCCTGATCTGGCTGGGTTCGGGCAGGCTGGCGTCGGGCGGGATCGAAGCGGCCTCGCGGCCATTGACCAATATCGAGATCGCGCCGCCATAATAGCCCAGATTGTAGAGCGCGCCGGTCATGCGGGCATAATCGCCACGCGCCTTGGCAAGAAGTCCGGCCACGCCGGACGCTGGTTGATCGCGGTCGCCCCAGAGATTGGATGCAGCGCGCAGGGCGGCATCCAAATCGCCTTCCACGCCGGTCTCGAAAGTCAGATCATAGGTGCGCGGATCGGCGATCACAGCATCGGCGTCGTCGGCTTCCGAGCCGAAGAACTGGATGCCGAACAGCTCGAATCCAAACGCCGGGCCGGTTACGAGCGTTGCGGCCACACAAAGGGCGATCAGGCTATGGCGCTTGCTGGTTTTCACGGCTGGTACGCAATCCACACTATCCATTCCGCTCAACTGGAGCGCCGAGCCACTGGGCCGGCCGCTCCAATTTGATCAAAATCCTAGCACAGAGGGGGTTAACGGCAACCCTGGCGACCACATGAAAGGCACGATTGTGATCGGGGTGTCGCAGACCGGGCACGGTCAGCGCTGCGCGCCGGCCATCGAATCGAGCAGCGCGAAGGTGCTCGTCACCAGATCGATGGAGGGGCGCAACCGGGTGTCGGCGCCCGAGGCGATCGCAGGTGGGGGCACATCGCTGGAGGCGCGGTATTGCGCGTAGGCGAGACGCGCAGGCGCCTGTGGGGCCGCGTCATCCTCTTGGCTTGTGGCAGGAGCTTGTGCCAGGGCTATGGCGTCGAGCGCGTCGGCCTGTGCAGGAGCCGGCTCATCGATCTCAAGCCCCAGCGGACGGGATGGGGGCAGAAAACCGAGCGGGGTGCTTTCAAACACCGCCTCGACCGGCTCGGCTGCGGCGACTTCGATGGTTGGGGCGACCTCGGCCACCGGTGGCGGCGGGGTGACGGCAGCGACCACGGGAGCCTCAAATTGCGGCGGCGCGGGCGCAATGGGGGTCGCCGGGCCGGGGCGCAGGCCGGTTTCCTCGAGCAGGCCGGCAGCCTTGGCTTCGTAGTAATAGCCCTTGGCGTAGAGCTGGACCGCGCGATCGTGACTGCCATTGGCCAAGAGCCACGCGCCGCGCAGATATTTGACGGCGTAGATGAGATTGGTTTCTGCGTTGAGCAGATCGGACGGCTCGCCGCGGAACCCCATGGTGCGGGCCGTTTCGGGGAGAATCTGCATCAGGCCGTAATAGGGACCGTTGCGGGCTGCAGGGTTGAAGGTGCTTTCGCGATTGATGACGCGGCGCACCAGTTCGAGCGGCACGCCATAATATTGGGCGTAGTACTGGGCGAGAATCTCAACTTCGGCACGCGAATGGCTCTGCGCGCTGGCAGGCAGGGCGGAAAGCCCCAGAACGAGGGCGGCAAACAGCGCTATAAGCCGTCTTGCGATCATTGAGACCCGAAAAAGAAACTGAACCCTGAGCAGCGCGCATAGCACACGGCACCCAATAAGGGGAGCGGATGTGGCAAATTGTTGGCCACAATCGGGCAATGGGATAACTTTTCGGCCCGCCCGATTGCTGATAGAGCGTCGGCCATGCTCAATCCCATGCCCAAGACCTTCGACTATCGGCCCCCGACCGACCCCTGGCTCGACATCCTCCATGAGGATGCCGACATCGTCGTGTTCAACAAGCCTTCGGGCCTTTTGAGCGTTCCGGGCAAGGACCCGGCGCTGTTCGACAGCCTGCAAAGCCGGGCGCTTGAACGGTTTGCCGGCGCGGGGACGATCCACAGGCTCGACAAGGACACCTCAGGCATCATCGTGATGGCCAAGCATAAGGGGGCGCACGGCCATATCGGCAAGCAGTTCGAATATCGCCAGACGACCAAGTTCTATATCGCGCGGGTCTGGGGCCATGTGGCCGACGACGAGGGGCTGATCGACCTACCGCTGGCGACGGACTGGGAAAACAAGCCGCGCCAGGAGGTCAATTACGAACGTGGCCGGGCCAGTCAGACCCGCTGGCAGGTGGTCGGGCGCGAAGAGAATGCGACGCGGCTCAAACTCTTCCCCATAACCGGGCGCACGCATCAATTGCGCGTGCATCTCAAAGAGATCGGGCACCCGATCCTTGGCGACGAGTTCTATGCGACCGGAGAGGCGCTTGCGGCCGCCGACCGGTTGCAATTGCATGCGGCGGAACTGGGGTTCAGGCACCCCAGCGGCGGGGAGCCCGTGGTGTTCCGGTCCGAGCCACCCTTCTAAAGCATTGATGGAAACAAAAAAGCCGGCCCCCCGAAGGGGACCGGCTTGTCGTCGCGTTGCCGTCAGAGGCATCCATCAGGCAACACGACGAATGTCGGCTCGCGCCTTGCGTTCGGCGCGCTCTTCCACAAGCCCCTTGTGGAGCGCGATGATCGCGGCGTCGAAGTCCTTTTCCTCGACCAGCACCTGCAGATCGACCTTGCGGATCATGTCGGTCAAACCGATGGGTTCGATCCCGGCCTCGTCAAGGGCGGCAATGGCACGCGGCAGGATGCGGACGCCGCCCAGATCGCGGCCAATGGCCGAAACCATGGAGAGCTTGCGCAGCGTGGTGCTGGCCGTCGGGAAGGCCTGAGCCAGATCGGCCTCGACCCGCTTGATCGCCTTCATCGAACCCTTGAGGTAATGGGTGATGGTGTTGGCGTTCGAGGTCTTGGAGATGATCCAGACCTTGTGGCGCGTCAGGGCCTCGAGGATCTTGGTATCGTAGCCCTTCACGCCGACCATGTCCTGATCGTAGAATTCGAGCGCGAACACGCCCTTCAGACCGGTAATGATTTCGGCGCCCGGCGTCTTGGGTGCCAGATCGCTCATGATGACCGTGCCCGGATGATCAGGTTCGAACGCGTTGGTGACGCGCAGCGGGATACCGGCCTGGCGCAGCGATTTTGCCGCACGGGGGTGAATCGCTTCCATGCCCATATTGGAGAGCTGGTCGGCGACGTCGTAATTGGTTTCCCCGATCACCTGCACCTTGTCGGAACCGACCAGTTTGGGATCGGCCGAGGAAAGGTGGAATTCCTTGTGGATGATCGCTTCCTTTGCGCCGGTCACCACCGCAACGCGAGACAGGGTTACTTCGGAATAGCCGCGGTCATAGGTCTTCATGAGCTGTTCGGCGCACTGGGCATAGCCGGTGACGATGGGCAGCTCGGTGGCGAAATCGACGCCGGAAAACTGGCGCGCGATATGTTCGTCGAGCGGCAATTCGCCGTCCTGACGCCAGCCGGTCAGATCGATGAAGCGGGCGTTGACCCCGTTCTGGTTGAGCAGCAGGGCGGTATTGAAAGCCGATTGCGCTTCGCCCAGGGCCGAGAGCATTTCGCGCACGGTCAAAAGATGGGCTTCGAGCTGGAAATGGCCGAACGAGCACAGGCGCGAAAGGTCGATCAGACATGAGCGCACACCTTCGATCCGCTCGCGGATGAATTTATCGGCCTGCTCGCGGGTTGCGGCGTCGGGGAAGATCTCGGCGTTCTTTTCGACCATTTTCGAGGCAACCGAAGAGAGCGCATCGCCCCATTGCCAGCCGCTTTCCGCGCTCGCAAACAGCGCATAGACGCCGGGCTCGTCGGATTTTTTGTGTTCGAGCAGGGCGTCTGTCATGCCGCCATAGGCGGACACGACGAAAATGCGATTATAGAGCTCAGGGCCCCTCCGGTCGCCGACGAGCACGGTGCGCAAAAGCTCCTGGCTGCGCGACATCGACGTGCCACCGATTTTTTCGACTGTATGGGTCTTGGCTGTCACTTGTTCCCTCCGATTGGGTCGGGGTGCCCGGCGGGACCGTTTAAATCCCGCCGAATGGTTTGGGTGCCTTGTGGCTCTTATTCGAGTTTGCCCGAGACGATTTCGAACGGGCCCTTGGGGTCGCGGTTCGAAAGGAAGTCAGGGCGGGGCTTGTTGGCCGCGAACGGGTGTTCGACACGGTTTGACCAGGCGTTATAGACAAAGAACGCATTGGAACGCGGGAACGGGGTGATGTTGCCGTTCGAGCCGTGCATGGTGTTGCACTCGAAAAGGATCACCGTACCGGCCTTGCCCGAGGCGTATTCGATGCCGAACTTTTCGGCCAGATCGGACAGCGCCTTGTGGCTGGGGACGCCCACTTCCTGCTTTTTGAGCGAGGATTTGTGGTTGTCATCGGGTGTCTCGCCCGCGCAGGACACATAATGCTTGTGCGAGCCGGGCATGAGCATCAGTGGCCCGTTGAGCGCGTCATTGTCGGTCAAAAGGATCGAGGCGGAAATGGCCCGCATGCGCGGCATGCCGTCCTCGGCGTGCCAGGTCTCGAAGTCCGAGTGCCAGTAGAATTCCTTGCCGGTGAAGCCCGGCTTGTAGTTGAGCCGGCTCTGGTGAAGGTAGAGGTCGTCATCGAGCAGGAAACGAATTTTCCCGGCAATCCGCTCGTCACGGGCAACGCGGTTGAACAGCGTGCTCTCGTCCTCAAGACGGAAAATGGTGCGCACCGCATCCGAATCGGGTTCGGTCACCACATTATCGGAGTTGAGGCCTGCCTCGCCGGACCGCAGGCGGCGCGATTCAGCCTGGAGCTTGGCCACCTCGGCGGGGGAAAATACGTTGTTGAGGACCAGAAAGCCATTCTTGTCGAATTCTTCGGTCTGGGCACGGGTCAGCGGCGCTTGGGGTGTCCAGTTGCCCCAGAATACCGGGTCCTTGCGCTCAAGCCAGTTTTCTTCGGCAAGTCGTGTCGGATAGGCGTCCGATCGGGTGTGAACTGCAGAGAGTGTCATTGCTTCCTCTACTCCTTGGTTCGGGGTTTGTGGGTGCGCCTTACGCGCTCTTTGCCAACTCGGCGGCCGGGGCATACGAGCCATCTTCACGATGGACTTCGGTGCCGGTCACCGGCGGGTTGAAGCAGCATGCCATGACCATCTCCTCGCGGGCGGTCAGGCGGTGCCGGTCGTTCTTGTCCAGCGCGTACATGACGCCGGGCTTGATCTGATAGACCGTGCCGGTTTCGAGGTCCTCGATCTCACCATCGCCCGAGACGCAATAAACGCTCTCGAAATGGTGCTTGTAGTGGAACTCGTGGCTGGTGCCCGCGTGGATGCGGGTGATATGGAACGAAAAGCCCATGCCATCGCCGGCCAGCAGCAGGCGGGTGGAATCCCAGCCGTTGGAATTGACGAGCCGATCGCCCTGGCGGGCGTCTTCGAGGTCACGAACGATCATTTTGTATTCCTTCTTTCTTCTTCTGGTCGCGCTCCTAGATCGTTTCACCGTTTCGCGGAACGGCGCACGACCTAAGTCTTTGTTTTGTCGCGCTTCCGAACCGGATAAGTGGCAGCCACTTATCCTGGAAACGCTCTAGTGGCCGCGCTCATTCAGCGGCGGCGCGCGAAACGTCCTTGGCAAGCACGGCTTCGAAAGCGTCCTCGATGATGTCGAGGCCCTTGTCGAGCTGTGCGATATCGATGGTGAGCGGGCAGAGCACCTTGACCACTTCGTCACGGCCGCCCGAGGTCTCGATGATGAGGCCCTGTTCAAAGCATTTGGCGCAGATGTCGGATGCAACATCACCGTTTTCAGTGTTGATGCCCATCATCATGCCGCGGCCGCGCAGGGTCAGTTCGTAGCGCTTGGCAATGGCGCCGAGACGGGTCTTCAAATGCTCACCCTTGGCCTTGACCGAATTGGCGAAGGCGTCGTCGCGCCAGAATTTTTCCAGCGCCACGCGAGCGGTGACAAAGGCATGATTGTTGCCCCGGAAGGTGCCGTTGTGTTCGGCGGGCTTCCAGATGTCGTGCTCGGGCTTCAAAAGCGTCAGAGCGAAGGGCAGACCCATGCCCGAAAGCGATTTCGCCTGAGTGATGATGTCGGGGTCAAGGCCGAACTCTTCGAACGAAAAGAACGTGCCCGTGCGCCCGCACCCGGCCTGGATGTCATCGAGGACGAACAGCGCGCCGTGCTTTTTGGCGATTGTCTGGATCTTTTTGAGCCATTCGCCCGACGCAGCGTTCAGGCCGCCCTCACCCTGTACGGGTTCGACAAGGATCGCGGCGGGGGCATCGATGCCGCCCGACGGATCGTCGAGCATCTGCTCGAGCATATCGGCGGTATCGACGTCAGGACCGAAATAGCCCTCGAAGGGCGCGCGATGGACGCCATTGAGGTCGATACCGGCACCGCCGCGCTTGCCGGCATTGCCCGTCGCGGCGAGCGCGCCAAGGGTCATGCCATGAAAGCCGTTGGTGAAGGCGATCACATTGGTGCGGCCGGTCACCTTGCGGGCCAGCTTGATGGCCGCTTCAACGGCGTTGGCACCAGTGGGACCTGTGAACATGAGCTTGTAGTCCATGCCGCGCGGCTTGAGGACGATGTCCTCATAGGCCACGAGGAACTCTTCCTTGGCCTTTGTGAACATGTCCAGCCCGTGGGTGATGCCGTCGGACGTGACGTAATCGACCAGAGCCGCCTGCATGTCGGGGTCGTTGTGACCGTAGTTCAGCGAGGAACAGCCGGCGAGAAAATCGATATATTCGCGGCCGTCGTCGCCGTAAATGATCGAACCCTTGGCCTTGCCGAAGAGTTTGGGAAAGCTGCGCGAATACGAGCGAACCTGGCTCTCGACGCGATCGAATGTTTCGTGTGTCGTAGTCATTGTGCCTTGTCTCCTTGTTTCTCTCGTATCGCGCTCCCGATCGCCAAAAGTGTCTTCCACTTTTGCCGGGGACGCTTCGAGCGGGACGGCGGAATTTGGAATGAGCGGAATTCTTGCCTGCATGAGATCTGATGGCGCCGCCGGTCCGCAGTCAGTGGCGGCAGCGCCCCTTGTCTCTTTAGGCGGCAGAACGAACGGGCAGAGCCGCGCGCTCGAACGGGCCAATGGTGACAAGAAATTCGGTGTCGTGCAGGCCGGCGAAATGGTCGTCGCGCTTGAAGTGCGGCTGACGGACCAGATCGGCATCCAGCGTCTCGGCAATCGACCCGAACAAGGCCCATGAGGGCTTGTTGTCCTTTGTGATGGTCGACTGAACCTGAGTGACGTTGGCACAGACCTTGCGGGCCAGCACGGCGTTGATCAGGCGCTTGGCCATGCCTTTGCCGCGCGCCTTTTCGGCCACGCAGACCTGCCAGACGAAATAGGTGTCGGGATGCTCGGGCGGGATATAGCCCGATACCCAACCAACGATTTCGCCATCCATTTCAGCCAGCGCGCAGGTGGACGCGAAGTGGCTGCACTGGAGCAGGTTGCAATACATCGAATTGTCGTCAAGCGAGGTCGTATCGGCGATGAGCTGCCATACACCGGCGCCATCCTCGCGCCTGGGAGCGCGAATCTTGATGGATGAGCGCGGGTCGGCGCTGAGGTCCGTGTCGCTGACTGCTGCGAGTTTCATGGGATGCCTCCATTTACGTTCACGCAGTTAGTTAGCTTGTTCAAACTAAATGTCAACCCTCAGAAATCGTTCCAAATTTCCGCGCTATCCATTTTATCTATCTATTTCAGCGACATATCGCGTTAAATGATAATTATTCGACATTCGCCTTCGCCTGGGGAAAGGTGGGATGGCTTGCCAAATTTGTTAGGCTTATCTAAATGAATTTGTCAAAACACCACAGGTTGGGGCTTGGGAGAGCCGGCAAGCAGAGGTAAAGACCATGAACACACTCGTGCTGGAGCCAAACCGCGCCGTGCAAGCCCCGACAAAGACTGCGCTTTCGGCGCTGCGCAAAATCCTGCGCAAGACAGAGCTCAATTCAAAGGCGCTGATGCGCGAGACGGGGCTGACCCCGTCCCAGCTCATCTTCATGCAGTTGCTCGATGATGGCCTTGAACATACTGCCGGTTCGGTCGCGGCGCGCATGGGCATTACCCAGGCAACGACAACCGCGCTGATCCACAAGCTCGAGGCGCTCAACATGGTGGCGCGCCGCAAGGGGCAGACCGACCGGCGACAGGTCTGGCTGAGCCTGACCGAGAAGGGCCGCAAGATCCTCGAAATCGCGCCCGACGGCGCGCACGCGCAGTTTCACGACGCGTTTTCCAATCTCGAGGAATGGGAACAGCTCATGCTGATCGCGGCGCTGGAGCGGGTCGCTTCCATGCTCGATGCCGAGGACGACGCCGCGGCGGTCCTGGCATCCGATCCGGTGCTGGCTCCGCGTGCGGAGCCAGGCGCCTAGAGCACCATCAAATCGTCGAACATGTCGTCGCTGGCCGGGGCGGCCGCGCTGGCCACGGGGGGGCCGAACAACGTGTCGTGCACCGCGCGCTCGGCCTCCATCGTATAAAGACGGCGCAGGCCGGCGATAAGCCCGGTCAGTTGGGCCGACTGTTCGGAAGGTATCTCGTCCGGTGCCAGATCGGCGATCTGCATCCTGATATCGTCCATGGCCTCTGAAAGCGCGCCAAGCCCGTCCAGCCCGTTTGCCGCCTTCTGGAGCAGGGCGATGACCCTGGTGCCGTCGGTGTCGAGGCTGGAGAGGGCGGTGGCCAGTTTCTGATCGAGCCCGGAGAGCAGTTCGAGAGCGAGCGTAGCGCCCTGTTCGAGGCCCCTGCCCTCGCCCGCGCCATCGGTTGCCGTCGTGGCGCCGAAGGCATCGGCCAGAGCCGCCGACTGGCTCAACCAGTCGACAGCGCTTTCGGCGGCGACCACGGTTTCGCTGGTCAACTCACGCAATTGGGTTGCAATGACCGTGAGCGAGGCGCCGCGCGGACCCAATTGGGCGCAGCGCACGGCGGCGTTGAGGCTGACGAGCCGCATATTGGCTTCGATGTCCTGAACCGCCTCGACGTGGCCGAGCAATATGCCCACCGTTTGCTGCACGGTTGCCGCTACCGCCTCGAGCTTGGCGCGTTCGGCTTCAAAATTGCCCAGAAGGGCCACTGCGGCCCGCAGCTGGTCACTGAGGCTGGAAATGGCGGAGGATTTACCGGCATCGGAGCCATACTGCCCGCGGCTGCGGGTCATGATGGTTTCGGCATCGGCGGCCAGCGCTGCAAGCGATCGCTCGGCATCGTCGACCTCGCCCCCGAAATCGCGCGCCGTTTCGGCCAGCTGGGCCTGTTCGAGCGTGGCGATCGCGGCAAGCGCATGGGTGCGGTCTTCGGATGTGAACGCGATATCGAACACGGGCTCGCCCGAGAGAATTTCGGCGAGATGATGAAAGCCGGTTTCAATGTGTTCGAGCCGCTGGCGCGTGGCGTCTCCGACCTGAAGCGCCATGACCGCGTTGCCGATCTGACCGACGATCTGGCGGGACAGCCTGCTGGTTTCCGCGCTGCCTTCGACCGCCGATGTGCGCTGGCTTTCCAGGGCGCGCAACGTGGCGGCGAGGCGACCGGCAAGATCGGACAGGGTATGGGCGTGAGCCCCTTCGAAGCGGTTGCGCTGGCTGACGGCGGCATCGACTTCGATGACGAGCTGGCGATAGACCTGCGAAAATTCCTTGAGCGTGCGGGTGGCCGATTCCGAAAGCGTCGCGATATCGGTGGTGAACACATCGAAATCGTCGGTGTCCTCGGCAATGCTCGCGGCGGTCACACGCGCATTGATCGAAACGATGCCCATCATCTTGATGGTTCGGTGCAGATCGGAGATCGGCAGATTGGCGGCGCGGACCACCTCGAACAGGCGTTCGAGACCGGCCCGTTCCTGCCCGAAGGCGTCAGAGAGTGCGGCGGCCCGGCTGGCCACCGCCTCGAGATGGCCGGTCGCTTCTTCGACCTCTGCGCCCCGCAAGGCGTCGGGGAGTGCATCGAAGAGCTTTATGAGCTTGTTGAGAAGGGCGGCGCCCTCGGTCAGGCAGCCGCCGACCGAAACGAAGGCGGTTTCTATCTTTTCCCGGTGCCCGGCCAGATCGGCGGCAAGCTGGTTTACGGCTGTGGGTGTGGCGGATACGCTCATCAGACATGTTCTCCGGGCCGGGCGGCCTTGTGGCCGAACGCCACGATTTCGTCGGCGATCCTGGCAAGCGGAAGGACCCGCCCGGCAGCGCCGCGCTGGATGGCTTCCTTGGGCATGCCGAACACCACCGAGGTCTCTTCGTCCTGGGCAATGGTGGGGCTGCCCATCTCGCGCATTTCGAGAAGTCCGCGCGCGCCGTCGTCACCCATGCCGGTCAGGATGATGCCCAGGGCGTTGCGGCCTGCCGTCTGGGCGGTGGAGCGAAACAGGACGTCAACCGATGGACGGTGACGCGAGACGTGCGGACCGTCCGCGACCTTTACGGTGTAGCGCGAACCGTTGCGCACCAGCATCATGTGGTAGTTTCCCGGAGCCAGCAGCACCTGTCCGGGCCGCACCAGTTCGCCATCCTGCGCTTCGCGGACCGAAACCGCGCAGCCGGCATCGAGACGCCGGGCGAAGGCGCTGGTGAATTTTTCCGGCATGTGCTGGACGATGAGGATGGGCGGGCAGGCCGCGGGCAGGGCTTCAAGGATTTCGCGCAACGCCTCGGTGCCACCGGTCGACGCCCCGATCGCAATGATCGGTTCTGTCACGGGGATGCGCTCGATCAGGCTCTTGCGACGGGTCTCGGAAATGGCGGGCAGGATCGCATCGGCGGTGAGCTTGGATTCGACCGCGAGGGCCGGCGCCTGCTTTTTCATGCCGCCCATCTTGGCGTGGGCGGCGCCCTTGGCCGCATCGCAGATGCGCATCCGCGATTCATTGAGGAACTGGGCAGTATCGACACGCGGCTTGGCCACAACATCGACAGCGCCCGCTTCGAGCGCCTGCATGAAGGTGTCCGAACCGGCTTCGGCCAGGCTCGAACAGATAACGACGGGGATGGGCCGCTGGGACATGATCTTGCGCAGGAAGGTCAGCCCGTCCATGCGCGGCAATTCGATGTCGAGGAAAATGACGTCGGGCACCTCCTGGCGGATGCGCTCGGCGGCGACATAGGGATCGGACGCCGTGGCCATGACCTCGAGGTCAGGGTCGGCGGAAATGATATCGCTGAGCGTTAAACGCACCGAGGCGCTGTCATCGATAATCAGAACGCGGATTTTTTCGCTCATTGGGCCACGCTCCCGGCCTTCTGGAATACGGCGGGGGCCACCTGGCGCATGGTCACCGAGGTGCCGATCATCGATTCCGAATGGCCGAGCAGCAGATAGCCTCCGGGGCGCAAATGGCTCACCAAACGGTTGATGACGGCTTCCTGATCGGGTTTTTCGAAATAGATCAGGACGTTGCGCAGCAAGATGATGTCCACGTCCCGGTCGAAGGGATAGGTGTCATCCATCAGGTTCAGGCGCTGGAACCGCACGAGACGACGCAACTCGGGCACGATCCGCACCTCTGGCCGTGATCCGGCCTGGCGGGCGAACATCAGATAGCGGCTCTGCTTGGTTGGCGGTACGGGTGCGATCTGGTCGGCCGGATAGACGGCGCGACGACCCTGTTCGAGAACGTCGGTGGAGATGTCGGTGCCGAGCAGGGCAAAGCGGAAATCGCGACGCTGGGCGCAGATGTCGGCCAACACCATGGCGGCGGTATAGGCTTCCGCGCCGGTCGAGCTTGCCGCGCTCCAGACCTTGAGCAGTGGCATGCGCTCATTGCGTCGGGCATCGAGGAGATTGGGCACCATCATCTTTTCCATGAGCTCGAAATGTTCGGGCTCGCGGAAAAAATCGGTCTTGTTGGTGGTGACGGCGTTGATGAGGTAGGGCAGCTCGCTCTCGAGTCCGCCCTGCCGGAACAGATGGTCGCCATAGGCCGAAAAACTGGTCAGCCCCAAGCCCCGTATCCTGCGGCGCAGTCGACCTTCCACCATCAGGCGCTTGGCGGGCGGGAGCTTGATGCCCACTTCGCGGCCGATCAGCGCCGAAATGCGCTTGAAATCGGCTTCGCTGAGGCGGTCGTCGTCATCGATTGTGGTGTTGAGGCGGGCTAAGGCGGACAAAACTAACTCCATGGCGTGCGGCCGGCCGGGACTTCCGGCCAGCCGAAGGCGTAATCACGCTGCGAGGATCGGCTGCTTGACGATGTCACCGAGCAGGCCGTCGAGATCGAGCACCGTAACGAATTTGCCATTGCGGCGGCCGATGCCCGCTATGCAGTGCCCGCTCCAGCCGGCACTGATGGCAGGCGCCGGATCGAGCGTTTCGGCGTCGAGCACGGTGACCTCGAACACCTTGTCGGTGCGCAGGCCCAGCGTGACCGGTCCCTCCGGGCCCTTGATGGTCAGGACCACGATCCGGGTGTTTTCGGTATCGTTGGCCGGAGCCATGCCAAGGGTCAGACGCAGATCGAGCACCGGCACACCCTTGCCTCGCACATCGATCATCCCGAGCAGATTTTCGGGCGCGCGCGGCAGGCGGGCTATGGGCAGCATGTCCAGAATTTCCTGGACCGTGGCGACCGGCGCCGCGAAGATTTCCTCCGCGACACTGAGCGTTACATACTGGATTTGCTCAGCCATGGCTGCGCCCGGGCTCAGGCCGCGCCGCGACGGGAAAATTGCCCGTCCAGCTCGTCCTGGCCTTCGCCCAGATCCAGATCGAACCCGCCACCGGACGACGCCGACGCCTTTGCGGGGGCCTTTGTCATGTGCGGGGCGCGGGCCATGATCTCGCGCTTGAGATCAGGCTTGGCCGAAGGTGCCGAAACCGAGTTGGCGGGAGCGGGCACGGCATTGGCATCGATGCGGAAGTAACCGATCGCGGCCTGGAGCTGTTCGGCCTGGCTGGCCAGTTCCTCGGAGGTCGCCGACATTTCCTCGGCGGCCGAGGTGTTTTGCTGGGTGACCTTGTCGAGCTGCTGGATGGCGGTATTGATCTGGGCCGCACCGGCATTCTGTTCGCGGCTGCCGGCCGAGATTTCCTCGACGAGTTCGGCAGTGCGCTGAATATCGGGAACCAGCTTGGAGAGCATTTCGCCAGCCGACTGAGCTGCCTTGACCGTATCGCCGGAGAGGGTCGAGATTTCGGCTGCGGCGGCCTGGCTGCGTTCGGCGAGCTTGCGCACTTCGGACGCCACGACCGCAAAGCCGCGGCCATGCTCGCCCGCACGGGCCGCCTCGACGGCTGCGTTGAGAGCAAGCAGATCGGTTTGGCGGGCGATTTCCTGGACCACCATGATCTTTTCGGCGATGGTCTGCATGGCGCTGACCGCGTTGTCGACAGCCTGACCGGAGGCGATGGCATCGGCCGCGGACTGGCGGGCGATCTTTTCGGTCTGGGAGGCGTTGTCGGCCGACTGCTTGATGGTTGCAGCCATTTCCTCCATGGACGCCGAGGCTTCCTCGGTCGAAGAGGCCTGTTCGGTCGCGCCCTGGCTGAGCTGTTCGGCGGTTGCCGACATTTCCTGCGAGCCAGCGGCGACGTTGCGGGTTGCGGAGGTGACCTCGGCGACCACTTCGCGCAGCTTGGCGGTCATGGCGTTCAGAGCCTTGATCAGATCGCCCACTTCGTCGTCGGACTTGTTGTCGGCGGTGGCGTTGAGATTGCCGTCGGCGACATCGTTTGCGAGACGCACGGCGCTGGAGAGGGCCCGAGAGATGGTAACCACGATCCAGATGGCGGCAAGCAGGGCGATGAGGGCGGAACCGACCAAAAGGCTGATCAGCAGCAGCATCGAGTTCTCATAGAGCGCCTGCGCGTTGGCGCTTGCCTGAACCATGATATCGCGATTGCGATCGATCATGGCCTGCAGGATCGCATCTGCCTCGAGGCGCAGCACGCTGGCGGTTTCCAGCTCCTCCATGGCAAAATAGTCGCCGTTTTCGACGCTGATGGTCACGGCGCTGTCCATGGCAGCGACCATGGCGTCATAGGCGTCGCGAGCGGCGTTGAACAACGCCATGTCCGACATCGGCATGGTGCGCTGCATGTCCGGGATTCGTTCGGCATTGGCTTGCACGCCGGTCAGATAATCGGCGTGCCAGGTTTCCTGGAGCTCACGGTCCTGCGATGCGGCCAGAAGCACGTTGCGCTGCTGGCGGAACATGTCGGTACCGGTCAGGAACATTTCGGTGGCGGCCCGATAGGCGGGGAAAGCGGAAAGATCGCCAGCGTCGACCTTGCGCTGCAACGAGGTCCGAAGCGCGGCCATGGTCTCCTCGAACACGCCAAGCGTACCGCTGCCGTCACTGCGGCTGACGGCCAGCGCGGCGGCATCGGAATTTTTGAGCGTCAACTCGGTCGCCCGGTTGACCGAGGCCCACAGCTCTTCAAGCTTTGTGCCGAATGCCGGCAGCTGGTCGCGGATGAAGGGGTCTCTTGCGTTGGCATCGAGGGTGGCAAGACCATCGACCAGTTCGTCGTAGTCGCTGCGGATCGAGGCGACATAATCGTCCTTGACTGCGGGGTCGGTGGTCAGAATCTGGGCGCGGATGCGCGAGCCAAGGCTTTCAAGGCTGGTCTGCATTTCCGCCGAGGTGACCAGATTGGCCGAACGGACATTGACGATGGTTTCGAGCTCGGTGTTGAGCTGACCGAGATTTTGCAGGGCAATGAACATGCTTCCTGCCGAAAGGGCGACGACTACGCCGAAGACGGCCGCCAGTTTTGTCTTGATCGTTAGTCTCACAATGCAGACCTTTCTTCTGATGCTGCAGCGGGCGAATTTCTATCGCCCGGTGTTTCAAATATCCGTTCCATGTCCGGGATGATGATGAAGCCGCCATTGCGCTTGCCGATGCCCTTGACGAATTCGGGCCTCCAGCGCATGCCGACCTTGGGTGCCTCTTCGATCGAGGCGGCTTCGATGTCGGTGACATCGTGGACCTTGTCGGCAAGGATGCCGGCAACGGTGGGCTCGCCGCCGATGTTGACTTCCATGACGACGATGCGGGTGTCCTCGTCGGGTTCGGGCCGTTCCATGCCGAACATCACGCGCAGATCGGCGAGCGGAACGACGCGTCCGCGCACGTTGATGAGCCCGCCCACAAAGGCAGGGGCATTGGGCACCTCGGTAATCGGCACGAGATCGAGAATCTCACGCACCTGGCTGGCCTCGACCGCAAAAAGTTCATCGTCGAGGCGGATGGTCAGGGCGTTCATTGATGTGGCCGGCGCGCTCATGCGGCTCTCCCGCTCAGGCTGTAGCTGTCGCTCTGGGGCTGGCCGGAAGCGACCAGATGAGCGGTATCGAGGATCAACGCCACGGTGCCATCACCCAGAATGGTCGCGCCCGAGAAGGACTTGATGGACGAGTGCAGCTTGGAGAGCTGCTTGATGACCGTCTGGTTGTTGCCGATGATCTGATCGACCACCAGACCGACCCGGCCATCGCCCGAGGAAACGATAACCACCTTCTGGAAGGGTTCTGGAGGCGCCGAGGTGCCGAACACTTCGCGCAGGCGCAGATAGGGTACGAGCGAGCCACGGATATCGAGGAAGTTGCGCCCCTTGGCGTGCGCCTCGATGCCTTCGGGCAGTTCCACACATTCCTCGACGGCGGCCAGCGGGATCGTGTAGCGGCCATTGCCGACGCGAACCAGCATGCCGTCGATGATGGCAAGCGTTAAGGGCAAACGCAGCGTCGCCGTCGTGCCCTGGCCGGGAACGGTGCTGAGGTCGATCGTGCCGCGCAGCCCGTCGATTGTGAGCTTGACCACATCCATGCCCACGCCACGCCCCGAGAGCGAGGTCACTTCCTTTGCCGTCGAAAAGCCCGGCGCAAAGATCAGGTGATAGAGCTCCTGCTCGGTCAGCTTGGTGTCCGACGTTATCAGCCCGTTTTCCTCGGCCTTGGCGCGGATGCGGGAGGCGTCGAGCCCTGCGCCATCATCGGATACCGAAATGGCGACTTCGGCGCCCGAATAGACAGCCGAAAGCCGGACGGTGCCCTTGGCCGGCTTGCCGGACGCGGCGCGGGCCTCGGCGCTCTCAAGCCCATGATCCATGGCGTTGCGGATCAGGTGAACCAGAGGGTCGGCCAGACGCTCGATCATGGTCTTGTCGAGTTCGGTATCCTCGCCTGAGGTCACGAATTCGATGGGCTTGCCCAATTCGCCGGAAAGATCGTGCACAAGCCGCCGGAACCGGCCGAACAATGAACCGATGGGCACCATGCGGATGCCCATGGAGGTATCACGCAGACCCGACGAGAGCCGCTCGAGCTCCTCGGCAATCGTCTTGAGCGCAGTATCGGAACTCAGCGCTGCGATCTGGGTCAGGCGGGCCTGGGCGATGACCAGTTCGCCAACCCGATCCATCAATTCGTCCAGCCGTTCGGCGGGGACGCGCAAAGAGGTGGCGGCGGTCCGGTCGGGCTCTGTCTTTTCAGCAGCCCTGGCGCGTTTGGGGGGCATCGCAACAGGCGCCGCGGGCGCCTCGGGCAGCACCGTTGCCGCCGGGACATCCTCGATTGCGATGGTTTGGGGCTCGGGCGCTGCATCTTCAAGCGGCGACAGGCTCAGTTCCATGCTGTCGCGCAGGAACATGAAGATGTCATCGATCGCTGCGGCGGGATCGGCGTGCTCGATATCGACCTGCCAGCCGATATGGGGAATCTCAGGGTCCAGGACATCGAGATCGGGGATCCGGTCGGTCAGCGCGGTGATCTTGTGGGGACCGAGTTCGGAAAGTTCCTCAAGCAAAAGAACCGGGTTGGTCCCGAAGGCCAGGCAATCGGCGGGAAGGTAAAAGACCAGCCGCCACCATTTTGCGATGTCCGGCGCGGACGCGCCGGACACGGGCGGGGTCTCAGCGCTCTGCGGAACGCTGGGGGCGGGCGTTCCCCCGTCGACGATGATGCGCAGCGCCGCAAGGATGTCCTCGCCCCCCGAAACCTCGGTATCGGGTTCTTCGATCAGGCGATGGATGTGATCCTTGGCGTTGAGCGCGACTTCGATCAGCGCCTTGTTGGCAGCGCTTTGTCCCTTGCGGACCCGGTCGAAGGCGGTCTCGAATTCATGGACGAATTCGGCAACGCGCGTAAAGCCGAACATCGCGCCCGACCCCTTGATCGTGTGCAACGCGCGGAATGCGAAGTTGATCAGATCGGAATTTGCCGGATCCTGTTCGAGATCGAGCAGACCGGCTTCGAGTTGCTCGAGCAGTTCGCGGGCTTCCTGGCGGAACGTATCTGTGGGATCGGAAACGTTCATGCGCCAACCACCTTCTTGATGATGGCCAGAAGCTGGTCGGGCTTGAAGGGCTTGACGATCCAGCCCGTAGCGCCCGCCTCTTTGGCCTGGCGTTTGAGCTCATCGTCGGATTCGGTGGTCAAAAGGATAACCGGTATCCCCTTGCTTGCCGGGTGGGCGCGATATTTGCGCACGAACTCGATACCGTTGAGAACCGGCATGTTGAGATCGGTCAGGACCGCGTGAACGGGCTGGGCTATCGCCTTGTCGTAACCTTCGGCGCCATCGGCGGCCTCGATGACCTCGAAGCCGGCAGCGGTCAGCGTCATCGATACCATCTGGCGGATGGACGCTGAATCGTCGATGGTCAGAATTGTCTTGCTCATGGTCAGTGTCCCGCCTGGTGTTCATTGGTGCCGCTCCAGAACCCCGCATGGTCCTGGCCGGGGCTCAGAAAGCCGGCAGCGGTCAGCACCGCGATCAGCGGCGCGCCGATGGGCGCCAGCATTTCGAGCGATTTGCCCTGCTGCGCGGCCTTGGCGCGGGCAGCCAGAAGCGTCTGGATTGTGGTGATGTCGGCGCCCGAGAGGGTCTGGGTATCGATACCGATGCTATCGTGTTCGGAAAGGGCCTGGGCGAGGCTGGCTGCGACGTCCTGTGCGGATTTTATGCCGGCGTCGGCGCCCAGAACGAGTGTGTAACAGTCGTCATGGGGCATAGGCGCGGCCCAATGGACGTAAGGGTCTGGATGACATTCTGTCTCTCCTGCCGTTGCGATGGCCGGGAGCAGAAGGCGCAAACCATTCTTGCCGATAGCGACACCACTCAAACGCGGCGCCGATACCCACAGTGTATTCCCCCGGAATATGGAAATACACTCACATCCAATGATTAAACATCGGTTACAATTTTATAGTTTCCATAAATGCTTTATTTGCAAATACAACTATCAAACATGCAGTAAATTTGGTTATTACTTTATTTCTGCAGAATCCTTCCCGAATCCATCGTTTCCGATTCCGAGTCCTTCAGTCTTTGATTCTGAATCGACTCGCGGAGAATGAACCACAAATACTTTGTCCTGCTCTTGATTCCGGGGTCGCGCCAGGCTGCAGCAACCGCCCGAGTGCTTGGCGGACCCTGAAAAACTGCACCGCCGGCAAATCGAATAGGGCAGGTTAGCTGACAGATTTGACGGCGAGGACCGGCCGCCATGATCGCGCGCAGACCCAATGGGTCCGGCTCAACGGCGCCGGCCGATCACAACCACGTTATGAGAAGCGTTTTGGGCGGTTAAAGGCCCGCCACCTGGGGCAGGGTGTCACCGCCGATCAGGGCGTTGATCTCGGGCCATTTGGCGCGGAAGGCCGCAACGCAGGCGGGATCGAAATGGCTGCCGCTGCAGCGTATGATTTCGGCGTAAGCCGCCTCGACCGTCCAGGCCGCCTTGTAGGGGCGCTCGGAACACAGGGCATCGAACACGTCAGCAATGGCCACTATGCGGGCTTCGACGGGTATGTCGGTGCCTGAAAGGCGGTCGGGGTAGCCGGTGCCATCCCAGCGCTCGTGGTGGCTTTGGGCAATCAGTTCTGCGGTCTTGATGAGTTCGGACGTGCCGCGCTCGAGAATGCGCGCGCCGATGGTCACGTGTTCCTGCATCCTGGCGAATTCTTCGGCGGTCAGTTTGCCGGGCTTGCTCAGAATGGCGTCGGCGATGCCGATCTTGCCGATATCGTGCAGGGGTGCTGCCAGGTAGATCATCCGGCACCGGTCCTGGGGCAGGCCGATACCCTCGGCGATCAATTGGCTGATCTGGGCGACGCGCGAGACGTGCTCGCCGGTATCGCCATCGCGATATTCGATGGCGCGCGCCAGCCGGTAGATGATCTCTTCCTCGCGGGCCAGAAGATGGGCGGTGGCGCGCTCGACTTCGCGAGCCAGCCATTGGGCGCGATCGGCCAGTTGCACTTGTGCCTTGCGCAGGGCCAGAAGGTTGGCGACACGGGCCTGCAACTCGGTGGGATCGAAGGGCTTTTGCAGAAAATCGGAGGCGCCGGCCCTGATCGCCTCGATGCGGACCGTCCTGTCGGCGTCCGAGGTCACCATGACGATGGGGACGAGGCTGTAGGCCGGGCGCGCGCGCAGCACCGCGGTGAACTCGATGCCATCCATTTCGGGCATTATGTGATCGACGATCACCAGATCATACTGATGCTCGCGGCAAAGCTGGATCGCCTCGCGCGGATTGAGACAGAGCTCGATTTCGCCAGAAACCACTTCGCCGATTATCGATCCGATAAGCGCGAGACTGGACCGACTGTCGTCAACAATTAGCAAGCGCATGCACCGCCCCCACGGCTTCTGACGCACAGACTATGAGGGGCAACCCTTAGAACAAGCTTAACCGGCTCGAGGCGATCAAAATACGAAGGGTCAGGTCGGCCGGCCAGGCCGCACGAGCGCCATCGAGACTGCGGCCAGGATCAGCGTTGCGGCAAAGAACGCCGTGGCGGCCCGATAGTCACCGAGCCGGTCGTAAGCCAGACCGGCCAGTATGGGCGCCCCCATGGTGCCGGGGACCTGAAAGAACATCAGCGAGCCCTGGACTGTGGCGAACCGGGACTCGCCAAAAAGGTGCGCGCAGAGAAGAAGAACCACAATCGTGGGCGCTCCGGCGCCAATCCCCAGCGCAACGACGATCACCAGCATGGTCACAAAGGACGGAAAGAGCGCGAAACTGGCAATTGCAGCCGCCTCGAACAGCAGCAATCCGGCCAGAAAGAGTGGCAGGATGGCGATCGGGGCGCGATCGGCGATCTGCCCGGCCAGCAGCCGCACCGGGATCGAAAGCAGGATCATGGCGCCAAAGATCGTCCCGGCCAGAGGCGCTGCAAGACCGTTGTCGGTCATCAGCGCAACCAGATGGACCGACAGACCCGTCACCACGGCGGCCTGCGCCATGAACGAAAAGGCAATCAGCCAAAAGACGGGCCGACCGAGCACATCCAGAACGCCGCCTGCATCGGGCACCCGATGGGGCCGCGGGGTGGGGTGCGGGTCGGTCCGCTCCGCACCGAACATGAGCAGCGGAACGGGCAGCAGCGCCAGAACAATCGCCGCCCAGACAAAGCAGGTCTGGCGCCAGCCAATGGTTTCCACAAGAATGGTGACCAGCGGCACCAGAAGCGTGGAGACGACCGCCGCAACCGAAAACCGAATGGCGAGCGCCATGCCGCGCCGTTCCGGAACCGCGCCAACCACTATCTTGTCGAGCGCCACCGTGAAGCCGGCGGCAACGCCGACCGAAACCAACAAGGACCAGGCGAGGTTGAGGCCAGTTTCGGTCCGGACCATCCCGAGCGTAACCAGTCCGACAGCGGTCAGGATCATGCCCATCGCCACGACGGGCCGGGCTCCCGAGAGGTCCGTCAGGCGACCGACCACCGGCGAGATCACCCCCGAAGCCAGCCGGCCCAGCCCGATGGCGGTTGATACCGCGCCCCGTCCGGTATCGAGATCGACGGCTATAGGCTTGAGCAGGGCCGAAACCGCAAAGGCGGCAAAGCCGTGCCCGAATCCTGTCAGTATGCCGGTCGTTGTGACCAGGCCCCAACCGCGCCTCGGCGACAGGTTCACAGACCCGGCAACCACAACACGATGATCGGGAAGGCGATCAGCAAGGCAACATGGAACACGTCGGCGACAACGAAGGGCAAGGCGCCCTTAAAGATCTTGTCGAGCGATATGTCCTTTACCACGCCCGAAAGGACATAGACATTCATCCCCACCGGCGGCGTTATCAGCGCGATCTCGGTCATGCGCACCACCAGCACGCCAAAGAGCACGGCGTCAAAGCCCAGATTCATCATGAGCGGAAAGAACAGCGGAATGGTCAGCGTCATCATGGCCGACGCATCGAGCACCATGCCGAGAACGAAATAGACGGCCAGCACCATCAGCAGCACCGCCATGGGCGGCAAGCCGCTTTCGGTGACGAAGTTGACGATGTGCAGGGGAATCGTGCTCGCCGTCACAAAGGAGTTGAAGACCAGCGCGCCGAACAGGATGCCAAAGATCATCCCGGTGGTCTTGAGGGTCGAATAGATGGCGTGCCGGGCCGCGGCCCATGTCAGCCGCCGCCGGGCCGCTGAAATGATGATGGCGCCGAAAGCGCCGATGGCGCCCGCCTCGGTGGGCGTGAACCAGCCAAGCACGATGCCGCCCATGACCAGGGCGAAAAGCACGATGACCTCGCCGGTATGGGTAAAGCTCCAGAGCTTTTCTCGCCAGCTGTATCGGGGACCGCGCGGGCCGGCGTTGGGGTCGATCCGGCACCAGATGGCAATGGTGATGATGTAGAACAGGGCAAGCAGGATGCCGGGCACGATGCCCGCCGCAAACATCTTGCCGATCGAGGTCTCGGTCAGGATGCCATAGATGATGAACATTCCCGAGGGCGGAATGAGCGAGCCGATGGTGCCACCGGCCACTACGCTGCCCGACGCCAGCGAGGCATTGTAATTGTGCTTGCGCATCTCGGGCATGGCCACCAGCCCCATTGTGGCCGTGGTGGCAAGGCTTGAGGCGCTGACCGCCGCAAAGCCCGAGGATGCGCCGATTGTCGCCATGGCCAGCCCGCCTCTGCGGCGCCCCAGCCAACGGGCCGCGAAATCGTAGAGGTCGCGGCCGATGCCCGAGGCAAACAGCAGGTGTGCCATGAACAAAAACAGCGGGATGGTACCGATGGCGTGATTGGTGGCCAGATCATAGGCGGTAACGCCGATGCGCACCACGGTGGCATCAAGGCTGACGAGCAGAGCAAAGCCTGCGGCACCCACAAGGCCCATGGCAAAGCCGATGGGCATGCCAAGCGCTATGAAGCCGAACAGGAGCCCCAGGCCGGCAAAGCCGATCATGACGGAGGTCATTTGGAATAATCCTGTGCCTGATGATCGTCTTCGATCGGGTGACCGCCAAGCAGTCTGATGGCCTGAAAGACCAGCACGACGCACAAGAGAATAATGGCTGCGGCCATGGCCCAGCGGAACGGAGCGACGGGCACGTTGATGATGGGAGACATTTCGCCCTGCGCGCCACGACGCAGCGCTTCTTTGATCGTTGCCCAGGCAATGCCGACCCAGAACAGGGACCCCAGGAACGTCATGATCCCGTGAAGGCCGCGCCGGATGCGGTCCGAGCGGATGCGATCGACAAAGAGCGTTACGCGTGTGTGCTCGCCCTGCATGGCGGCATAGGCCAGCGAAAAGCTCACCGCGGGAATGAGCAGAAGTTCGGCCAGCGAATATGTGCCCGGAAAGGCAATTCCAACCGCCCTGAAGACAACGGTAACCACCGTGAGCAACATGAGACTGATGATGGCGGCAACGCCGATGAATGCAGCCAGAGCGCAGACACGACGCAGGAAAACTTCAAAAGCGGGCATGGAACCTCCGGTGGCCTGAATAGCGCCGCGCAGCCCAAAGGCAGCGCGGCGCCGGAAGCATCAGTCCTGATGCGCGGAGCGGATCTGCTGGAGAATTTCGGTCCCCGGCAGGCCCTTGGCATCGAGTTGCTGTGCCGCCTCCTGGGCGGTTGCCTCAAAGGCTGCCGAATACTCGGCAATTACGGCTTCGTCCACGGCGTTGAACTGTACGCCCATTTCCTCGCCATAGGCGCGGCCAGCGTCCTCGGCCTCCTGGAACAGCTCGTAATTGGTCTGGGTCCACCACTCGATATTGTCCTCGAAGACCTGCTGGATATCTTCGGGCAGGCTGTCCCAGGTCGCCCCGTTCATGGCGCGCGAGGGATAAGCGCCGCGGCTGTGGGGAAGTTCGGAATAATAGTTGATGACTTCGCCAAAGCTGAGCGACTTGAGGGCCTCATAGGGCGCGATGACGCCGTCGAGCACGCCACGCTGGAGGGACGGATAGGTGTCGGTCATGGGCATGGTAACGCCTTCGGCCCCGAAATTGGCCAGGGCCCCCACATAATCGACCGCCGAGCGGATGCGCAGGCCCTGCAGATCGGCCAATTCCTCGAACGGGGCATTGCGGAGCATCAGGTGCATGGGCGTGCCGACGTTGAACGCGAGCACCTTGACGCCGTCGAGCTCCTCGGCGAACTGGGGATACTGGTTCCACAGGTCGAGATAGACGCTGAGCACGTCCTGGGCATCCTCATAGCCGTAAAAGAACTGCGGCGTCACCCGGCTCAGATCATAGCCCGAACTTGCATAGATCGGGGCGATAAAGGCGATGTCGGCGACGCCGGCCGCCAGCTCGTCGACGCCTTCGCGGCTGGTGATGAGCGAACCACCCCAGAAGGGCGTGATCGAAACCCGACCGTCGGTCTGCTCCTCGATCCGCTCGATCCAGAGCTCATCGGCGGCACCATAGGGATGGGTGGGCGAATAGCTGGTCGAATAGGTCAGCTGAAATTCCTGCGCCAGAACACCACCGGAAAGCAGCGTCAGGCTGGTCGCAGCGATTGCTGCGGTCGTTGCGAGTTTAAGGTTCATGGTTTCCTCCCGTGTTGAACCCATTTCAAGTCCTTGTGCCCAGCGCTCCGGTCGATTGAAGCCGGTCGATCTCGGACTGGGCAAGCCCGAGGTCGCGCAGTATCTGGTCGGTATCGGCCCCCGGCATGCGGCCGAGCCAGCGGACAGGATTTCCCGGCTGCATGCTGACCGGTTGCCCGATCTGGCTGATGGTCCGGCCATCGGCACCGGTGGCGTGCACGACCATGCCGCGCGCCATCTGATGGGGGTCGGACAGGGCCTCGCCGATTTCGTAAACCGGCGCGAACTGGGTGCCTGCCGCTCCAAGGATTGCGAGCCATTCGTCCCGGTCGCGTTCGAGAAAGATCGCCTCGAGCGCAGACCGGATTTCGGGGCGGCGTTCGACATCGTTTTGCAGCGCTATGAAATCGGGCCGCCCCACCGTCTCGCAGAATATCCGCCAATAGCGCGGCTCCATGTCGGTCGTGCATATGAACTTGCCGTCCCGTGTTCGCCACAGGCCCATATCGGCGCGTCGGGTGCCGCGAGGGGGAATGGCTTGGGGATCGGGATGACGGGAAAGAACATTGACCAGAAGGCTCATGGCGCAATCGCTCATGGCGACATCCACATGCCGTCCGCTGCCCGTCGTCCGGCGCTCGTGCACCGCCGCCAGAATGGCGAATGCGGCATGGGTGCCGGTAATGACGTCTGCCGCGGGGATGCCCGCAAAGCCGGGCGTCTCGGGGTCTTCGCCG
The DNA here is from genome assembly GCF_025854335.1 of Pelagibacterium flavum. Classification (NCBI taxonomy): domain Bacteria; kingdom Pseudomonadati; phylum Pseudomonadota; class Alphaproteobacteria; order Hyphomicrobiales; family Devosiaceae; genus Pelagibacterium; species Pelagibacterium flavum. The sequence continues at coordinate 3,773,067 of NZ_CP107716.1, forward strand.
ATCCGCGACTGGACGCCGGCCAGCGAGAGGGCAATCGGGTCATGTCCCGGCTTGTCGCGATAGGGGCCGGTCTGTCCGCAAAGGGTCAGGCTGGCATAGACAAGGCCGGGATTTATGGCCCGCAATGCGTCATAGCCCAGTCCCAAGCCGGCCAATACACCGGGGCGATAATCTTCGACCACGATATCGGCGCTTCTGGCGAGTTCGTGCAGGACCGGCCGGGCGTGCTCGTGCCCGATATCGATCATGACCGAGCGCTTGTTGCGCGAGAGAATGTCGGTTTCGCGCAACCGGGCGCGCGCCTCGGGCTCCAGCTTGTCCCAGCCGAAAACCTTTGCCTGCTTTTCGATTTCGCGCGGGTTTTCGACGCGGATGATCTGGGCACCCATATCGGCCAGCAGCCAGGTGCAATAGGGGCCGGGAAGTAGGCGCGAGAAGTCGAGGACCTTAAGGCCGTCAAGAGGCGCGGTCATGGCACGCTCCAGCCGTCAAAAGCCGACGCGGGCATTGGCGCCTTGAGCGTACGGTCGGGGGCCTGCATGGGAAGACTGGATTTGAAGAGGGGACCGGGAACACGCGAGACGTGCCCGCTTTCTTCGTCGCGAACCTCAACGAACAATCCCCGATCGGCGAGGTGATCGCTCTCGCGCACATCCTGGGGTGTATTGATGACCGAAAGGCCCCAGCCCTTTTCGAGCGACCATTCCCCAAGTTCGGCTCTGGTGTGGCGGGCAAAAAAATCTCCGACCACCTGCTGCCAGCGGTCGATGGTCGGCTGGGGGGTGTCGGCCACCAGGGTGTTGTCCCAGTCGATATCGGCCAATTCTCCTGCGACGCCCTGTTGGGCCAGGACCGAGACCAGCGCGCGCATCATGGGTGGATTGTCGATCATCGACCAGGTCACATGACCGTCCCTGCACGGCCAGACCTGACGAACGCCCGACTTGCCGCGCACCAGAAGGTTGCCCTGGCGCTTTCCGATCCGGCCGGTCCACTCATACATGACCGGCTCGCGGTAATTGGCAAGCGTTGCGCTTTGCAGTGCCGAGAGCGACACGGTCTGCCCCCGCCCGATCCGCCGGCGCGCATAAAGCCCCATCAGTGCCGCGGTCGCAGCCTGGATGCCGGTCAGGGCATAGGCCTGCCGACCGGGAAACCGCAGCGGCGGCGCCTCGGGGTCGCCGATGACGGTCATGAGCCCCGAAAGGGCCATCAGCGTGAGATCGTTGGCCGGACGCCCGTCCATGGGACCGCCATCGGAGAACGGCCTGACGCGGATATGGATTGCGTTCGGCGAAGCACCGAGATCGAAGCGATCGCCCAACCGCTGCCCGTCCAGGATCACGTCGGCCCGGCTGGCAAGCTCCGCGACCGTTTCCGAGCTGTCGGCAACCAGCCGGGTCTTGCCGTGATGAAAAGCCAGCGTACGAGACGGTTCGTCGGCCGCATCGGGCACGATGGCCACGACATCGGCGCCCAGTTCGGCAAGCATATGGCCGCCGAAATCGACAAGGCCGTCGGAAATTTCGAGAACCCTGATGCCATCGAGCAGCTTCATGCCAGTACCCCCTGGGCTTCGAGCGCTTCGACATCCGCACGCGTCATGCCCAGCATATCGACAAGAACCGCGCCGTTGTGCTCTCCCAGCAGAGGCGCCTTTCCGATCGACCATGGGGTCTGATCCATCGTGTAGGGGGGCGCGGGCATTGCCGCCTTGCCCAGTACGGGATGATCGGTTGAAACGAAATGCCGGCCCGCTGCCAGCTCTTCGCTCCGGGCGACATCGCGGCCATCCTGCACGGCGGCTGCCGCAATACCGGCTGCCGCCAGCCGGTCGGCAAGCTCGAACCGGTCAAAGGCCAGGGTTCTGGCTGCAACCGTCTCGCCGGTCACATTTTCCGGCTCCAGCTCGAGGAGCTCTGCCAGCCGGTCCAGTTCGGCCCCGGCACAGGCGGCGATGGCGATCCATTCGTCCTCGCCCCTTGTGGGGAAAACCCCGTGCAGCGCGTAAGTGGCGTCCTCGTTGCCGGCCTTTTCGGGCAATGTGTCGAGGGCGTAGAGATCGGCGATCACATGCACCATGGGTTCAATCTGGGAAATATCGAGGTGCTGGCCCTCACCGGTGCGCGCCTTGTGTTCGAGTGCAGCCAGTATCGCCACGGTCGCGAACATGGGGGCCACCACGTCTCCATAGGCCAGGGGCGGCATATGCGGGTCGCCGCCGGGCCAGCCGGTCAGCGCCGCGTGGCCGGAATGGGCTGCCGCCGAATTGCCGTAGCCCCGGAACCCCGCCATGGGTCCGGTACGGCCAGCCACCGATACGCTGGCGAGAATGATGTCGGGTTTGATCTGCCGGAGGGCATCATAGCCAAGCCCGATCCGCTCCATGAAGCCGGGTCCGAAATTTTCGACGACCACATCGGCCCATGCAACCAGCCTGCGGGCGATATCGACGCCGCGCGGGTCGGAAAGGTTGATCGTAACGCTTTGCTTTGAGGTGTTGGTCTGGGCAAAAAAGGCCGATCCGTCAGGGTCTTTCACCCCGCCGGCAAAAGGCGGCGACAGGCGGCCGAGATCGAGCCGCTTGCGGGACTCGATCTTGATCACTGTGGCGCCATTGTCCGCCAGGTCCTTGGTGGCGCGCGGTCCCGCGCCCACCCAGGAGAAATCGGCAATCTTGAGGCCGTTCAACGCGCTCATGGCGCTCCTCCTTTTCCCGCCGGCTTAAGGCCGATCTAGTTATAAATAATAATGGTTCAGTTTATGAACTATGTCAAACTCTTCTCGCGCAACACCTGGTCGAGCACCGGCGTAATCCGGCCCACCACGGCATCGCGATCCCAGTCGCGCTGGTCGACCATGTCGGACCAGACCTCGATCACCCGAACCCCCTGTGCCTCGAGCGCCTGCTTGGCAAACAGCGAGCCGTGTCCGGAGAACCGGTCGTGCCGGGGAATGAGCATCAGAGCGACGTCGATGCGGTATTTTCTGGCCTGTTCGACCAGCCAGGCATTGACCCAGGGGGGCTGATGCAACTGCTCGTTCATTGCGGAAACCCTGGCCGCCAGCGCCCGCAACGGATCGCCATGATCGGCCCGGATGTATCCGTCAGCCGCGAAAGGGAGATACATCGACCACGCAAAGACAGCGCCATGGCTTTCCTCGAACGCGCCATAAAAGCTGGTGTCGAACCAGAGCCCGGCACCGATCCACATCATGCGGATGCGCTCATCGGCAACCACCGCCTCGCCATCGGCGATGCGCGCCCCCAGTTCGTCGCGGAACCGGCGCGCGTGATCGAGCGCCCAGTCCGATCCGCGATGCCATTGGGGGATCATCACGTTGGGAATCTGGTCGTTGATGCGGATGGGGCAGCGCGGAGCTGCCGCGATCATCTCGCTGGCCTGCTCGAATATCTTTTCCTGCCGATCGATGGCCGCCATGTAATCGCTGAAGGCCTCCCGGTCGAAATTGCGGCCTGTCAGGGCCTCGAGCCGGGCGATCAGGTCCTCGAACTCGGCGACCATGAGGTCGAGCCGGTCGGTATGGTAGAGGTCTTCCCAATCGCTGCGCGCCTCTACCCACCAGTCGGGCCGGGCATCGGGCACGGCCGGGGCGGACAGCAGCACCAGCGGCGCGCCGGTGCTTTGCGACCAGAGCGAAAAGATCTTCTGGTGGTCGTCGGCACTCTGGCGGGCGCACAGAATGGCCGGGGCCGGCAATCCGCCCCAGGGCTGGCGTTCCACATCGCCTTCGAGCTCGGCAATGAGCGGCAGGCTCGAATAGCGCGCCAGCCGCTCATGAAAGCCGATGGCCTGCATGTGGTCGAAATAGAACTCGGACAATTGCTTGGCGGCAATGACGGCCGACCACCATTGATTGGTCACGATGGGCATGCCCATGGCATGGAACAATTCGTGAGGCGTATCGGCATTGACAAAGCCATATTGAGCGCCCGAGGTGATCTGCGCCCGCAGCCCCTTGGCCCAGTCGCGCTGGTGATCTGTCGCAGCCCGTGTCGATTGCAGCGGCGCATAGCTCATGGGCGGGTCTCCAGCGCCTGCCCGATCAGTTTGCGGGCGCGTTCGATCCAGGCCGGTCCCGGCACGGCGTCGCGAAAGCCCAGATTGACAAAGCCGATGTCGCGCGCCTGCAGCGCCTTGGCCAGTCCCGGGATTTCCCAGCCGAAAGTATCGTCGGTCTGTGCCAGCTGGCAGAGCACAAGGTCGCACTTGGCCGCTTCGATCGCGTCCAGCATTGCTTGGCGATGACGCTGCGGCGGTGAAATTCTGAGGCAGAACGGATCACCGGCCATGAGATCGCGCATGGTCGCGCGAGAAGGCTCGCATTCCCAGGGGCCCGGCCATATCTGCCCGAAGGGCTGGAGATCGCAAACGATGTCACCGAAACCGGCGAAGGCCGCATAGGCATCGGCGGACGCAAGCCCCGACCCCACAAGGCCGAGCCGCAGGGGCGCGGGAGGGCTCGCGTCCTCGACGATTGCCGCTTCAAGCAAGTCGGCGTGCCGCTCTGGCGCAAGGAAGCGGCCGGCATTGCGCCAGACCATGGCCCGTGCCCCGCGGGCGGAGTGCGAGACGCGCTCGAGCGCACGCTGGCGCCTGACTGCCTGCGCTGTCGCTCCGGCTAATCCGGCCTCGGGATCATCGAGCCCGATGGCGGTGAGAAAGCTCACCAGCTTTTCGATCTGAATGTCATTGAAGGTGCGAACCGGATCGCTGGCCGCGTGCACGAGGTTGAACAGGAACAGCGGCGGGGTCCCGCGCGGCGCCCGTCCCTGCCGCACCCATTCGGTGGCATATTGATAGGCGGTGAGCGCTGCTGCATCGTCGCGGACAAAGACGATCCCGGCAAAGCCCGTAAAGGCGCCGGCGGCAAACCGGTTGAGAAAGATTCTCACTTCATGATCGACGAACGGCTCGATCAGCTGATCGATAGCCCTGACACCCGAGCCATCCAAACGCCCGAAATTGACGTGCACAGGGACAGCGCCACTTGCCGAGATGAGCGTCTCGGGCGCGCCGTGACCGAAAATGCCAACCAGGGGATGGTCGAGCCCGGCCGCCGCGCCGTCGGCAGCCTCGAACGCTGCGTCCAGCGCCTGTCCGGCCAGCATTTGCCGGTCATCGATCATCACCATGCACGCGCCTCCTCTTTAGTTCACTTTATGAACTATATATATCCGGAGTCAACCCGGTTCGGTTGCGCGCGTGTTTGACTCGGGGCCGATCCGCGGATAGTCACCATCAGCCCAGCGACAAGGAGTTGCCATGAGCAAGGCCGAGCCCGGTGACCCGCAGGCCCAAGGCGTAAATCTCGGCGCCCTGCGGCAGAACCTGCCCTTTCTCACGCGCGCCCTGCGCGCCTATATCCGCGCGGAGAACGCCGCCTTTTTCGCCGACTTCGAAACCGAGCAGGGCGAAATTGCCGTCATCAGCCTGATCGGGCTCAACCCGACGATTTCGCAAAACGAGGTTGCCGCAACCCTTGTGCTCAAGAAGTCGGCAGTCACAAAAGTCATCAAGGGGCTCGAGGAGCGCGGTCTGGTCCAGCGCGAAAAGGTCGAAGCCGACAAGCGCTTCAATGCACTCACGCTCACAAGGACCGGCAGGGCCAAATACGCGCAGATCAACGCCCGCATGGCCGATCAACACGACGCCCTGCTTACGCCCTTTGATGCGCAGGAGAGGACCGAGCTTTTCGACCTGCTCAACCGGCTGCACCAGCATCTGGTGGAGCGCAACAGGGACCGGACCGGCTCTGCCGAAGGCATTTCGGGAAGCGCCACCGACTGACCGGGGACTTGACACCCCTCCTCCATTTAGTTCATTTAGTGAACTAAATGGAGGAGCAGAACCTTGGCCCAACCCCTGGCCGGCGTCCGTATTGCCGATTTCAGCCATGTCATTGCCGGCCCGCTTGCAACGCATTTCCTGCGGCTGCTCGGCGCCGAGGTCATCAAGGTCGAGCCGCCCAGCGGCGATGTGTTGCGCAACTATACGCAACGACGCGAGCTGCGCGGCATGTCCGAGCCGTTCATCGGTGCCAATGCGGGCAAGAAATCGGTGGTGCTCGATCTTAAATCCCGGTTCGGCCGCGATGCCGCCCGCAAGCTGGTGGCCACAAGCGACATCCTGGTCGAAAATTTCCGGCCCGGGGTGATCGACCGGCTGGGCCTGGGCTATGACGAGGTCAAAAAGGACAATGGCGGGCTGATTTTCTGCTCGATTTCGGGATACGGGCAGACCGGCCCGATGCGCGACTATCCGGCCATCGACCAGATCATCCAGTCGGTTTCGGGCCTTATGGGGCTTTCGGGCGAACCGGGCAACGGCCCGATGCGGGTCGGATTTCCCATCGTCGACACCTACAGCGCGCTCCTTGCCGCCTTCGCCATCCAATCGGCCTATATCCAGCGCGAGCGCGATCCGCAGCGGCGCGGCCAGCATATCGACATGTCCATGCTCGATGCCTCGCTCGTCATGATGGCCTCGGTCATCAATCCGCTGGTGATCTCCAATATCGAGCCACGCCGGACGGGCAATCGCGGCTTTTCGCTTGCCCCCACCGCGGACACTTTTGCCACGCTCGACGAACCGATCACCATCGGCGCCGTCCAGCAGAACCAGTATGAACGTCTGTGCAAGGCACTCGAGCGCCCCGATCTCCTCACCGATCCCCGGTTTTCCGACCCCGACCAGCGCATGGCCCATGACAAGGAATTGCAGGGGGAGCTTGCCCGGAGTTTCAAGACCCGCTCGGCACTGGACTGGGAGCGGCGGCTGGCAGATGCCGGCGTTCCGGCGGGCGCGGTGCGTCCCTTGCGCGACGTTCTGGACCTGCCGCAACTGGAGGGCCGGGGCCTGCGGCTCGCTATCGACGTTCCCAATGAGGCGGTCGGGCAGACATCGATCCTCAATGCCGGCTTCAAATTCGCCCATGACGGGCCGGGGGTCAGTGCGCCCCCGCCGCAACTGGGACAGCATACCGCCGAAGTGCTGGCCGAGCTGGGATTGTCCGAGCCGGCGCTATAGCAGCGCCATGAGCGGTTCGACGCCATCCTGCTCCAGTCTTGCAATGGCGGCAAAATAGGCTTCAAGCGACATCGAGCGGCCACGGGCCCGAAAGCAATCGGCGACCTTGGGCCAGAGGTCGTCCAGCGTCACATCGGCGGTGCTCCAGATGGGAACCTGGGCAATTGTTTCCCGATGCACCGCCCCGCTGGCGAGGCTCACCTCGTATATGGCGTCGAATCCGGCATCGCGTTCGAGCGATGCCATTCTGACGCGACCGGCCAGGGCAATGATTTGGGGGTCTGCCAAATGGCTGTGCGAGAAGGAATTGAGCGCAATAGTGCCGTGCTTGATGGTCTGGGCGAAAACGAAGGGAATTGAGAATTTGGCGCCGATCGGCGTGCGCGGGACACTGGCCTGCGGTCCGGGTCCGAACAGCATGTCATTGGGCGGCGTTACCACCACCTCGACGCGGGCGATGGCTTCGGGCGCAACGCCTTTGTCGCGCAGGGCACGGGCCGCCATAATCGCACTGTGGGTGCCGCGGCAGCATGGCCAGCGCTTAAGCGCGACCGCCGGGCCGTAAAGCTGCTCGCCCAGCCCGTCCAGCATCGGGCCGGAGCGCGGAGGCGCGCCGGTGAGAAGGTGAAAGACCCCGCTTTGTCCTTCGAGTGGATGGTCGAGCGCCCGAACCCCATGGCGGGCCAGCAGAACCGCTTCGACCGCGGCGCGCGCCGCCAGCCCCTCGCGCACGGCGCGCAAATGCGATTGCGGCGAGCGCTTGAGTTCGTCCGAAAGCATGAACTGGGCCGCAAACAGGCCCAGTGCGTCGAGCATTTGTTGCTCGGTCAGTTGCGCGATCACGGCGGCGCCAAGGGTCGCGCCCAGTCCCGAAAGGATGGGAGGATGGTACCAGCCCTTTTGGGCCGGATCCCCGTCGAGCGCGAGGGACAGCCGGCAGGCAAAGTCACACCCCAAAGCCAATGCCCTGAGAACCGTGCCCCCCTCGGCCCGCTCGCTCTCGGCCAGAGCCAGCACGGCGGGAACAAGCGAGGCGTTGGGATGGATCATGCCCGCTTCGAACGTATCCTCGAAATCGAGCGCATGGGCCAGCGCTCCATTGGCGAGCGCGGCCAGGGGCGCCGAACTTTTTGCGCCGGTGCCGATGATCGATGCGCGCCCTGTCCCGCCCAGCGCCGTTGCGTGATCGGCAAAGGGCTGGGCTGCCGGCTCAAGATCGACAGCCGCCACCATGACCGCGAGGCCATCGGCCAGCGCGATCTGTGCGGCGGCCAGAGCATTTTTATCGAGGGGCCGGTCGAGAACCGACCAGTATCTCTCGATGACCGCCCGGCTCGAAATCATTGGCGATGCCGGACAATCAGCCGATCGCCATCCCTCTCGATGGCCGACCCAAGGCGCTCATGGTCGGAAATGTCGGCGAGATAGCGCCGTATCCGCTCGAAATCGGGGTCGCCGGGGTCGACGATGCGCGGCATGGCATCCTTGCCGATCATGATCGGAACCAGGTGAACGTCTCTGATGCCCTCTTTGCTCAACCGGGCTTCAACCATCACGCTCATTGCCGAATCCGGCGGGAAATTGTAGCGGGAGGAGAAATCGGGCACCCAATCGGGATTGAGCTTCTGGATTTCCTTGAATCCCCTTGATTTGGCGTGGGCCTCGTCCATCAGCAGATCGATGGCGAAATTGGCAAGGCTGTAGGCGATGGTCTTGCCCTTGTAGATTTCTATTCCCTTGAGAATATGGGCATGGTGACCGAGCACCAGATCGGCTCCGGCATCGATAACCGCATGCGCCACCTCCCGCTGGTAGTCGGGGATGACCGCCGGCACGAAATGAATGCCGGCATGATGGGATACGATCACGACGTCCACCTGCCGGCGCAGGCTTTTCACGCCCTCGACGAGCGCAGCAAGATCGCCGCGCTGGGCATAGGTCACGATCCTTGCCGGCGTTCCGGGTTGATCGTGCTCGATCTGCTCATAGACCGTGTGAGCCCGCAGCGGCGCGCATCCGGCCCGGCGTTCATCGGCCCAGTAATTCATCGGCAGGATGGAATTGACCGCCAGCACGCCCACGCTGATCCCGCCGCGCTCAATGATGGCCGGACGCCGCGCTGCATCGAGCGTCGGACCGGTGCCGACCTGGACGGCCCCTGCGCTTTCGAGCGTTGCAATCGTGTCGAGCAGCCCTTCCTCGCCCCAGTCAAGGCAGTGATTGCCGGCAAAGGATATGATCTCGAAACCCGCCTGCACCAGGGCGGCGCCGATCTCGGGCTTTCCGCGTATGGTGTGCCGGGCCTGGGGGAGACGCGCTCCCCGTTTCGTCAGGTTCACTTCGAGCTGGCAAAAACCCAGATCGGCGGCGCGGATGCGATCCCTGACCGCATCGAAAATGGTTTCGGGATCATCCCTGTCGGGGCCGACATCGCCCACGGCGACAAAATCGAGGCTCATTGCGAACGCTCCGGCGCCAGTAGGTGGCAGGCGGCGAGCCCACCATGGGGAGCCGGCAGCATGGGGGGCCGCTCGACCGCGCAGACATCCATGCTGAGCGGACACCGCGTGTGGTAGGGGCACCCCGAAGGGGGATCGAGAGGGCTGGGCAATTCTCCCTGCGGCGGCAATTCGGGCTCGGGTGCATCGGGATCGGGCGGTAGCGCAGCAGCCAGCATGGCCTTGGTATAGGGGTGGCCGGGCCGGGTGCAGATCGCCTCGGCGCTACCGCGCTCTATGACGCGCCCCAGATACATGACCACGACATCGTGGGCCATGAACCGGACAGTTGCCAGATCGTGGGAGATGAACACGCATCCCAGCCCGTATTCGTCCTGGAGATCCTTGAGAATATTGAGGATCTGCGCCCGGATGGAGATGTCCTGGGACGATACGGGCTCATCGAGCATGAGAATTTGCGGTTTCGAGGCGATGGCCCGCGCAATGGCGATGCGCTGACGCTGACCGCCGGAAAATTCGTTCGGGAATCGCCGGGCGTCCTCTGCCCTGAGCCCCACCGCCTCGAGCACTTCGGCCACCCGGCGCGCAATATCGGCTTTGGACAGATCGGGTATGGTCGAGAGCGGCTCGGCTATGATCTTTCCCACCCGCATGCGGGGATCGAGCGACGAAAAGGGGTTCTGGAACACCGGCTGGACCGCCCGTCTGAAATCCCGGCGCTCGGTGGCCGACATTTCGGAAAATGTCTTGCCCCTGAACCGCACCTCGCCGGAACTGGGCGTATCGAGCAGCAACAGCATGCGGTTGAGCGTTGTCTTGCCGCAGCCCGATTCCCCGACAATGCCCAGCGTGCGTCCGGGCTCCAGCGAAAGATCGAGTTCGGTGACCGCGTGGAGGTCCTGCATGCGGCCGCGATGCCGAACCTTGAAGACCCGGCCAAGGCCCCGGGCGGAGAGGATCGGTTGGGTCATGCCGCACCTGCCTGTGCGCCGAGGGGAAACCAGCAGCGCGCCGTGTGCCCGGCGCCCAGCGTCACGGTTGGCGGCGCCGTGCGGCACTGCGGCTGTGCGTTGGCGCAGCGGGGATGAAAGCGACATCCGGCCGGGCGGGCGCCCACGGTGGGCGGGCTGCCCGGAATGGTGGGCAGCCGATCGAGGGCCGTATCGAGTGTCGGCACGCTATCGAGCAGGGCACGGGCGTACCAATGGGCGGGCCGGGCGAAAATATCGCGCACCGGGCCCTGTTCGACGATCTCCCCGGCATACATGACCGCCACACGGTCGCACATTCTGGCCACCACCCCGAAATCGTGGGTGATAAACAGCATGGCCATGCCCAGCCGCCGCTGGAGGTCCTTGAGAAGGTCGAGAAACTGGTACTGGATCGTGACGTCCAGCGACGTGGTGGGCTCGTCCGCGATCAGCAGCTTGGGTGCGCGGGTGAGCGATATCGCTCCGACGACGCGCTGGCGCATGCCGCCGCTCATCTGGTGGGGGTAGTTGGCCAGCCGCGCCTGCGCAGAGGGTATCTTTACGCTTTCGAGCGCGGCGACGGCCCGTTCCTCAAGACTGCCACTGGCTGTCGCGTGAAGGCGGAGCGCCTCCCTGAGCTGGTTTCCCACGGAAAAGACAGGATTGAGCGAGGCCATCGGGTCCTGCAGGATCATGGAGATCTCGCCGCCGCGGATGGCGGCCAGCTCGTTCTTGCCCAGCCGCGCGATGTCACGGTCCTGATAAAGGATTTCGCCCGACAACCCCTTGTCGAGCAGCGGCGGCAGCAGGCGCAGCAGGGCCATGCCGAGCGTTGTCTTGCCCGAACCGCTTTCGCCCACCAGACCGACCGTCTCGCCGGCCTGGATGGCCAGGTTCACGTTTTCGATCAGCGCGGGCGCGTCCGGCTGTCGACCCAGTTGCACGCTGACGTCGCGCATTTCGAGCAGCGGCGCCCCTTCGCCGCGGGAAGTCTCATGAACCATCAGATATTGCGTCCTCTGAGTGCGGGGTTGATCTTGTCGGCAAGCGCGTCGCCAACGATGTTGACCGACATGACGGTCAAAAGGATCGCGAGCCCGGGGATCATGCACAGCCACCAGGCCGAGGTGATATAGGAGCGGCCATCGGCAACCATCGAGCCCCATGAGGGCGCCGGGGGTGGAACGCCGACACCGAGAAAGCTCAGCGAGGCTTCGAGCACGATCACGACGCCGACCTGGAGCGTGGCGATGACGATGAGCGATGGCGCGATATTGGGCAGGATATGGCGCCCGATGATCCTGAAATCGGACAGGCCCGATGTGCGCGCCAGATCGACATAATCCTCGTTGCGGATCTTGAGGGTCTCCCCACGCGCCATGCGTGCATACTGGCTCCAGAGCACCAGCGAGATCACGATGATGATGTTGGTAAAGCTGGGGCCGGAGATGGCGCCAAGCAACAGCGCCAGAAGAATCACCGGAAACGAGAGCGCCAGGTCAACGAGCCGCATGAAGATCCTGTCCGTCCAGCCGCCGAAATAGCCGGCCAGCGTGCCCACCGCAGTTCCCATCGCCCCCGCGATCGCTATGACCAGCGCACAGACGGTGAGCGAAATTCGCGCACCGGCGATCAGGCGCGAGAGGATGTCGCGTCCCAGCCTGTCGGTACCGAGCGGATGCGTCCAGGAGCCGCCCTCCTGCCAGGCGGGCGGATCGAGCCGTGCCCTAAGGGAGCCGGCAAGCGGATCATGGGGCGAAATGAGCGGTCCCAGAAGCGCCACGAGCACGAAGATCGCCAAGAGCACCATGGCCAGTCGCACCGTCCAGCCGAACTGGCCCCATAGCCCGGCGATTGCCGCAAACTTGCCCTGAAGGCGAGAGGGAGTACCCATCGCATTGGTCTGGATAGGGTCGGTCATCAGCCCCGGCTCCGCATGCGCGGGTCAACGATCACGTAAAGGATGTCGACCAGAAGGTTGGCGAGAATGAACAGGGCGGTGATGACGAGCACGACCGTCTGAACGACGGGGAAATCGCGGGCCAGGATCGACTCGTAGGCCAGCCTGCCAATGCCCGGCCAAGCGAAAACGGTTTCCACCACCACCGCGCCGGTGATCATCACGGCAAAGAACGTCCCCATGAAGGTGATGACGGGAATAAGGCTGTTGGCCAGGGCGTGTTTCCAGACAACCACGGCTTCCGAAAGCCCTTTGACGCGCGCGAGCTTTATGTATTCGCTGCCCAGCGCCTCGAGCATGCTGGCCCGCACCAGCCGGGTGATGGCGGCAAGGGTAAACAGGCCCAGGGTCGCCGCGGGTAGGATATAGTGCTCCCACTGGCCGTAACCGGAGGTGGGCAGCCACCGCAATTGCACGGCAAAGACATACATCAGGACAATGCCGAGCCAGAAGCTGGGAACCGACTGTCCGACAAGCGCCACGAGACGGGCCGCGATATCGACTGGCGTATTGTGCATCACCGCCGCGAAAACCCCGAAAACGATGCCGATGACCAGCGTAAACACCAAAGCGACACCGGCAAGGCTGAGCGAAGCGGGAAGGCGCGAGAGCACGAGATCTATGGACGGCTCGGCGCTGGCGGTCAGCGAGCGGCCGAAATCCCCGGTCAGGGCGTTGCCGATGAAAGTGAGATACTGAACCGGAAGCGAGCGATCCAGACCAAGCTCTGCGATCAATGCCTGCCGGTCGGCCTCGGTGGCACCATCACCGAGCATCAACGCGACCGGGTCGCCGGTGAGCCTGCTGAGCAGGAAGATCACGAGACTCATAAGGAGCAGTGCGATCAGGGCTTCGGTGATGCGGGTTGCGATGAGCTTGAGCATGCCTGTTCCGTGATGTTCCGCCCAAAAACACAGCCCCGGCCCGACCTGCAAAGGGCCGGGCCGGGGCAAAGCAGGAGATTATTGAGCCCTGGTGGCGCGGTCGAAATTCCAGCCATAGGCACCCGAGATGTCCCATTCACCCACCTTGTCGCTGACCCCGTAGGGCTCGTTGGCAAGGGCGATGAACACACCGGCCGCTTCGTCGCGCAGATACTGCCCGATCTCGGTAAAGAGAGCCGAGCGGGTTTGCGCGTCCTCTTCGCTCGAGAACTGCTGGATCATCGCCTCGAGTTCGGGCGAGGTGAAGCTGGCGAACAGGCTGTCCTGCATGAAGCCTGCCTCGAGCCCGTTGGCTGCGCTGGCGAACGGAAAGCCGCGATGGGTCCAGACGTAATCACTGGCCTGCCCCTGGGTCCATGCGGTGCGGATCGAGGGCCAGTCGACCGGCTCGATGGTGGTGTTGACTCCGATGTCCTGCCAGTAGAGCGCCACGGCCTCGGCCATAAGCGGCAGTTCGGCGCCGGGTGCGGTGGTAAAGGTCTTGAGGGTGATGTCAAACCCGTCCGGATAGCCCGCTTCGGCCAGCAATTGGCGCGCCATATCGGGATCATAGGGATAGGGCTCGACCTCCGACCACGCCGGCACCGGCGTATCGCTCGCCGCAATCGTGGCTTCACCCTGGAACAGCTCATCGATGATGGTCTGCTTGTCCACCGCGTAGTTGAGGGCCTGACGCACTTCGCGGCTGGCCCAGGGCGTATCGGGGTTGTACCGCGCGGGGTCGGTCTGAATCAGACCGCCGAAGCGCACCACCGGCGACCACGTCGCCTGTGCCGAGACAATCCGCAACCCTGCATTTTCCACTGTGGGAATGGAATCAAATCCGATCGGGGCAATATCGGCCTCCCCGGTCTGCAACATTGCAACACGGGTCGATTCTTCGGGGACCACGCGGAAGGAGACCGTTTCGAATTCGGGGTTCACACGCCAGTGGTCGCCCACATCCTCGCGCAGTGTCATGAGGATTTCCGAGCCGGACGTGACGTTTTCGAGGACATAGGGCCCGGTTCCGATGGGACGGGCCTGGGCTTCATCGGCCCCCAACTCATCGAAATAGGCCTTCGAGACGATGCCCAGTTGCTGGCCGGAGCCGAAATAGCCCTTGGCAAGCTCGAAATCGGGGACGTTGAGATTGACAACGACGGTGCGCTCGTCCGGCGTCTGCACGGATGCGATGGCGCGGCGCATGGCCGAAGCGGGGCCGGCGCGCGAATCTTCCCCGATCAGGCGGGCGATCGAATAGGCGACGTCCTCGGACGTCAGTTCGCCGTAGCCACCCGCGAATTCGATCCCCTCGCGCAGATGGAAGGTCCATGTCCTGCCATCGGGGCTCATGTCCCAGGATTGGGCAAGGCCAGGAACTGCTTCACCGGTCTCGGGGTCGATATAGGTCAGGTATTCATAGGCAAGATCGAGATAGGTCTTGCGCTGGCCGCTGCCGCCCCAGGGCGTCATGGTTTCTTCCGAAAAGGTCGAAAGCGCGACGACCAGTTCGTCGGCCTGCGCCCAGGCCGGTGTGGCCGGAGCAACGATCAGTGTCGTTGCGCACAGCAGCGCGGCCAGTGTGGTCTTTCTGAAATTTCCGAGCATTCGTTCCATATCTTTCCTCCCTCAGCTATGGCCCGATTTTGGTAATGTTATAGTTCAGAACAAAGAAGTCAACAAAATTGTCGACTATATTGTGTCGCGGCATTTGACTTGCCGCGAGCGGCGGCTGTAAGTTCGCCTCCAATGTCAACCACCACCGGACCCGCCTTGATGGATGAGCCCACGGCCAGCGGCCCGTTACCGACCAGCGCCATCGCAGAACAGATCAAGGCGCGCATTCACAGCGGCGCCTATGCGCCCGGCCAGAGACTCATCGAAGTCGATCTGGCCGAGGAATATGCAGCCGGGCGCGGCCGCATCCGCGAGGTCTTCAAGACCCTGGTCGGCCAGGGCTATCTCGAATTCGTCGCCAATCGCGGCGTCTATGTCCGCCGTTTCACCCGCGCCGAAATCCTTGAAATGGGCAGGGTGCGGGAGGTCCTTGAGGGTCTTTCGGCGCGCCTTGCTGCCGAAACCGAACTCTCGCCCGACCAGCGGGCGGCCCTCCAAGCCCATCAGGCGCGCCTTGATGCCGCTGTCGCCGCTCATGACGTGGACACCTACAACAGGGAAAATTTCGCCTATCACGCCACGATCTGCACCATTGCCGGCAATCGACACATCGAGGAGTTTCTCCATCGCGTCCGCCTGCCTCTTTACCGGCTGCAGTTGCCGCGGAATTTTTCCTCCGATTCCATGGCCAATTCCAACCGGGACCACCAGGTGGTCACCGCCTCCATTCTTGCCGGAAATCCCGATGCGGCCGAGGCCGCCATGCGCGCGCATGTCCGTGCCGGCAACGCTCATGTCATGCGCCTTGCCGCCCACCATTTCAGCTAGCCCCGTTCACCGGCCGGCTCGCGCCGAAAGCGCACCGGCACCGACAGCGGACCGTATTCGGGCCATGTCGTCATGGGGGTCGGGCCAGCCAGTTCCCACCCCGATGTGCGCCTGACCAGTTCTTCGAGCGTGACCCTGAGCATCAGGCGCGCCAGGGGTGCGCCGGCGCATTGGTGCGGACCGAGCCCGAACGCGACATGCTGTTTGGCGTTCGTCCGGTCGAGCCGGAAACTGTCGGGATCCTCGAAAGCCTCCGGGTCGCGGTTGGCAGAGGTAAAGGCAAGCGCGATCGGCTCGTCCTTTGCAATCGTGCGGCCGCCGATTTCCACGTCGGCCTTTGCGGTGCGGGCAAAGCCGCGATAGGGCGTATAGAGCCGCAGCAACTCCTCGAGAGCCGCAGGCACAAGCGACGGATCGTTCTTGAGCAGCGCGAAGTGATCGGGGTTCCGGGCCAGATGGACCGCCATCGAGCCGGTGAATGTCGTTGGCGCGATAATGCCCACCACGAGCAATTGCCGTATCGTGCCCAGGATCATGTCCTCGGGCAGCGCCTTTCCATCCTCGTCCCGTGCCGCCAGCAGCGCGCTTGTGGGGTCGGACGCAGGATCGAGGGGCGCGGCCTTGCGCTCGGCGATGATGTCGCGGGCCACGTCATAGAGAAACAGGCTCGTTTCCTCGAGCTTGGCGGTATCTCTCACCTGCAGCGCCCGATTGAAATCGGCCCCGATATTGCGGATTTTTTCAGCCTGCCGGGGCGGAATATGAAAGAATTCGGCCAGGACGAAAATCGGTAGCCGGTAGGAAAAGTCCACGCAGATATCGGCCTCGCCACGCTCGACCAGCGGCGCGAGCAGATCGGAGACGATGGTGCGAACCACCGGCTCCCAGGCCGCCATCCGGTCGGAGCTGAACAGCGGTGAAATGGCTCTGCGATATGGGGTGTGCTCGGGCGGGTCGAGATGCAGGGGCGGCCGCCGCCCGGAGGTGGCGACCCGAGGGACGACATTCTGCTTTGCCGTCGAAAAGGTCTGAGAATCGGCAAGGACGCGGACGACGTCGGCATAGCGGGTCACGACCCAGAAGCCTTCGAAATCGGCGCTGTGGGCCACGGGGCAGCGGCCCCGCAGATCCTTGAACAGTGCATGGGCATCGTCAAACCCCTCGACCGTATCGGCCTGGAATTCATGAAGGGTGTTTTCCGGCGGAACGAAGCTTTTGGCTTGCGGGCGGGACGATGTCGACATCACTACCATACGCCGCGCGCCGGTGAGTCGCGCAGCCCTTCAGGGTTCAAACGAGCAGGATCGGAAAGGCGTTACCTCACCGCAATATTGTCGACAATAACGTCGACTATATTTTGGTCAAGCCCGTTTTTCGCCTCTGGAGGTTACCGCCAGTACCTGGCCAGCGTGGTGGGGGTGTGCATCGTGCCGTAGAGATAGTGCCAGAATCTCTTGCGCTCTGCGGGCGGCACCTGCTTCCAGACCGCGTCCACGGCGGCGTCGCCGCACCAATAGGCATAAACGAACGGCGCCCTGAGATCGTGATGGAGGAAAGCCAGCCGTCCCCTGACCGTCTCGGTGGTCTGGTAGCCCTGAGCGGCGATAATGGGCACGATCTCCTCGATGGTCTTTTTCTCCTCATGCATCATCCAGGCCGCGTTGCAGCGCAATGCGCTGCGCAGGCGCTGCAATGCGACGGCGACCTGATCGCCGGGTGTATCGAGCCAGTCGAGAAAGGCCATGCCGTTGTCGGCGATACCCTCAAACAGCGCGCTGGACGCCGAACTGGTAACCACCTGCGCGCCGTCGAGCGGCATGGTGCCGTCCGCGACGTAACGCTCGCGGAGCCCCAGATGGCCCGGAAATGCCTCGTGGGTGGCAAGGTGCTTGAGCGCGTAAACTGTATAAGGGAAATCTGTTGATTTCCGCTGAGAAGTGACCCGGTTCAGGGAGATTTTTCCACTGAGAAGTGACCCATGTTTGAACGCTATCCTGCTCGTTTTGGGCGGGAGATTTAGGAGTGTTGGACATGGCGTTTTTGAGCGTTATCCGGCGCTGGCATTTCCGGGACGGTTTATCGATCCGGGAGATTGCGCGGCGCACGGGCCTGTCCCGGAATACCATTCGCAAATACCTTCGGACCGATACGGTTGAGCCGAAGTTCCAGGTTCCAGATCGGCCAAGCAAGATCGATGCTTTTGCCGAGAAGCTGTCAGGCTGGCTGAAGGCCGAGAGCCGCAAGCCGCGCAAGCAGCGGCGCACCATCAAGCAGATCCATGCTGATCTGGTGAGCCTCGGTTTCGAAGGCTCTTATGGTCGTGTGGCGGCCTTTGCCCGTCGATGGAAAGAGGAACGCCAGCGCGAGCAGAATGTGAGCGGCAGGGGCGTTTTCGTTCCTCTTGTTTTTGAGCCTGGCGAAGCTTTCCAGTTTGACTGGAGCGAGGATTGGGCACTGATCGGGGGCGAGCGGATCAAGCTCCAGGTCGCCCATACCAAGCTCTGCTACAGCCGGGCCTTTATTGTGCGGGCCTATCTGCTCCAGACCCACGAGATGCTGTTTGATGCCCACAACCATGCCTTCCGAGTTCTGGGCGGCGTCCCGCGCCGGGGCATTTATGACAACATGAGGACGGCCGTGGACAAGGTTGGCCGTGGCAAGGCACGTCAGGTCAATGCCCGGTTCTCGGCCATGGCCAGCCACTTCCTGTTCGAGCCCGAGTTCTGCAATCCCGCTGCCGGTTGGGAAAAGGGTATGGTGGAAAAGAACGTGCTCGATATGCGGCACCGGCTTTTCCAGCCCTTGCCACGTGCAAACTCGCTCGATGAGTTGAACGTCTGGCTCGAGCAGCGCTGTGTGGCTCTATGGGAAGAGATTGCTCATGGCGCGGAACCGGGTTCGGTTGCCAATTCCTGGTGCATCGAGACGCCGTATCTGATGACCGTGCCGCGGGCCTTTGACGGGTTCATCGAACATACCAAACGGGTCTCGCCCACCTGCCTGGTTCACCTCGAGCGCGTTCGCTATAGCGTTCCGGCCTCGTTCGCCAACAGACCGGTCAGCGTCAGGGTCTATCCGGACCGCATTGTCGTTGTCGCTGAAGGCCAGGCGATCTGCGAGCACAAGAGGATTATCGAGCGGCATCATGGGCAGGGTCACACCGTTTATGACTGGCGCCATTATCTGGCGGTGATCCAGCGCAAGCCCGGTGCCCTGCGCAATGGTGCACCCTTTGCCGACATGCCCGATGGATTCCGGCAACTTCAGCGCCACCTTCTGGGCAAACCCGGTGGCGATCGTGAGATGGTCGAGATCCTGGCTCTGGTTCTCCATCACGACGAACAGGCGGTGCTGGCCGCGGTCGAGATGGCGCTGGAGGCCGGGGTGCCCACCAAGACCCATATCCTCAACCTGTTGCACAGGCTGATCGATGGCAAGCCGGGAACGGTGCCGCCAGTCAGGGCACCGCAGGCCCTTGTGCTGGGCAAGGAACCGCAGGCCAATGTCGAGCGCTACGATACCCTGCGCGCGGACAAGGAGGTGCGCCATGCGTCATGATCCGGCAAGCGCGGCCCTGATCATCATGCTCAAGAGCCTCAAGATGGCAGGCATGGCCCAGGCAATCAGCGAACTCACCGAACAGGGATCTCCGGCCTTTGAATCGGCCGTTCCGATCCTCTCACAATTGCTCAAGGCCGAGATGGCTGAAAGAGAGACGCGATCCATTGCCTATCAGCTCAAGGTGGCGCGCTTTCCAACCTACAAGGACTTGGCTGGCTTTGATTTTGCCAGTAGCGAGATCAATGAGGCCCTGGTGCGCCAGCTTCATGCCGGCGCCTTTATCGACAAGGCCGACAACGTGGTGTTGGTGGGCGGGCCGGGAACCGGCAAGACCCACATCGCCACGGCACTGGGCATTCAGGCCATCGAGCATCACCGCAAGCGGGTTCGCTTCTTTTCGACCGTCGAACTGGTCAATGCGCTGGAGCAGGAAAAGGCCCAGGGCAAGGCCGGGCAGATCGCCAACCGGCTCATCCATTCCGATCTGGTGATCCTTGATGAGCTCGGATATTTGCCCTTCAGCGCTTCAGGAGGAGCATTGCTCTTCCATCTGCTGAGCAAGCTCTATGAGCGCACCAGCGTCATCATCACCACCAATCTCAGCTTTGCCGAATGGGCCAGCGTATTCGGCGACGCCAAGATGACGACCGCGCTGCTCGACCGGCTGACCCATCACTGCCATATCCTCGAGACCGGAAACGACAGCTTCCGGTTCAAAAACAGCTCGGCCCAAACCGTCAAAACCAAAAAGGAGAAAACACCCGGCTTGACCACCTGACCAATCCCAAATCATATCCATGAGGCGGGTCAATTCTCGGTGAAAATACCGGGTCACTTCTCAGCAGAAATCAACACACGCTCCTCTCAGTGATTTTCGGCACGGTGCGCAATGTCTTTGAGCGCAGCATGCCCGCAGAGCTGCAGGCCGATATCCGAAGCCAGCTGGTTGCCATGTGCTTGTCTTACCTTGAGGGTGCTGGCGGTTGACCGCATGATGCTCCAACAAACGAGTTACGTATCCAATGACCGCTTCAGCTTGCCTCGGGACGAAAGCTTCCCGTCCGCAAGCCATCCCGAAATTGCCGGTCTGCCATCGACCCCAAAAGACGTCATTGAAGTATTGAGCCCATTTCTCCAGGAGCGGACGCATCTTTCAACGGATCAGGACAAGCAGCAGGCTGCTGACCACTCCGGCGACCAGGAAGTATGAACCCGAGACGGCCCCATACAGAAGCGGGCGCGGCATGTTGGGATTGATTCCGGTATTGACCGTGGTGGTAACAAGGAAGCCAATGCCCACGATCAGACCATAGGCCAGGCCATCGCCCAGATTGTCGATACCCAGGGCGCGCATCAGAACTGCATTGGCGATCGACGCTACGAGGCCACAGACAAATGGGCCGGCTATGAAGATCGGCGTCATCTTGAAGGGGGGCTGGCCTTCGCGGCCCAGTGCGTAGGTATAGGCCTTGCCGAAGAAGGCAGTGAACCAGAGAGCGCCGAGCACCGCCATGCCAACCGTCGAGGCGGCAACGCCCAGCCAGTTGATCTGGCCGATAACATTAAACATTCTGGATCTCCGGAAAATGACGCGGGCACATCGTCGTCCCCGCTCTTGCAATGGGGAATTAGGAAGCTTGGTAGGCCACGGCGATGTCGAGTACCCAGGTCACACCGAACTTGTCCTTCAGCATGCCATACAGCGGCGACCAGCCGGCGGGCGCCAGATCCTGAATCACGGTTGCACCGTCCTTGAGCTTGTCCCAATAGCCGGTCAACTCCTCGTTGCTGTCGCCCCGGACCGATACGAAGACGGGGATTTCGCCTGGCGCATAGGAAAGGCTAGAGGGAACGTCATAGGCCATGACGGCAAAGCCGGCCTCGGACACGACCTGACCCCACATGATCTGATCTGCCTCAGCGGGGTTCTGCACGGCATTGGCATCCTTATAGGTCACGATGACGGGGAAACCGCCGAAGACGGACTGATAGAATTCCAGCGCAGCACGGGCCTGACCGCGAAAATTGAGATGGGTCGTGGTCTTGATGGTCATTGTCGGTATTCCTGTTGGCTTGTTTGACGCCGATCGGTATACAGCGGCCCAACTGACAATTTCCGGCAGTTTGAAGCGTGGCTCGTCCAGATCGCCTGTTTCGACTTTTGCAGGCCATGCGTGTAATGGCACCACCGATCACGGCTGCTCGCCTTGCCGAGGAGACAGAGGTATCGCTACGCTCGCTCTATCGCGATATCGACAGCCTCCGTGCGGCCGGTGCTCGAATTGAAGGGGAGCGCGGTTACGGATATCGGTTGGTGGAGGACAACTCGTTGCCGCCGCAGGCCTTTGATCGCACCGAAATGGAGGCTATTGCGCTCGGTCTTGCCGAAGTTGGAAGCATGGGCGATCCTGCTTTGGCTAGGTCCGCCCGATCCGCCTTGGCAAAAGTCGTTGCAACTGTCCCCGACGATCGGGAACAGCAACTGATCCACGCTATCTCTCAAATCTACCGGCCCAACGCGCGTATGCACGTCGGCACCGAGATAGAGGTCTTGCGTGAGGCATGCTGGCAGGAGGAGGCACTGGAGATCGGATATACCGACAAGAGCGGCGAGGTTACGCAGCGCTCCATCCTGCCACTATGCTTCATGTATACGGATCGCAAGCTGATCATATTGGCGTGGTGCAACCTGCGCTGCGATTACCGCATGTTCGACATCACTCGGATTGTCCAGCCCAACGCCACCGGCCGCAGCTTCCGACCCCGGCGCGTCGCGATGTTGCGTGAATACCTAGCGAAATTGAAAGCTGGGCAAACACAAAATGAGTGATCCCAACGGGGCTCGTTTTGTGACCGCTTGATGCCGCTGACGACCAAAACCGGACTGTCTGGAAACCACCCCGTTACTGTCGTCGTCTTAGATAAGCCGACTTAGATAAGCCGACCGGCAGCTTCCGGATCGCTTGAGCAGCGGCTAAATGAAGGGAAAGGGGGGCATTGCTGCCGTTCATGCCAACACTCACTGGCATGCCGTGGCGACTTAAAGGTGGCGGATTGAAAGTGGACACGCTCTCCCCCACGAGAAAATTTCGGCGGGTCCACCGGTCAATCCGCAGCCCTGTCCGCTAATCCAAAATCATTTCGGCAGCGCCAGCTTAATGGGGCACTTCATCAACGAGACCGCACGCCCGGATCGATTCGGTCCTGTGCGCCTGGATCTTACTTTGAAGCCTCGCGGCCGCAGTTGGACCGCGTATCGCTGAACCGCTGCGCCGGTCATACGAAAGCGATCGCTAAACTACGGGTTCCAGTGGTAGCAATATGGTTGCAACGCTCGGCCGCAAACTTGAGGCTGAGAGGGCGGCCGCTTAACCGCTTGTTTTTGTAGGGGTTTTTGGCGCACCCGACACGATTCGAACGTGTGACCTCTGCCTTCGGAGGGCAGCGCTCTATCCAGCTGAGCTACGGGTGCCCGGGGCGGAGAACGCCCAAACGGTTCGGCGCGAACCTACTGTAAGCGCGCGCGGCGCGCAACAGGGTTTTGATCGGGTTTTGGGCGAGCCGGTTCGCGCAAAGTTCGGCGCGCGCAGGTCTTGCGGGGCAAGGGTCAGCGTGCATAGATGCGGCCAAACGCATTGGGTTGGGAGGCTCGGTTTTGGGGAAGAATTGGCACATCAATGCCGTCTCGCGGCTGGCAGCAGGCGCTCTGGTGTTCGTCGCCGTCATGGCGGCTCCGGGGCAGGCCATGGCACAGCGGCTCGACGCGCAGGACGTGGTGGTGGGCTGGAACAGGCTGATCCTTGAATTGGTGCGGCATACGCCGACCTATTCGCCGCCCGTCGCCAGTCGCGCATTCGCCTATCTGGGGGTCACCGCCTATGAGACGGTGGCGAGCGGGGACGATAGCTTCGCCACCCTCGCCGGCCAGCTCAATGCGCTCGAACCCCTGCCCAGGCGCGAGCCGGGTGCCGCCTATGACGAAGCCATTCTCCTGCACGCGGCGATGAGTTTCGGCGCCAACACGTTTTTCGGCAATACCGGGCCCACCGGCCAGCGCGCCATGGACACCATGGACAGCCGTACCGCGGCGATGCTGGCCGAGGGTATCGATCCGGAAATCGTTGCGCGCAGCACCGCGCTGGGCACCGCGATCGGCGAGCACATTCTGGCCTGGTCGCTTGATGATGGCGGAGCGGTCATCGAAAATCTGGGTTTCCCCTATGATTTCGAAACCGTTGAAGACCCCTCGCTTTGGGTGCCGACAAACCGCGTGGCCGTGCAACAGGCACCCCTGCTCCCCGGCTGGGGGAACAACCGGCCCTTTGCCATGCCAGAGGGCAACAGCTGCGCGCTGCCCCCGCCGCCCGCTTACAGCGAAGCGCCGGGTTCGCCATTTTACGAGGAGGCCATGGAGGTCTACGACGCTGTGGTCAACCTGACCGCCGAGCAGGAAGCCATCGCCCGGTTCTGGTCGGATGATCCCATGCTCTCGCCCACCCCGCCGGGTCACTGGATATTCCTCACCCTCGATGCGCTTGAAAAAAAGGATGCGGACCTTGCCGAAACCGTTGACGTTCTGGCCCGGCTCGGCGTGGTGCTTGCCGATTCCTTCATCGGGTGCTGGGACGCAAAGTATCAGTACAATCTGGCGCGCCCGGTAACCTATCTCAACAGGCTCGTCGATCCGGGCTGGCAGCCCATTCTCATCACCCCGCCTTTCCCCGAATATCCCTCGGGCCACTCCACCCAATCGGGCGCGGCGGCCAGCATGCTGGAAGACCATTTTGGCGAAAACTTCGCGTTTTCCGACCGCACGCATGCTGATGACGGGCTGGCTGTGCGTCATTTTGCCAGTTTCTGGGAAGCGGCCGAGGAAGCGGCGGTGTCGCGGCTTTATGGCGGCATTCACTTCCGCTCGGCCATCGAACTGGGGCTCGAACAGGGCCGGTGTATCGCCGGGTTCACCAACGCACTCGTCACACGGAGCCCGTCATGATGCGCCTGATGGTTGGATTGAGCCTTCTTGCCGCGCCTGCCATGGGTCAGGAGCCGGCCATTCCCCGCTTTGCCGACGTCACGGCCAGCGCGGGGATCGACAGCGTCTTTTGGGGCGAGTGGGAATATATGGTGGGCGGGGGCGTCGCCGTCTTTGATTGCGACGGAAACCGTAAGCCCGACATGGTGCTGGCCGGTGGCACGGCGCCGGCGAAATTTTACCGCAACACCGGCGAGGTCGGTGGCGCGCTCAGTTTTGCCCAGGAGGCGAGCGGGCTGGAGATGGAGGCCGTTACCGGCGCCTATCCCCTCGATATCGACAGCGACGGCATCATGGATGTCGTCCTGCTGCGGGTGGGCGAAAACCAGGTGATGCGCGGGCTGGGCGATTGCCGGTTCGAAAGCGCCAACACCGATTGGGGGTTTGATGGTGGGGACGGCTGGTCCACCGCCTTTGCCGCCACCTGGGAGGCCGGGCAAAGCTGGCCGACAATCGCCATCGGCAATTATGTCGATCGATATGAAACGATGATGCCCTGGGGATCGTGCACCGACAACTGGCTGCACCGTCCGGATTTCACTGACGATCGTTTCGGCGGGCCGATCCCGCTGACACCGAGCTATTGCGCGCTTTCGATGCTGTTTACCGACTGGAACCGGTCGGGCACGCCATCGCTGCGCGTTTCCAATGACAGGGAGTATTACAAGGGCGGGCAGGAACAGCTCTGGCGCATCCAGGCCGGTTTGGCGCCGGAACTTTACGGCCCCGAGGATGGCTGGCAGCGGCTGCGCATCTGGGGCATGGGCATTGCCGGACACGATCTGAATGCGGACGGCTATCCGGAATATTTCCTCACCTCGATGGCCGACAACAAGCTTCAGGTGCTGTCCGAGATTCCGGAGGCCGGAGCGCCGCTTCCGGTCTATTCCGACCTTGCCTATGCGCGCGGGGTCACCGCGCATCGCCCCTATACGGGCGGGGAGATCAAGCCCTCGACCGCCTGGCACGCCCAGTTCGAGGACGTCAACAATGACGGGCTGGCCGATCTGTTCGTGGCCAAGGGCAACGTGTGGGAGATGCCCGATTTCGCGCTGCTCGACCCCAACAATCTGCTGCTCCAGCGCTCCGATGGCACGTTCCTTGAAGCGGGCGAGGAGGCAGGGGTTGCCAGTCTTCTGACCGCACGCGGGGCGGTGCTGGCCGATTTCAATCTTGACGGGCAGCTCGATCTGCTCGTCGTCAACCGGCACGACAAGGCTCAGCTCTGGCAAAATGTCAGCGACACTTCCGGCAACTGGCTGGCTGTCGCCCCGCACCAGTCCGGGGCCAATCGCGATGCCATCGGCGGCTGGATCGAGGTGCGGACGGGCGATCTCGTCCAGCGCCGCGAGATCACATCGGGCGGCGGGCATGTGAGCGGGATCGCGGGCTTTTCCCATTTCGGGCTGGGCGATGCGCAAAGCGCCGACATCCGCATGCTCTGGCCTGACGGCACCGAAGGCGAATGGCAGGCTGCACAAGCGGGAGGCTTTTACAATCTCGAGCGCGATGCGCCATTGGCGCGCTGGCACCCGGACGCGAACTGAAAATACCATAAGCCAAAATGTCGGCTGGCTAAGAGATGGCTCGTCCTTGGGGCAGGACGCGGGGATTTGCCCCCCGCGCAGTGCGCTCAAAGGAGAGATGAAATGAGAAAGCTCAGTGTTGCCGCATTTGTCAGTCTTGACGGGGTCATGCAGGGCCCTGGCGGCCCCAAGGAAGATACCGATAACGGCTTTACGCTCGGCGGATGGACGGTGCCCTATTTCGACGAAGCCGTCGGCAAGGCCATGGACGCCATTTTTTCCGATCCCTACGATCTGTTGCTGGGCCGCCGGACCTACGAGATCTTTGCCAATCACTGGCCAAAGCTCGAGGGACAGGACGAACTGGCCGACCAGTTCGGCGCCATCAACAAATATGTTGCCACCCGCAACCCCGGCTACACAACGGACTGGCAAAACAGCCATGTTCTCAAGGGCGATGCCGTTGCGGCGGTGCGCCAGCTCAAGACGCAAGAGGGGCGAAACCTTCTCACGCAAGGTTCGGCACAGTTTCTCCAGGCGCTGTTGGCCGCCGATGTGGTCGATGAAATCCACACCCTCACCTTCCCGGTGCTGCTGGGAAAGGGCAAGCGGCTGTTTGGTGGCGATGTGGCGCCCAGCGCGCTGACGCTGATCAGTTCGGTCACCTCGCCCAGCGGGGTCAGCATCAACCGCTACGCGGTTGCGGGCGCGGTCCAGACGGGTAGCTTTGCGCTGGAATAGGCCACCAGGGGCGCCGATCGTTTCGGCGCCCCCATGCCGTCAGCCCATCGACATGATCTCGAGCAGTTCCACTTCGCCCTCCCACTGGGGCCAGTGGGTCTGGTGCAGTTCGAGAAATTTGCGCACCCAGGCAATAGCCTCGGCCTCGCTGTCGAGTTCATAGATGGCAAATCCGGCGACCACTTCCTTGGTCTCGGTGAAGGGGCCGTCCACCTTGAGCTTTCCCTTCCTGATCGCGCCCAGCCCCATTCTGGCCATGCCGCCATTATCGATGAGCCTGGGCCCGGCCTCCTGGGCCAATTGTCCGATCGCCATCATCAGTTCGGCGGGAGGCTGGCCGATTTCGGCCGCGTTGGTGGTGGTCACCATGGTGAGATATTTCATCTGTCCGATCTCCGGTTTGTGCCGACCCGTCATGCGGGCCGACCAAAGGACGACTGGAGCTTAAGCCACCCGACATTTTTTAATTCAGGCAGAAAATCTGGATCAATCGTCCATCTTGAGCGCCTTGATGAAGGCTTCCTGGGGGATTTCGACCTTACCGAACTGGCGCATCTTCTTTTTCCCCTCCTTTTGCTTTTCGAGCAGCTTGCGCTTGCGCGTCGCGTCGCCGCCATAGCATTTGGCGGTCACGTCCTTGCGCATGGCGCGCACCGTCTCGCGAGCGATGATGCGCCCGCCGATGGCGGCCTGGATGGGAATGACGAACAGGTGCGGGGGGATCAAATCCTTGAGTTTTTCGCACATCTGGCGGCCGCGATGCTCGGCCTGGGAGCGGTGTACCAGCATCGAGAGCGCGTCGACCGGCTCGGCATTGACCAGAATACTCATCTTGACCAGATCGCCGGCGCGGTAATCGTCGAGCTGGTAATCGAAACTGGCATAGCCCTTGGAGATCGATTTCAGCCGGTCGTAGAAATCGAACACCACTTCGTTCAATGGCAGATCGTATTCCACCATGGCGCGCTGGCCGACATAGGAGAGGTTGGTCTGGATGCCGCGCCGGTCCTGGCAGAGTTTCAAAATCGCGCCCAGATAGTCGTCGGGCGTCAAGATCGTCGCCTTGATCCAGGGTTCGCGGATTTCCTCGATCTTGACCGGATCGGGCAGGTCGGCGGGGTTGTGCAGCATCACTTCGCTGCCGTCGGTCAGCCGGATTTCATAGACGACCGAAGGCGCGGTGGTGATGAGATCGAGATTGAACTCGCGGCTCAGCCGCTCCTGAATGATCTCGAGATGCAGCAGCCCCAAGAACCCGCAGCGGAACCCGAAGCCAAGCGCGGCCGAGGTTTCCATCTCAAAGGAAAAGCTCGCATCGTTGAGCCGCAGCTTGCCCATGGCGGCGCGCAGATCGTCGAAATCGGAGGCATCGACCGGGAACAGTCCGCAGAACACCACCGGCTGGGCCGGCCGGAAGCCCGGCAGCGGTTCGGCCGTGGGTTTTCTGTCATCGGTGATGGTGTCGCCGACATTGGTGTCGGCCACTTCCTTGATCGAGGCGGTGAAAAACCCGATCTCGCCCGGCCCCAGCTCGCCCACTTCGACAAGCTTAGGGGTAAAAACGCCCACCCTGTCGAGTTCATAGGCGGCGCCCGCCTGCATCATGCGGATCTTCTGGCCCTTCTTGATGCGCCCGTCGATCACCCGGATCAGCACCACGACGCCGAGATACAGATCGTACCAGCTGTCGACCAGCATCGCCTTGAGTGGCGCGTCCTCGTTGCCCTTGGGCGCGGGCAGGCGCTCGACGATCGCGGCGAGGACCTTTTCGATGCCCAGGCCCGACTTGGCCGAAATTTCCACCGCCTCGGAGGCATCGATGCCAATCACGTCCTCGATCTGCTGCTTGACGCGCTCGGGCTCGGCAGCGGGCAGATCGATCTTGTTCAATACCGGCACGATCTCGTGGTTCACCTCGATGGCGTGATAGACATTGGCCAGTGTCTGGGCCTCGACGCCCTGGGCGGCATCGACCACAAGGAGCGAGCCTTCGCAGGCGGCCAGCGAGCGGTTGACCTCATAGGCGAAATCGACATGGCCCGGCGTATCGATCAGGTTGAGCACATAGTGCTCGCCATCGGTGTGCTCATATTCGAGCCGCACGGTCTGGGCCTTGATGGTGATGCCGCGCTCGCGCTCGATATCCATGGAATCGAGCACCTGCTCTTTCATCTCGCGCAGATCGAGCCCGCCGGTGAGTTGGATCAGGCGGTCGGCAAGCGTCGATTTCCCGTGGTCGATATGGGCCACGATGGAAAAATTGCGGATGCGGGAAAGCGGGGTCTTCTGCGGTGTTTTCATGGGGCCGCTGATAGCAGTAAACCCGGCGTTTCGGGAAGATGGTTTGTGCGCGGTTAACGCGAGTTTTGGCAACATGTCGCGCCTTTGCGCGTTGGAGATGCACCTCAAGCGCCTCCCGGAGCCAAAAATGAGATGTCTCGCCATAGTTTTAGCCCTGGTCCTGCTCACCGCCATGCCGGTTGCGGGCCAGGAACCGCAAGCCGAACCCCCGCTGCCGCAGCCGCGTCCTGAAGGGCTTGGCAGCGAGAATGGCGAGTCCGAAGCGCCCGCACCCCAAGCGGAAGAAGAGCCCGAGGCTGTCCCGAACGATGAACCCGAACCAGAGACGGGCGAACCTGGCCGCATCTATCAGGCCGCCTGTCCGGCCCTGCTCACCGGATCGGTCGTCGGGGAAATGGTGCCGCCTCAGTCGGAAGGCAGTTGCGGTCTGCAAAGTCCGATCGCTGTCTCGGCCGTTCTCGTGAATGGCCGGAAAATCCCGCTTTCGGGCAGCCCGGTCACCAATTGCACGATGGCCACGGCGCTCGCCGATTGGGCCGGCGAGGTCGATGCCTATGCCGGCGCGGTGCTCGACACCGAAATCGAAAGCCTTGCCACCGGGCCGGGCTATACGTGCCGTCTGCGCAATGGCGCGGACACCGGGTTCGTCTCCGAGCATGGGTTGGGCAACGCCATCGACATTGCCGCCGTCAATCTTGCCGATGGCAGCACCATCTCGGTGCTTGAGGACTGGCGCGCCCTGCCCGCGCAGCCGGAAGCCAAATTCCTGAGCTTTGCCCATTCAGCGGCGTGCGGGCGGTTCACCACCGTTTTGGGCCCCGAGGCCAATTCCGAGCACGAAGACCATTTCCATTTCGATCTGGGCTGTCACGGTCAAAGCTGCACGGCCCGGATCTGTCAATGACCCGTTGGGCAACGCGACCCTGTACCGGGGCTCTTCTCGGGGGCGCGGCAGGGCTCCTCATGCCGTGGGTGATAGGCGGGCAGGTCGGCCAGTGTGTGCAAATCGAGGGCGTCCAGGGTTTGCACGTCGCGTTGCAGCGTCCCGGATGGGGTCTCGGCTTCGGTCAGAAACGCAATGAGTGATTTTAGCATTTGTCGTGGCCTTTGCGGATCAGGACTACAGTATCGCCTATCAAACGCCGCACTCCCATGGACATCTTCTGGTCCTGGGTTTAGAAAAACTATATGAGCGATGCCCCTGCCATCCCGTTCAATGCCCTCCATGCCCTCGCCCTTGTGGCGCGGCACGGCGCGCTCGGTCCGGCTGCCGAGGCGCTCGGGGTGACGCCGGGCGCTGTCAGCCAGCACATCCGCCGGGCCGAGGAGCGGTGTGGGCTGGCCCTGTTCGAGCGCACTCCGAAAGGGCTGGTGCCCACCCGTGCGCTCTTGGGTGTTCTGGGCGATCTCGACACCGGCTTTGCCGCGCTGGCCCGCGCGCAGGCGAGCCTGATGACGCCCTCGCAAAACCGCAACCTATTGACGGTCACCGTCGGCAATGTCTTTGCCTCGCGCTGGCTGATCTGGCGGCTGGCCGATCTGGGCGCCGTACATCCCGAAATCGAACTGAAGCTTTTGACCACCGGCGCGCTTGTCGATCTTGGCCGGCCGGACGTCGATTGCGCCATCCGGTTCGGCGCCGGTGACTGGCCGGGTGTTAGCGCCGAACCCATCGGCACCCATGCGGTGTTTCCCATCTGCGCGCCCGCGCTGGCCGAGCGGCTCAAGACGCCAGCCGATCTGGCCCATGTTCCCGTCATCATGGATCAGGCGTCCATGCTCTCCTGGCCCGACTGGCTGGCCGCCGCCGGCCAACCCGATCTGAAGCTTTCAGGGCCGGCGATCTCCGATCCCGCCCTGGCGTTCGATGCGGCCATTGCCGGGCAGGGCGTCTTGCTGGCGCTTGGCATCATGGCCGAATACGGGCTGGAGCGCGGGCAGGTCGTCGCCCCGTTCCCCACGATCACGCATTCAAAGTTCGGCTACTGGTTTGCGACCGCCAGGGGCCGGGAGTTGCCGGCCCGCACGCGCAAATTCCGCTCCTGGCTGGTCGGCCAGATGAGCGCTTGCGAAACCAGGACGCAAAAGGTGGTTGCCAGACGCGCCGAGTAGTTTAGAATAGTTCTAAACTATGTGATCGAGTGTCCTTCCATGCTGACAGCCTTCCGCCCCGCCCGCCGCGATTTTTCCTCCCTGTCCGAAAGGGAAATCCTGGCCCTCGCCATCTCGTCCGAAGAAGAGGACGGGCGCATTTACGCTGCCTATGCCGAACGGTTGCGTGAGGATTATCCGGCCAGCGCCGCAATTTTCGATGGCATGGCCGCCGAGGAAGACAATCACCGGCGCCTGTTGATCGACCGTTACGCGGCGCGGTTCGGCCCCTCCATCGTGCCGATCCGGCGCGAGCATGTGCGTGGCTTTTATACCCGCAAGCCCGTGTGGCTGATGGCCGAGCTCGATCTGGACACGGTGCGCAACCAGGCCCGCGAAATGGAGCAGGATGCGGCGCGGTTTTATGCCGAAGCCATAAAGCAGACCAGGGATGCCGACACCCGTAAATTGCTGGGCGATCTCGAGCGTGCCGAGCGCGGGCACGAGCACAAGGCCGAGAGCCTTGAGGACGCCCATCTCGACACCGAAAGCCGCGACAGCGAAAAAACCACCGCGCATCGCAATTTCGTTCTGACCTACATCCAGCCCGGACTTGCCGGACTGATGGACGGCTCGGTTTCCACCCTCGCGCCGATCTTTGCCGCCGCCTTTGCGACGGGCGACACCTGGTCGACATTCCTGATCGGTCTTGCCGCATCGGTGGGGGCGGGCATTTCGATGGGCTTTACCGAAGCGGCCAGCGACGATGGGCGCCTGACCGGACGCGGCTCACCGATCAAACGCGGCTTTGCCTCGGGCATCATGACCGCCGTGGGCGGGCTGGGCCACGCCCTGCCCTACCTGATCCCCCATTTCTGGACCGCCACCACAATCGCCATGGCGGTCGTGGTCGTCGAGCTTTGGACCATCGCCTGGATCCAGAAGCGGTTCATGGACACCCCCTTCTGGCGCGCCGTCCTGCAGGTGGTCCTGGGCGGCTCCCTGGTCTTTGCCGCCGGCATCATCATCGGCAATGCATAGATGAAACGCGCCCTTCCCAGGTGAGAGAGCGCGGCTGGGCGTCCGGGCCGCAAGTGTTGATATCTGTCGTTTCGGCAAGATGAACCCTCTCCCTCGGGGGGAGAGGGTGGCCGGCAGGCTGGTGAGGGGGCCTCGAGCGGTAGCACATCCCGCCTCACCCTGCGCCACTCTCCCCGGTCATCCCGGGCGAAGACTCCGACAGCGATGGTGAGTGGACCGCGCAACACCGTTATTCTCAACCTCGACCCACGCACCACCGTCATCCCGGGCGAAGACCCGGGACCCAGTAGCCGGCAGCGCCTGAGGCTCAATCACCTCCCTCTCCTCGCTTCCCCGGGCCCGACCCGGGGCCCATGCGCGCCGCCGCACCCTGCAGTGGTTCGGCAAGACCGCTGGATCCTTGCTCACGTCCGGGCCGGCGATAATGAGGGATGCCACCATTGCCCATCCTCCCATCTCGTTTCATAATTGAAACATGGATGTGTCCTGGGATGATCTTCGGCTGTTTCTCGACGTGGCGCGGCTCGGCGGGCTGTCGGCGGCGCGTGCTACGACGGGGCTGAGCGCGGCCACACTGGGGCGGCGCGTCACGGCGCTCGAACGCCAGATTGGCGAAACGCTTTTCATACGCGCCCAGACCGGGTTCACCCTCACCGGTGCCGGCGAAGCGCTGCTCAAGCGCGCCGAGGACGTCGAAGCCGCGATGCGCGCCGTCACCCATTGGCGGGACGGGGCCATCGGCGCACGGGTGGTGCGGGTGTCGGCGGGCGGCTGGACCACCGATTTTCTGTCCCGGCATATCGAAGAGCTCTGGTCGCCCGATGACGGGTTCCGCGTCGAATTCGTCACCGCCTATGACA
Source organism: Pelagibacterium flavum (assembly GCF_025854335.1). Classification (NCBI taxonomy): domain Bacteria; kingdom Pseudomonadati; phylum Pseudomonadota; class Alphaproteobacteria; order Hyphomicrobiales; family Devosiaceae; genus Pelagibacterium; species Pelagibacterium flavum. The sequence continues at coordinate 3,806,036 of NZ_CP107716.1, forward strand.
AGGTCGATATCGGGCGCCGCGCCGCCGATATCGGCATCCGCAATTCAGCGCCGACCGAACCCAATCTGGCGGGCCGCAAGATGACCCCGGTCGCCTATGCACTCTATTGCGCGCCGCGTCTGGTGGCTGGAGTGCGCGATGGATTGTTCGTCGGGGTCACCGGCCCGGCCGCCGCAACGGCCTCGGCGCGCTGGCTGCAGGCCCATCATGGCGACCGCATTGTGGTCAGCGGCAACGACACCCATTCGGTGCGCGAACTGGTTGCGGCAGGCACGGGGCTCACCGTCCTGCCGTGCTTTATCGGCGACGCCGATCCGCGCCTGTCGCGCATCAGGGGTCCCATTGCCGACCTTGCCGCGCACCAATGGCTGGTCCTCCATCACGAGGAGCGCCACAGCCCGCCGGTCAGGACGCTCGCCGACCGTATCGTTCGCCTGATGGTGGCGCATGCAAAACTCTTTGCCGGCGATATTTCATAGGGCGGCGCGCCGCCTCTGATAATAAAGCGCCACCAGAAGGGCCGCGATGACCAGCGCAGCAAGCAACGCCGTCGCGCCGCCATCGGCAAACACCACCTGATGCATGATGCGGCCGGGCAGGAAGGTGAACAGACCCGCGCCGATCAACCCGCCGCCATAGACCGAGATCATCGTTGTGCGGTGCGTCTTGACATCGCCGGCCCGAATGGCCTGCCAGCCGCCCCACAATCCAAAGAGCGTGAACAGCGAAAGAATGTGGATCGGGCTATAGGGTCCGAGCAGACGGATTTCCGAAATCAGGAACGATGAGAGCGAGACACCGAGCATCAAGCCGATCCAGATCCGGCCCAGCGCCTTGTGCAGGGGCGTGCCCTTGCGCCAGAACAGCATCGCGGTTCCGATGACCAGCGCGAGCACCGCGCAGGCGACGTGAAGCTGAATGGGGAGTGGGGCATGGGTGAGGGCTGTTGCATCCATTGGACGGCGCCGGCATGTAGTTTGGGCGTGAGGCGGATGTGCACCGAGTGTCCAATGGGCGTCACCGCCGCAAGTCCGGATACGTGAACCAGGAATTTGCCTTCGTGAACGACAGCCCCATTCATTTCACGCTTCGCCAATTGCACGGTGTTTTTTCCAGCCCGCTGGCGTGGGGAATCATGGTGGGAGTGGGGGTAATCGCCGGGATTACCGGGCCTTTTTCGACCTTTGCGCATCTGGCGCCGGCGCCGCGCATCGCTTATTGGCTGCTGATCGTTGTGGGCAGCTACGGGGCGGGCACCATCGGGGCCACGCTTGCCCAGGCGCTGATCCTGCCTCGTGGCGGCCCGCTTGTCGCGCGCATCGCGGTGCTGGGCATCGGGGCCTCATTTCCCGTCACCGCCGCGGTTGCCCTGATCAGCTGGCTGTTCTTTCCCGACCTCAGCGATACCGGGCTAAGCCTTTTCGAACTCTATATCTATTGCCTTTTTATCAGCCTGGCGCTGATGGGTGTTATAGAAGGGGTGGTTGAACCCCAACTCGAAAGGCGCAGGGACCAGACGACGCCGGAAACGGTGAAAACGCCGAAAATTCTGGACCGGCTGCCAAAGGAGCTGCGCGGGCCGCTCAGCCATATGTCGATGGCCGACCATTACGTGGAAGTCCATACAGACAAAGGCAAGTCATTGATTTTAATGCGTCTTTCTGACGCAATCGCCGAAACGGAAGGCGTCGAGGGCCTACAGGTTCACCGCAGCCATTGGGTGGCCAGGGACGCCATTTCGGCCATAAAACGTGTGGACAGTCGCGTGGTCGTACAGCTTGTGACAGGGCAAACGCTTCCCGTCTCACGGAGCTATCTCGCCGCCGTACGCGCCCACGAAAAAGGCGCCGCCCGATGAGCAGCGCCTTTTAAAATCAATGGTTTAGCGAGATTACAGCGTCCGCTGAACCTTTTCGACGCGATAGCATTCGATGACATCGCCGGGGCGCATGTCTTCGTACTTCTCGAACGCCATGCCGCATTCCTGACCGGACTGGACTTCCTTGACCTCGTCCTTGAAACGCTTGAGCGTCGAGAGCTTGCCTTCGTGGATAACCACGTTGTCGCGAATCAGACGCACGCCCGCGCCACGCTCGACCATGCCATCGGTAACCCGGCAGCCTGCGACCTTGCCGACCTTGGAGATGTTGAACACCTCGAGGATTTCGGCATTGCCCAGGAAGGTTTCACGCACTTCAGGGGCCAGCATCCCGCTCATCACGCCCTTCACGTCATCGATCAGGTCGTAGATGATGTTGTAGTAGCGGACTTCGATGCCTTCGCGCTGCGCCAGATCGGCGGCCTGCTTGTTGGCACGCACGTTGAACCCGATGATGACCGCACCAGAGGCCGTGGCGAGCGTCACGTCGGATTCGGTGATCCCACCCACACCCGAATAGAGGATCTGGGCCGACACTTCGTCGGTCGAGAGCTTGTTGAGCGCGGTCACGATCGCTTCGACCGAACCCTGAACGTCGCCCTTGATGAGCAGCGGGAACTTGGCGATGCCCGAAGCTTTGAGCTGGTTCATCATCTGCTCGAGCGAGGTCGCTCCACCACCGGCGGTCTTTTCGCGAATGACGCGCTGGCGGTATTCAGTGATCTCGCGGGCGCGGGCTTCGCTTTCGACAACGGCGAAACGGTCGCCGGCGTCGGGAACGCCCGAGAAACCAAGCACTTCGACCGGCGTCGAGGGACCCGCAGTTTTGACCTGCTCGCCCTTGTCGTCGATCAGCGCACGGACCTTGGCCCACTCGTTGCCGGCCACGACAATGTCGCCGACGCTGAGCGTGCCGCGCTGCACCAGAACGGTGGCAACGGCGCCACGACCCTTGTCGAGCTTGGATTCGATGACCAGACCCTGGGCCGAACCGCTTTGGGGCGACTTGAGTTCGAGCACTTCGGACTGCAGCAGCACAGCTTCAAGCAGACCATCGAGATTGGTCTTCTTGAGCGCGGAGACTTCCACGTCCAGCACTTCACCGCCCATCGATTCAACAAACACTTCATGCTGAAGCAGTTCGGTGCGCACGCGGGTGGAATCGGCGCCCTGCTTGTCGATCTTGTTGATCGCGACAATGATCGGAACGCCCGCCGCCTTGGCGTGCTTGATGGATTCGATGGTCTGGGGCATCACGCCGTCGTCGGCTGCCACCACAAGAATGGCAATGTCGGTGGCCTGTGCGCCACGGGCCCGCATGGCGGTGAACGCTTCGTGGCCCGGAGTATCGAGGAAGGTGATCTTCTGGCCGTTCTTTTCGACCTGATAGGCACCAATATGCTGGGTGATACCACCGGCTTCGGTCGAGACCACGTTGGCCTCGCGGATCGCATCGAGCAGCGAGGTCTTGCCGTGGTCGACGTGGCCCATGATGGTCACAACCGGCGGACGGTTGACCAGATCACCTGCGTCGTCATTGTCGATATCATCGAACAGGCCACCTTCGACGTCGCTTTCGGCGACGCGCTTGACGGTGTGTCCCATTTCGGTGGCGATCAGTTCGGCCGTATCGGCATCAATGACGTCGTTGATCTTGAGCATCTGGCCCTGGGCCATCAGCAGCTTGATGACGTCGACAGCGCGCTCGGCCATACGGTTGGCCAGTTCGGCCACCGTGATCGCCTCGGGGATCGTGACCTCGCGGGCCAGCTTGGGCTGGGCCACCTTGGTGTTGCGGCCCATCTTCTTGTTCTGGCGCCGGCGCATGGCGGCGAGCGAAGGTCCACGACGATCACTGTCGTCGAGTGCCGAATTGACGTTGAGGCGCCCACGCGAATTGGAATCGCGGCGCGCCGGCGTGGCGCTCGGCCGCGGTGCGGCATTGCGCTTGGCGCGTTCGAGTTCGTCCTTGTCGACAAGGGCCTTGGGACCGGGCGCCGCACGGCGGCGCACGCGGTCATCCTCGCCTTCGCCCGGAGGCGGCGGAGGCGGCATATCGGGCTGAGCAGCGCGCGGGCTGGGCTTGGCAACGGGCTTTGGCCGGGCCTGACCGGCCTTGACCGGAACGATCCCGTCCAACTCCTCATTGGCCGCTTCCCGGGCCTTTTCGGCTTCGACCGCGGCAGCGCGGCGCTCGGCCTCTTCGCGCTCGGCCTTGCGGCGGGCGTCGATCTCGGCGTGGCGCTGTGCTTCTTCTTCGGCCTTGATGCGATCTTCTTCGGCACGGGCCGCGGCTTCGCGCAGAGCGCGTTCGCGGGCCTGGTTCTCATTTTGGGTGAGACTGGCCGAATTGACGTTCTGACGCGGGCTGGCCGATTGCGGGCGCCCACCCGGACGGGACGGCTGGGGCCGCCCGCCCCCTGATGCATTGCCGCCCGACTGTTGAGGCGCGCCCGTACCGGGCCCACCCACGCGGCGGGTGCGCTTTTCAACAACGACGGTGCGTGAGGACCGCGACATGCCGGGCCGTGCGCCAAGATTTGGCGCGCCCTTGAGGGTCAGGGTCTTTTTCCCCGAGCCCGAATTGTCGCTGGTCTTGTCCTTATCGGTCATATGGTGCCGTCTTCTTCTCTGTCTGTGGCGTTGAAAAGGGCAAGCCGATTTGCCCGTTCAATCACCGAATTTGCTGCCGCGCCGGGAGTCAGCGCAGCGTGTATCACATTTTCGAGCCCCAATGCCAAACCCAATTGGGTCGACGAGAGAGATTCGATATGAGCCAGCCTGTCGGCGACTTCGCCGCGCCGGGCCCATTGCAGCATCTTGCGGCGGCCGTCGGGAGCGGCATCGCTGGCTGTAATCAGCGCGCCCACCCGCCCCGACTGGAGAACCGAAGCGACCTTGGCGGCGCCGGTTACCAGCGCGCCCGCCTTGCGCGCCAGCCCCAGGGTGCCCATCAGGCGCTGTTCTAACCGGGTCCGCACCTGTTCTGCAAGGTCGGGCGGCACCGTTACGTTTTCCTTGAGGCTTCGCGCAAAAACCTTTTTGCGCACCGCCTCGTTCACTGCGTCTGCAGAAAGGGTGATCCAGACACCGCGGCCGGGAGCCTTGGCATCAACATCGGGCGCCAATACCCCGTCGGGGGAAACCGCGAAGCGGATGAGCGCGGAAGCGGGTTTTTCGGCCCGCGTAAGAGCGCACATCCTGTCTACATCTTTTTCGCGGCCCAATTGCGGCGCCCTTTTACCCTTGTTCTGACAAACTCCCCGATGGGGGCGTTTCGTTATTCTGCGACCTCGCCCTCGGCGGGAACTTCGCCTTCATCCTCAACGACTTCTGCCTGAGGCAGGTCGTCTTCGGTGATCCAGCCGGCCTTGAGACGCGCGGTCATGATCATGTCCTCGGCCTCTTCACGCGACAGCGGGAAGGCCGAAAGCGTGCCCTCGAAGCGCTTGGTTTCACCGTCCTTGCGCTCGGTCCAGCCGATCAGATCATCGGCGATGCAACCGGCGAAGTCCTCGACGGTCTTGATTTCTTCCTTGCCCAGGGCAACCAGCATTGCTGCCGAAAGGCCCGGAATGTCGTAAAGCGCATCCTCGACACCGAGCTTTTGACGCTCTTCGTCGAGTTCACGTTCCTGTGCATCGAGGAACTCGGTGGCACGGTTCTGAATCTCTCCGGCCGTTTCTTCATCGAACCCGCCGATCGAGGCGATTTCCGCCAGATCGACATAGGCCAGTTCCTCTATCGAGGAGAAGCCTTCCGAGGCGAGCAACTGGGCGACCATTTCGTCCACGTCGAGCGCGTTCATAAAGAGCGCCGTCCGCTCGGTGAATTCCTTCTGGCGGCGTTCGGATTCTTCCTGCTCGGTCAGGATGTCGATGTCCCAGCCGATCAGCTGGCTGGCCAGTCGCACGTTCTGGCCGCGACGACCGATGGCGAGCGAAAGCTGTTCGTCGGGAACCACGACTTCGATGCGCTCTGCCTGTTCGTCGAGCACCACCTTGGCGACGTCGGCGGGCTGGAGCGCGGATACGACCAAGTCTGCTACATTGTTCGTCCAGGGGATAATATCAATCTTTTCGCCCTGCAATTCTCCAACAACCGCCTGAACGCGGGATCCGCGCATGCCCACGCAGGCCCCGACCGGGTCGATCGAGGAATCCGAAGAGGTCACGGCGATCTTGGCGCGCGAGCCCGGATCGCGGGCGATCGAGCGGATGGTGATGATGCCGTCGTAGATTTCCGGCACTTCCTGGGCAAAAAGCTTGGCCATGAACTGGGGATGGGTGCGCGAGAGGAAAATCTGCGGTCCGCGTTGCTCGCGGCGCACGTCGTAGATATAGGCGCGCACGCGATCGCCATAACGGAACTGCTCACGCGGGATCAATTCGTCGCGACGAATGATGGCTTCACCCCGGCCCAGATCGACGATCACATTGCCGTATTCAACGCGCTTGACGCTGCCGTTGACGATTTCGCCAACACGGTCTGCATATTCTTCGTACATGCGGTCGCGTTCGGCGTCGCGCACCTTCTGGACGATGACCTGCTTGGCCGACTGGGCAGCGATACGGCCGAATTCGATCGGGGGGAGCGGCTCTGTCACGTAATCGCCGAGCTTGGCGGCGTCGTTCTTGGCAAGCGCTTCCTTGAGCGAAATCTGCCGGCCATATTCTTCGACACGCTCGACAATTTCGAGCAGGCGCCACAGGCGCAGCTCGCCGGTGCGGGGATTGATCTCGGCCTTGACCTCGGTTTCGGCACCGTAGCGGGCCTTGGCGGCGCGCTGAATGGCCTCTTCCATAGCCTCGATAACGATCATGCGGTCGATGGACTTTTCGCGCGCCACGGCATCGGCGATCTGCAAAAGCTCCAACCTGTTCGCTGAAACGGCCATTGGATCAATTCTCCTGGGTTCGCTCGTCGGCGTCGCCGCCGTCGGTTTCGTCAATGATGGTTTCGACGTCCTCATCGGCTTCGTCGTAATCGGGATTTTCGGCCTGGCGCTGGCGTGCTTCGTCGAGCAGCTTGTCGGTCATCAACAGCTTTGCTTCGGCCAGAAGCGCCAGCGGCAGCACATGGACCGGATCGGTGCCTGCCGGAGCGTCGGGCAGGCGAATCGAGAAATTATCATCGTCGGCGCCGACGATATCGCCCCGGAAGCGCTTGCGGCCCTCGATCATTTCGGCGAGTTCAACCTTGGCTTCGTGTCCGACCCAGGCCTGGAAATCGCGGGCCCGGACCAGCGGACGGTCGACGCCGGGGGAGGAAATCTCGAGGTGATATTCGCGGTCGATGGGGTCTTCGAGATCGAGAACCGGATTGAGGTCGTGGTGGAGCTTTTCGCAATCGGTAATAGCGAAATGCCCGTTTTCGTCCTCACACATGATCTGCAGCGTGCAGCCATTGTCATTGCTGATGCGCACGCGAACCAGATCGTAGCCCAGCGATTGGGCCACCGGCTCGACGATAGCGGCGACACGCGCCTCAAGGGCGGATTCGCGGATGTAGCGTTTTGTATTGGCCGTCATGCTTACCCTGATCGAGGTAATAAAAAAGAGCGGGGCCGGTCGGCACCCACTCTCTCATTTTCCGAGATTGTTACGCTTCATATAGCGCCGCATCGTCACGAACGCAAGAACTCGAAATAAAAGCTCTTCATGCGCCCCTGCCGGCGAGCCTTCTGCTCGTACCTTGTTGCCTGCCAGCCGGGATAGGGTGCGTGCCAGGCGCCGGGTTCTGCGATGGCCCAGTCAAAACTGTCGGCTCTTAAAATATGGGCCAGCGTCCAGTTGGCATAGTCCTCGATGTCGGTCGCGAACCGGAATGTGCCGCCGGGTTTGAGGACGCGGGCGAACTCGGCGAGAATTTCGAACCGGATCAGGCGCCGCTTGTGATGGCGCGGCTTGGGCCACGGGTCGGGATAGAGAACGTAAAGACACTCAACCGAGGCGTCAGGCATAACGGCGAGCAACTTGATGACGTCGTCGGGGAAAAGCGCGATATTTGTGGTGCCCTCGACATCGATGGTTTCCAGCAACTTGCCGATGCCGCCGGTAAAGACCTCGCAGCCGATGAAACCATCTTGCGGGTTTTCGCGCGCCATACGCGCGAGATGTTCGCCACCGCCATAGCCGACTTCGAGGTGGATGCGTTTTGCCTGGGAGAACAACGCGCCGGGATCCACAGGGGCGGAAATATCGACCGTTAGTTCGGGAAGCAGGGTCTCGAACAACACCTGCTGGCCCTTGTGGAGCTTCTTGCCCGAACGGCGTCCGAAAAAGGCACGCGGCCCTTTGGGGTCCTGCGGGATGGATTTGGACGTCATGGGTTCACAATCAAAAACAAGAAGCGCGGCGTGTTGCGCCGCGCTTTACAATCAATGGGTCGGCCGGGCAAGGATCAGGTCAGCTCGGCCCGGATCGCGTCGGCCAGGTCGGTCTTTTCCCAGGAGAAACCGCCATCGGCTTCCGGCTCGCGCCCGAAATGGCCATAGGCGGCGGTCCGCTCGTAAATGGGCTTGTTGAGGCCCAGATGTTCGCGGATCCCGCGCGGGGAAAGGTTCATCACTTTTTGCAGCACCACACCGAGCCGATCCTCATCGACGGTGCCGGTGCCGTAAGTATCGACAAAGATCGACAGCGGCTTGGACACGCCGATGGCGTAGGAAAGCTGGATGACGCATTTTTCCGCCAGGCCCGCCGCGACGACGTTTTTCGCCAGATAGCGGGCCGCGTATGCTGCCGATCGGTCGACCTTGGTGGGATCCTTGCCCGAGAACGCGCCGCCGCCATGGGGAGCCGCGCCACCATAGGTGTCCACGATGATCTTGCGACCGGTCAGCCCTGCGTCGCCGTCAGGCCCGCCAATGACGAAAGCGCCAGTGGGATTGACGTAGAATTCGTCCTCTGGCGGCATCCAGCCCTTGGGCAGCACGTCTTCGACGAAGGGGCGCACAAGGTCACGGACGCATTGTTGGGATACGTTCTCGACATGCTGGGTGGAGACGACGACAGCGGAAACGCCAACTGGCTTGCCATTCTCGTATTTCAGCGTCACCTGGCTCTTGGCGTCGGGGCCGAACTGGGAGACGGCGCCGGAATGGCGGGCAGCCGCCATGTTCTTCAAGATCTTATGGGCGTAAGTGAGAGGCGCCGGCATCAGCTCGGGCGTCTCGTTGACGGCAAAGCCGAACATGATGCCCTGATCGCCGGCCCCTTCGTCCTTGTTGCCCGAAGCATCGACGCCCTGGGCGATGTGGGCAGACTGCTCGTGCACGTGGCAGGAGACATCGAGGGTCTTCCAATTGAAACCCTCCTGCTCATAGCCAATCCGCTTGACGACACCGCGCGCGATGTCTTCCATGCGGGCCGCATCGATGGAGGCGGGACCGCGAACCTCGCCTGCCAGAACGATGCGGTTGGTAGTCGCCAAGGTCTCAAGGGCAACGCGCGAATAGGGGTCTTCGGCGAAGAATGCGTCGACGATGGCGTCGGACACCTGGTCGCAAATCTTGTCGGGATGTCCCTCGGAAACCGATTCCGAGGTAAAGAGATAGGAAGAACTGGCCACGTTAAACCTCATTTCAACTGGCGAGGGCGCACGCGGAAGTGCGCGTGCCCAGGCTCAATCCCGGGCACTTTCGAATTTGCTTTTCGCAGGTTGGGATGCAGAAAGCAAGGGCGATATAAAGAAAGCTTTATATGGATCAGGTCAATCGAGGCGCTTGAGGCGGCGGCGCCAACCCGGCAGTGAAGCCAGCGCACCCAAGATCAGCATGCCGACCAGCGGCCAATGGCGGTATTGTGCAAAAAACGTCGGAGCGATCGGCTTGGCCGGCGTGCCCTTGATGGCACCGACCATGCCTTCTCCCATCATCGCATCGACGCGCCCAAGCGGATCGACAATGGCCGAAATGCCCGAATTTGCTGCCCGGACCATCGATTTCCCCTCTTCGACCGCCCTGACGCGGGCATGATGGAAATGCTGGGCCAGGCCGATCGAGCCGTCGAACCATGCGTCATTGGTGACAACGAGAATGAAATCGGCGTCGGCGACGGGAGCACCAAGGCCGCCGGGAAAAACAATTTCGTAGCAGACGAGCGGCAGGATGGCGGGCGAGCCGGGCAGTTCAAGCAACCTGCGCCCGGCGCCCGCTGCCCAGCCTTGCGACCCCTCCACCAGTTGCGTGACGCCAAACCGGCGCAGGAAATCGCCAAACGGCAGATACTCTCCGAACGGGACGAGATGGGTCTTGTCGTAGGAAGTCACCACCTCCCCCTCGCCGTTGAAGGCAAGAACCGAATTGAACGGCTTGGCGCCGGGCACAATTTCACCATTGGCGCCATAAGGCTGGCGGGGAGCGCCGGTCAGAAGCCAGATATCGTCCGGCAGGGTGCGGGCGATGCGGGCAAGCAGTTCGGGCTCATCGGACAAAAAGAACGGAATGGCCGCCTCGGGCCAGATCAGATGGGTGACGTCACCCAGCCCCTGATCGTCAGGGTTGGTCTGCATGGTGGACAAATCGAGTAGGCGGGTAACAGTCTCCTCGCGCGCAAAGGTCTGCCATTTAACGTCCTGGGGGATGACCGGCTGGACGATGCGCAGCACGACGTCTTCGAAGGGCTCGGTCTGCGTCTCATTGAGGCGAAAATTGCCCCAGGCGATCTGGCCGGCGAGCAAGCCGAAGGCGGCGAACAGGGGAAGGACGCGCGCAATCAGCGAGCGCTCGGCGGCAGGCCAGACCAAAGCCGGAGTGGCCGCAATGAGGATCGCCACAAATGTCAGCCCGTAAACGCCGACGAGGCTGGTGGCCTGCATCATTTCGGGGTTGGCGGTTAGCGTGTAGCCCAAAAGATTGAACGGAAAGCCGGTGAAAAGATAGCCACGCGCCAGTTCCGCCAAGGTCAGTGCGGTCGCCAGCGCAAATATCCGGCCCGGTCCGGCTGACCAGAACAGATGGGCCAAGGCTGTGCCCAGCCCCCAGAACACAGAAAGCAGCAGCGCAAGCCCGGCCACAGCAAGTGGCATGACGACAAGCAGCCACCCGCCGTCAACGAAAAAGGCCGCGCCGATCCAGTGCAGGGCGACAAGGAAATAGCCAAAGCCAAAAGCGAGCCCGATGCGGAACGCGGGGCCCAGCACACTGGCGCGAACCGAGCGTTTGCGCTCGGCGCCGTCCAATGCCCAGACCAGCACCGGCATGGCGAGAAACAAGGCAACGAGAAAGAAGATCGGAGGGGCCGAGGAGCCGGCCAGCGCGCCTGCAACCACCAGCATCAGAATGCGCCGCCACCCGTGGGCGAGCATTGCAAACTCTGCAACAGCGGTCATGGCGGTCCTTGCGCATCGAATCACTTGCTCAGAACCGTGACCGGACGGCCCGGAACGGTCAACTAATGCAAGATATTTGGTGTGCGTACGGAAAGTAAGAATGCCCCGTACGCCTCGCGAACGTACGGGGCGATGAGATTGTGGTGCAAACAACCTCTGCCGGAGGACATCCGGCACTTATGTTGTACTTCAGGAGTTGGAGTTTGTCATTAGGATGACAGTTTTATCATCATTATTGTGATCGAAAAATATGCACGTACAGGCGCCACTCCCGAAGCGCCTGCCTATTATTTGACCAGATTGCGGCGCGCAGAATTCATCTGCTGACGGCTTTGTCCCTCCAGCAGGGCATCGCCTTGCCGACGCCAGCCACTCTCCTGTACCGAAAGGCCCGTGTTTACAGTCCGTTAACCCGGAAGTCCTCCAGCGCGCCCAAATGCTTGGCATGCTTTTTGCGACTCTAGCCAGCGCTGCAACAGCAACTGTCGGAGGACAAAATGACAGACTGGACCAAACGCATTGGGGGCGTGCTCATGGCAGGAGCCTTGAGCGCATCGATGATTTCCATGCCGGCCATGGCGCAGGACGAGGGCCCGATCAAGGTCGGCATCCTGCACTCGCTTTCGGGCACGATGGCGATTTCGGAAACCACGCTCAAAGACGTCATGTTGATGCTCATAGAGCAACAGAACGAAGCCGGTGGCGTGATGGGCCGTCAGCTCGAACCCGTCGTCGTCGATATTGCATCGGACTGGCCGCTGGCTGCCGAGTTGGCGCGCCGGCTGATCGAAGTCGATGAAGTGGACGCCGTCTTTGGCTGCTGGACGTCGGTGTGCCGTAAATCGGTGCTTCCGGTGTTTGAAGAGCTCAACTCGCTGCTGTTCTATCCGGTCCAGTATGAGGGCGAGGAATCCCAGCGTAACGTGTTCTACACCGGCGCTTCACCCAACCAGCAGGCGATTCCCGCCGTCGACTACCTGATGAACGAAGAAGGCGTCGAACGCTGGGTGCTGGCCGGGACCGACTATGTCTATCCCCAGACCACCAACAAAATTCTCGAGCAGTACCTGCTCGACAGTGGCGTGGCGTCTGAAGACATCATGATCAACTACACCCCGTTCGGGCATTCGGACTGGCAGACGATCGTCTCCGACATCGTAGCCTTTGGTTCGGAAGGCAAAAAGACCGCTGTGGTTTCGACCATCAATGGCGATGCCAACGTGCCGTTCTACCGTGAACTGGCCAACCAGGGCGTTGCGGCCGAAGACATTCCGGTCGTCGCATTCTCGGTGGGTGAGGAAGAGCTTTCGGGCTTCGATACCACGCCGCTTGTGGGGCACCTGGCTGCCTGGAACTACTTCATGAGCGTGGAAACGCCCGAAAACGAAGCATTCATTGCCGCTTGGCAGGACTTTATCGGTTCGGAAGACCGCGTGACCAACGATCCGATGGAAGCGCACTATATCGGCTTTAATCTGTGGGTTGATGCCGTTGAAGCGGCGGGAACCACCGACGCCGACGCAGTGATCGAGGCCATTGTCGGGCTCGAAACGCCAAACCTGACCGGCGGCACGGCGACCATGCTGGCCAACCATCACATTACCAAGCCGGTGCTGATCGGTGAAATCCAGGACGACGGTCAGTTCTTCGTGGTCTGGGAAACCGAAGATCTGGTTCCTGGCGACGCATGGTCGGATTACCTGCCCGAATCCGCGGTTCTCGAAGCCGACTGGACCGCTCCGATCAACTGCGGAAACTACAATACCGAGACCGAAACCTGCGGCGGCTCGACCAAGTAAGCCCAGCGCTTGCTATCTCTCCGGGGGCAGTAACGCCCCCGGAGCTTGCGGGCCCGGCTCGCCCCGATTTGTCTTCAGCTCGATTGTGAAAGGGGACGCGGCATGCGCAGTCTCAATCGGCTCACCAGATTCATTTCGGTCCTGTTCCTTGCCGTGCTCGCTTCATTGTCGGCTGGAAGCACCCGGGCACAGACCGTCACCGAAATCGTTCCAGGACTTTACGATGCCAGTCTTGGCGAGTTGCGCGATGCCGTTGCCGCTCTGGTGGCAAGCGGTGAGGATGAGGCGCTGCCGATCCTGCGCGCTCTCGGCAATGGCACGCTCCATGAAGCCGACAATGGCTTCATCTTCATCGAGACCGGACGTGACCAATATGCCGACGCCCTGACGGGCGAGGACGCCGATCTTGAGATCACCGGGGACATGAGCGTCATCAGGATCAACAATTCGCTGCGCCGCGACATTGCCGCAGCGATCGGCGGCATGACGCTGATGAGCGAAAATCCGGCCACGCGCCGGTCGGCGGCGCAGCAAATGATTTCGAGCCCGGATGAGGGCAATCTCGAATTGCTTGAAACCGCCATTGCCGCCGAAGACGATGCCGGGGTGCGCGCCATCATGGAGCAGGCGCGCGCTGCGACGCTTCTGGAAACAGACGTTGAGGGAGATGCGTTCGCGGAGGCTGTCGCCACAATCGCGGCGCGCGGCGACCGTACGGCGCTCTCGATTCTCAGCTCGGCGCGAGGCGGGGCCAGCGAGGCCCAGCTGGCCATTCTCGATGCCGGGCTCGCCCAGATCAACCAGTCTCTGGCCATATGGAGCGTGGGCCAGAACGTCTGGTACGGCATATCGCTGGGCTCGGTTCTGCTCCTGGCCGCCATTGGACTTGCCATCACGTTCGGGGTGATGGGCGTCATCAACATGGCGCATGGCGAGATGGTCATGCTGGGCGCCTATGTCACCTTCGTCGTGCAGGAAATCATCCGCACGACCAGCCCGGGTCTTTTCGACTATTCCCTGACCATCGCGATCCCACTGGCCTTCTTGATTACCGCGATGATCGGCATCGCCATCGAGCGCGGCATCATCCGTTGGCTCTATGGCCGGCCCCTGGAAACGCTTTTGGCCACATGGGGTCTTTCGCTGATCATCCAGCAGGGGGTGCGGACCATTTTCGGGGCCACAAACCGAGATGTGGGCAACCCGTCCTGGATGTCGGGGGCATTCGAGCTGGGCGGACTGGCGATAACCTGGAACCGGATGTGGATCGTGGTGTTTGCGATCGTCGTCTTTGCCCTGCTGTTATTGGTTCTCAACCGCACTCCACTCGGCTTGCAGATGCGGGCGGTGACACAGAACCGGCGCATGGCGTCGGCCATGGGCATCCGAACGCCCTGGGTGGACGCCATGACGTTCGGGCTCGGTTCGGGTGTTGCCGGACTGGCGGGAGTGGCCTTGAGCCAGATCGACAACGTTTCCCCCAATCTGGGGCAGGGTTACATCATCGACAGCTTCATGGTCGTGGTGTTCGGCGGGGTCGGAAATCTGTGGGGGACGCTGGTGGGCGCTTTGACGCTGGGCATCGCCAACAAGTTCCTTGAACCCTATGCCGGGGCCGTCCTGGCCAAGATCCTGATCCTCGTTCTCATCATCCTGTTCATCCAGCGGCGCCCACGAGGCCTGTTCGCGCTCAAGGGAAGGGCGGTGGAAGCATGATAACCGGCAAGATCTTCGAAAAGCTCGGGGCAAAGGCCATCTGGGTGGTCGCCATATTGCTGATTGTCGCGATCGCCGTGCCCCTTTCCAACCTGATGCTCCCCGCCGGCCATCCCCTCCGGGTGCCCAATTATCTGGTGCCGCTGATGGGGAAGTACCTGACCTATGCTACCCTCGCGCTGGCGCTCGACCTGGTCTGGGGTTATTGCGGCATTCTTTCGCTGGGCCATGGCGCGTTCTTTGCGCTGGGTGGCTATGCCATGGGCATGTACCTCATGCGCCAGATCGGCGATCGGGGCGTCTATGGCAATCCGGTGCTTCCCGATTTCATGGTGTTTCTGAACTATTCCGAGCTGCCCTGGTACTGGCAGGGGTTCGACATGTTCTGGTTCGCCGCCATCATGATGGCGTTCGTGCCGGGGCTCTTAGCGTTCATTTTCGGCTGGTTTGCTTTCAGGAGTCGGGTGACGGGTGTCTATCTCTCGATCATCACCCAAGCGCTGACCTACGCACTCATGCTCGCCTTTTTCCGCAATGACATGGGGTTTGGCGGCAATAACGGGCTGACCGATTTCCGCGATATTCTGGGGGCACCGATCTCGGCAGCGTCGACCCGGGCCAGTTTGTTTGCCGCCTCTGCCATCCTTCTGGCCCTGTGCTTTATCCTGTGCTCGCTCATCGTGCGCTCAAAGCTCGGCAAGGTCATGATCGCCGTGCGCGATGCCGAAAGCCGGACGCGGTTCATTGGCTACCGGGTGGAAAACGTCAAACTCTTTGCCTTTACCGTATCCGCAGTGATGGCCGGGCTTGCCGGGGCGCTTTACGTGCCGCAGGTGGGGATCATCAATCCTGGAGAGTTTGCACCAGCCAACTCGATCGAAGTTGTGATCTGGACGGCGGTGGGGGGGCGCGGAACGCTTGTCGGGCCAATCATCGGCACGGTGCTCGTCAATGCGGCAAAGTCCTATTTCACCGGCACGTTCGCCGATCTGTGGCTGTTTATCCTGGGCGGCATGTTCGTGTTCGTGACGCTGTTCATGCCCAAGGGGATCGTTGGCATTTTCACCTCGGCCTGGACAGCGCTGCGGCAGCGCCGCGCCTCGGATACTTTCGAAAAAGGCACCGGCCCCACCCCCAGTCCGGCAACCGACGAGAAACCGGTCGAAAGACATGACCATAGCGACGCGCCGCACGGCGCCAGACCCTCGCCGGCGGAGTAAGGAAAATGGTTGATACACTGCGCGAAGGTTCGCTTCTTTATCTCGATGGCGTCACCGTCTCCTTTGATGGGTTCAAGGCGCTCAATTCGCTCTCTCTACTCGTCAAGCGCGACGAATTGCAGGCCATTATCGGCCCCAATGGGGCGGGCAAGACAACGATGATGGACATCATCACGGGCAAGACCCGGCCCGATACGGGCGAAGTGTTTTTCGAGGGTTCGATCGATTTGACGCGAAAGGATGAAACCGAGATTGCCAATCTGGGCATCGGCCGCAAGTTTCAAAAACCGACGGTATTTGAAAGCCATACCGTCTGGGACAATATCGAACTGGCGCTTAAAAAGCCGCGCGGGGTGTTTTCGTCCTGGCTGTATACGCGCGACACCGCCGATACCGACCGCATCTCCGAGATTTTGGACACTGTGCGACTCTCCCACAGGAAGGACGAATACGCGGCCAATCTCTCTCACGGTCAAAAGCAATGGCTCGAGATCGGCATGTTGCTCGCCCAGGACCCCAAGCTGTTGTTGGTCGACGAGCCGGTGGCCGGCATGACCGACTCGGAAACCGAGGAGACGTCGAAACTGCTCAAGTCGATTTCCCGGCATCACTCGGTCGTCGTTGTGGAGCATGACATGAGCTTCGTGCGCGATCTTGATTGTCGCGTGACGTGCCTGGCCGAGGGCTCCGTACTGGCGCAAGGCTCGCTTGAGCATGTCTCGGCCGATCCGCTGGTTATCGAACGTTATCTGGGGCGCTGACATGACGACACTGACCGTTACCGATGTCGATCTACATTATGGCGCTGCGCAGGCGCTCAAGACAGTTTCGATCACCGCCCAGCCCAACAAGATCACCTCGGTCCTGGGGCGTAACGGGGTGGGAAAATCATCGCTGTTGCGCGCCATCACCGGAACGCACCCGATTTCCGGCGGCACGATCAGGCTCGAGGATTTCGAGCTCAAGAAAATTCCGCCCTACACGCGGGCGCGAATGGGCATCGGGTATGTGCCGCAGGGGCGCGAAATCTTTCCGCTTCTGACCGTCAAGGAAAACCTGCTCACCGGCTATGCGCCGCTCAAGGCAAAGGACCGCTCGATCCCCGACACGATATTCGAGCTGTTTCCGGTGCTCAAATCCATGCTGGGCCGCCGAGGCGGCGATCTTTCGGGGGGCCAGCAGCAGCAACTGGCCATAGGGCGGGCGCTGGTGACGCGCCCGAGCCTTCTGGTCCTTGATGAACCCACCGAAGGCATCCAACCTTCGATAATCAAGGACATCGGGCGGGCACTGCAGTTTTTGCGCGACGAGATGGGCATGACCATTCTGCTGGTCGAACAATATCTCGATTTCTGTCGCGAATTGAGTGACCATATCTACGTCATGGATCGGGGGGAGATCATGCATTCGGGTCCCGCCGCCGATCTCGACGATCCCGACGTCAAGCGGCATTTGATGGTCTGATGCTCGAAAGCCCGGCTTTTCAGGGGGGCACGCCCCAGATGCAGCGTGCCGAAGGCGAGGGCCGCGTCGCGACCAAGGCGCGCGACGGGCTATCGGTGCTCGATACGCTTTATCAGTCCGGCTGCGGCAAGATCCGCGTGCCCAGGGCCTATGGAAACTGGCTCGAGGCCGTGCTGATCAATACATCTGGCGGCCTGACGGGCGGTGACAGGATGGCATGGTCGGCGGTCGCTGCCGCGGGGACCCATCTTGCCATCACGACGCAGGCTTGCGAGCGCATCTATCGCTCGAGTGGCGGAGCGGCGTGCGTAGCATCCAAATTGACCATAGACGCTGGCGCGAGGCTCGACTGGTTGCCGCAGGAAACGATTGTGTTCGACGGCTCGGTGCTGGAGCGGACGATCGAAGTCGATATGGCTGGCGACGCGACTTTTCTCGGGCTCGAAGCGATCATCCTCGGGCGAGAGGCGCATGGCGAGGATGCGCGATCAGCGATGATCTCGGATCGCTGGCGTGTGCGGCGGGAGGGCGAACTCCTCCATGCCGAGGCAGCCCGGCTAGATGCGGACGACACTCTGGCGCGAGACAATCTGGCGCTTTTGGGCGGCGCGCGCGCCTATGGGACGCTGTGCTATGTCTCACAGGATGCCGAGCGGCATATCGAACGGCTCAAGGCGCTTGTCGCCGGTCATCCCACCGCGGGCGCGTCGCGCATCGGGGACAAGATCGTGCTGCGCGCGACAGGCCGATCGGGCTATCATCTGCGCAAGATCATCATGCCGGCAATCGCCGCACTTTCGGGAGCCGGGGCCGTGCCCAAGCTCTGGTCGCTATAAAAAGGGAGGCACCATGAACCTGACACCACGGGAAAAAGACAAGCTGCTGGTCTCGATGGCTGCCATGGTGGCGCGGCGCCGGCTCGAGCGCGGCGTCAAGCTCAATCATCCCGAGGCGATCGCCCTGATCACCGATTTCGTCATCGAGGGCGCCCGCGACGGGCGCCCGGTTTCAGAACTCATGGAAGCGGGCGCGCATGTGATTTCCCGCGATCAGGTGATGGAGGGCATTGCAGAGATGATCCATGACATTCAGGTCGAAGCGACCTTTCCCGACGGGACCAAGCTCGTCACCGTCCATTCTCCAATTCGCTAAGGAGCCTGATCATGTTCAGACGTCTTTTCGCAGCACTCGTCATTGTTGCCGCCGCCACGGCTCCGGCTTTCGCCCATCTCGATCCGCTTGAACATGGCTCGTTCGCCGCGGGGTTCAGCCACCCGCTGTTCGGGCTCGACCACATCCTGGCCATGCTCGCCGTCGGTCTTTGGGCGGCTTCGGTAGGAGGCAGGGCGCTTTGGGCCGTACCAGCCGCCTTTGTCGCCACGATGGCCCTGGGATTCGGCGCGGCTTTGGTGGGGATGCCGCTGCCGTTCGTCGAGCCGGTCATTCTGGCCTCGGTGATTTTTGTCGGCATCATGGTGGCACTGGCCCTGCCGCTGCCGACGGCGGGCGTTGCCGCGACGGTCGCGTTCTTTGCACTCTTTCACGGCTATGCCCATGGTGGGGAAATGGGTGAAGCGGGGGCGTTCGGCTATGCCGGTGGCTTTCTTGTCGCCACCGCGTTCCTGCATGCAGCAGGCGTCGGTCTGGGTCGCGGTCTGGCGACGACGCGAGGCGTCATCGCTACACGGATCGCTGGCGGTGTGACCGCATTTGGCGGGCTGTGGCTGGTTATCGCAGGTTAAGGACGGCGACATGATTCCGGGCGAAATCATACCCAAAGCTGGCGAAATCGAACTCAATGCGGGGCGCGAAACCGTCACGCTCGAGGTTGCCAACACTGGCGACCGGCCCATTCAGGTGGGCAGTCATTACCATTTTTTCGAAACAAATGCCGGGCTGGCATTCGAAAGAGAGCAGGCCCGCGGCATGCGGCTCGATATTGCCGCCGGCACAGCCGTTCGGTTCGAACCGGGGCAGACCCGTGAAGTAACCCTTGTCGCGCTTGATGGGGACCGGCGTGTGTTCGGGTTTCGCCAGATGGTCATGGGTCCGCTGGACAAATGACATGAGACGCGCCGGCAATTTCCTTTGCGGGCAAAAAAAGAGGCGGGGTGCTATAGCACCCCGCCCGTCATACCTGTCATCTCGGCGTTTATTGCGCCACTTCGCCTTCGACAGACGCGTCTGCCTCGGCTTCGCCCTCGACGCTCATGTCAGATTCCATGGCGTCTCCAGCCGCGTCGGCTTCAGCCGAACTCTGGCTGTCAACGAAGACCGTCAGCGCGCCGTCGGCCTGGGTCCAGACAGCAACAACGTCGCTTTCGGTATAGCCTTCCGCCTCAAGAGCGGCCGTGATGTCGGCGTTGCCCGAAATGTTGGATTGCAGAAGGTCGATATCGCCCTGGAAATCGGCACGAGACTCCGCGAAAGCATCAGCGGTGAATTCGCCGTCTTCGCCAAGCGAGGAGATTTCGACGATTTCGATTTCGGTATCCGCAGTCACAGCCGAGAAATCGGCAGTGCCCGCACCATGGATCGCATCGTCAAGATCAGCGTAGGTGTAAGCGCCAGCCGATGCGTCGGCACCCACGCCAACGCTCGTTTCACCGGCGCCTTCGGACGGCATTCCGGCGTCAACGCCAACATCAACCCCAGCGTCGACTCCAACGTCGGCGCCGGCATCTTCGCCGCCCAGTTCAGTCTGGACACCACCATCAAGGGTGACACCAGCGTCAGCGTCCTGGGCCATGGCTGCAAGTGGCATCGACAGAGTCAGAGCCGTACCAAGAGCAAGAGCAGAGAGCTTTTTCATTTTCATTCTCCGTTTGAGTTCGGTTTTACCGCCCCTCTGGAGCCTACAAACGAGCAAGCGGGCTTCCGGTTGCAAATTGTTTCAGGGCAATCGGACGCACTCAAATTGGACCGAACCCGCTCAAAAAGCGGAATTTTCCCTTTGACGAGGAGCTGATCATGGCTGCCAGAATTTCCCGCGCGCTTTACGCCGACATGTACGGCCCAACAACCGGCGACAAGGTGCGGCTGGCCGATACGGAGCTGTTCATCGAGGTGGAAAAGGACTTCACGCTCTATGGCGAAGAGGTCAAGTTCGGTGGCGGCAAGGTGATCCGTGACGGCATGGGGCAATCACAGGTTACTCGCGCCGCAGGCGCCGTCGACACGGTAATCACCAATGCTCTGATCGTCGATCACACGGGAATCTACAAAGCCGATATCGGCCTTAAGGACGGTATGATCACGGCGATCGGCAAGGCGGGAAATCCCGATACCCAACCGGGTGTCAACATCATCGTGGGCCCTGGTACCGAGGCGATTGCGGCCGAAGGCAAGATCGTGACGGCTGGCGGCTTCGACGCTCATATCCATTTCATCTGTCCCCAGCAGATCGAGGAGGCTCTGACCTCGGGCCTGACCACGATGCTGGGCGGCGGCACGGGGCCGGCCCATGGCACGCTCGCCACTACATGCACGCCCGGCGCCTGGCATCTGGGTCGGATGATCCAGTCATTTGACGCCTTTCCCATGAACATCGCGCTGGCCGGCAAAGGCAATGCCTCAAAGCCCGAGGCACTTGTAGAAATGGTCATGGGCGGCGCCGCCGCGCTCAAGCTGCATGAGGACTGGGGCACGACGCCCGCAGCCATCGACAACTGCCTTTCGGTTGCCGACGCCTATGACGTTCAGGTGATGATCCACACCGACACGCTCAATGAATCGGGCTTTGTCGAAGACACGATCGAAGCCTTCAAGGGCCGGACCATCCACGCCTTCCATACCGAAGGCGCCGGCGGCGGACACGCGCCAGATATCATCAAGGTGTGCGGGCTGGAAAACGTCATCCCTTCATCCACCAATCCCACACGCCCCTACACGCGCAACACGCTGGCCGAGCATCTCGACATGCTCATGGTGTGCCATCATCTCGATCCCTCGATTGCCGAGGACGTGGCGTTCGCGGAAAGCCGTATCCGCAAGGAAACGATCGCCGCCGAGGATATCCTGCACGATATCGGCGCCTTTTCGATCATTTCCTCGGATAGTCAGGCCATGGGCCGGGTGGGCGAAGTGATCATCCGCACCTGGCAGACCGCCGACAAGATGAAACGCCAGCGCGGGCCTCTGCCAGAAGAGACCGGCGACAACGACAATTTCCGGGTCAAGCGCTATATCGCGAAATACACGATCAACCCAGCCATCGCCCACGGGATTTCGACCCATATCGGATCGATCGAAGTGGGCAAACGGGCCGATTTGGTTATCTGGAACCCGGCCTTTTTCGGGGTAAAGCCCGAACTGGTGCTTATGGGCGGAATGATCGCCACCGCACCAATGGGCGATCCCAATGCCTCGATTCCGACACCCCAGCCCATGCACTACCGCCCCATGTTCGGCGCCTATGGCAAAGCGATTGCCAACACGTCGGTAACCTTCGTTTCCAAGGCCGCGCTCGAAGGCGGGCTCAAGGACAGCCTGGGCGTCGACAAATCAATGCTGGCAGTCGACAACACGAGGGGCGGCATCGGCAAATCAGCGATGGTCCACAACAGCGCTACCCCCGAGGTAACCGTCGATCCGGAGACCTATGAAGTGCGAGCCGATGGTGAATTGCTGACGTGTGAACCTGCCGACATTCTGCCCATGGCACAGCGCTATTTCCTGTTCTAGCACGAGCCGGGCAGGCATCTGGCTTTCCGAAAAGATCGGCCCTATAGAGGGTAGCACTATCCATCCTCGATGACCCTTCCATGTCCTCTCCCCTCGCCAGTTTCCGCTCCGGCGCAAATGCGTCAACGCCCATCGCCATCGGTTATGTGCCGGTCGGCGTTGCGTTTGGCATTGCTGCTATCAAGGCGGGCTTTTCGGCGTTGGATGCTATCATGCTCTCGGCGGTGGTCTATGCGGGAGCGAGTCAGTTTCTGGTTCTGGCGCTGGTGGGAGCGGGTGCGCCGATCCTGGTCACTGCGGTGTCGATCATCGCCACCAATCTGCGGCACGTTTTTTACGGTCCGGCGATCCTTGAAGCGGCCCGTGACCGGGCAACGCGACGCCATGCCTGGGCGTGGAGCTTTTTCCTTTCCGACGGCGCATTCGGTTCGGCAATCATCGCGCTCAATCGCTCAAAGGATCATTTTTCGCCGCGATTCATGTTCGGAATCGCCGCGGGCCCCTATCTTTCCTGGGTGACCGGCACGGCGATAGGCGCCTTTCTCGGCACTTCGCTGGCTGAATGGCCCGCGGTCGATGCGGCCATGGGCTTTCTCATGCCTGCACTTTTTCTGGCCATGGCGCTTTCACTTCTAACCAAGGAACATATTCCCGTAGTGATCGTCACAGCATGCGTTACGCTGCCGTTGATCCTGCTCATTTCGCCCACGGTCGGGATACTGGGCGGGATGGTGATCGGCGCGTTCACGGGTTTGGCGGTCAGGAAGCGGCAATGAACATCGAATTTTTCATTGTTACGCTGCTCGTCGGGCTCGGGACCTGGATGCTGCGCTTTTTGCCGACGCATTTCATGCGCGGCACGGGTGATCCCGCGGCACCCTTGAGCCGGTTCCTGTCGGCAACCGGACCGGCGGCCATCGCCGCGCTCTATGTCGGGGCGATCCTGCCCATGCTGTCGCCAGAGCTGCATGCCAATGCTCCGCTCGTGCTGGGCTCAGGCGCTGTGATCGGGATCTATTTCTGGCGGCGTGACGTCTCGCTGGCGACGCTGGGCGGCGCCATTGTCTACGGTATCGTCTTTGCCATTGTGTGATTGGACCAGTCATGGTGCTGCCCGGAATCCGATGCTAGGCTTCATCGGTCAAATCTCACAGGAGGCCAATCATGAAGCCCTTTGCACTTGTCGTTTGTCTGGCTCTTGCTGCGCTTCCCGCCAGCGCAGTGGAAACGTCCATGCAGTTCGTTCTCGAGTTCGACGGCAACGCCCAGCGTGATGTGATGACCTATCAATGTGACGGGATCGACGAGCCAATGGATGTGCAATACATCAACGCGCATCCGACTTTTCTCGCCATTGTGCCGATCGAGGGCGAGGACATGATTTTCGTCAACGTCATCTCCGCCTCTGGCGCCCGCTATGTTTCGGGACAGTATGAATGGTGGTCGCGCGGAAATGAGGCGATGTTCACCAACATTATGGACGGCACCGATGAGGCCGAGGCCGAACCGATCACCTGTCACGCCGCTCAGGATATCCCCTGATCGCTGGCGTGGTTCTTGCATCGGATCCTCCACAGGAACGGACTGACAATGAGGATGGGATGCGCGCGACAGGCGTTGAAACGAAAGGCAAATGGCAAGGCGCTCTCGCTGGGAGGGCCGAACTGGCCCATGATCAGCGCGCCCTGCGCCGCAAGCTGGTGACGCTCGACAATGGGCTCGACGTTCTTGTCGACCTGCCTCATACCGTAGCGCTGGAAACCGGCGATGCACTGAGGCTCGAGGACGGCCGTTTTGCCGAAATCGTCGCGGCCAAAGAACCGCTCTATGCGATCACCGGCAACAGCACGGCCCATCTTGCCCAATTGTGCTGGCATATCGGCAACCGCCATCTGCCCTGCCAGATCGAGGCCAAATCGGGCGTACCAGAGCGGCTTCTGATCGGACGCGACCACGTCATCAAGGACATGCTGGAAGGGCTCGGGGCCAAAGTCGCGGAGATCCGCGCACCGTTTTCGCCGCTACGCGGTGCCTATTCGGGCCACGAGAACGGACACACGCACCATCATCATGGATGAGCAGACCGCCTTGATCCGGTTGTTTTCCTGGCTCTCGCCGGCGTTCCCCATTGGCGGGTTTGCCTATAGTCAGGGTCTTGAGACGGCCATTGCCGATGGGCGCGTCAGGGACAAGGACCAACTTGCCGGCTGGATCAGCGGTCAGTTGCATCGTGGCAACCTGCGTACCGATGCCTATTTTCTCGCCATCGCTGCCCGCGCGGTAGCCAATTGCGATTGGACAACGCTTGCCGAGGCCAATCAAGTATGCCTCGCGCTGCAGGTATCGGCTGAGCGCGACAAGGAAACGCGCGAACAGGGGAAGTCCTTTCTGCAAGCGGCATCGGCATGGCCGATGCGCGCGCCAGATGCGCTTAACGCCGCTTTCGAGCAAGCCATGGCCTTACCGATCGCATTTGGCGCAATGGCTGGCCTGCACCGTGTTTCACCTGGAGCGGCAATCGCGGGCTTTGCCAACAGCGCCGTCGCCCAACAGATATCGGTCGGCGTGCGGCTCATCCCTCTTGGGCAAACGGCGGGCCTTGCCGTTCAGGCCAGCCTCGAAGCAGAGATCGCACAGATGAGCACAGAGGCCCATTCGGCCCAATTGGCCGATATTTCGGGCCTTTCCTATGGCACCGATATTGCAAGCATCAAACATGAAGATCTCAGGGTAAGGATTTTTCGATCATGAGTTCAAAAAACGGCCCGCTCCGCGTCGGAATCGGAGGTCCGGTGGGATCGGGCAAAACCACGCTCACCGAAAAACTCTGCAAGGCGCTGCGCGACAATTATTCGGTGGGCGTCGTCACCAACGACATCTACACCAAGGAAGACGCCATGATGCTGGCGCGCCTGCAGGCGCTGCCCGAGGACCGGATCCTGGGGATTGAAACCGGCGGCTGTCCACATACGGCCATCCGCGAGGATGCATCAATCAATCTGCGCGCGATTGCCGAGCTCAATGCCCGCATCCCCGATCTCGATATCGTCTTTATCGAATCGGGCGGCGACAATCTGGCGGCGACGTTTTCGCCGGACCTTGCCGACATCACGCTTTATGTCATCTCGGTCTGCCAGGGAGAGGAAATCCCGCGCAAGGGCGGGCCGGGCATTACGCGCTCGGACATGCTGATCATCAACAAGTCCGATCTGGCCCCTTATGTCGAAGTCGATCTGGACGTCATGGAGGCCGATGCCCAGCGGATGCGCGATGGCCAGCCCCACGTCTTTACAGACCTCAAGCGGGGTAAGGGCGTCGACGAAATCGTTGCGTTTCTTGAGCGTCACGGGGGACTGGTCCGCACGCAGATGGCGCTGTAAGCGCAACAGCACGCCGGCCTTCAGCTTGTAGCTCTTCGTTGTCCTCGCGCAGCGCAAACAGGCTGATGGGACCTTTTTCGTGCATCACCTTGCGGCTGATGCGTCGCAGATCGGCCTCGCTTAGCCCCAGGTCTCGCCTCAGATGAGGATCGAGCCGCCTCAGCGCACTATAGGTCTGGTGGAAAACGATCCAATCACGCAGCATCACGAAAGCGGATTTGAACATGGCGCGGCCTTTCAGGCGCGCTCGACGCGCCTTGTCCTACATTTGAAATATGGATGACAGGCGATGAAGGATGCTCATCGACAGTCCCACTATGCGGCCAGGCGACTGCTGGGCGCTACAGACGTGTTCGCAACCAGTATTTCATTTCTGAAATATCGAGGGTCTGGCCACTACCGTTCAGAAAGAATAAAATGAGAACATGAGCCAGACCGAATCCAGCATCGAGCCCCAGATCGTCGATGGTCGTCAGTCACCCACCGCGCTGCGCGTGCAGCGGGGCGTGATGCGTTTTCTGCGTTCGGTCTATGACATGACGTGCTTTGCCGAAGTGCCGCTTTCCAACGGGCGGCGTGCCGACGTAATTGCACTGGGCGGCAAAGGGGAAATCTGGATCGTGGAAATCAAGTCGAGCCTTATGGACTATAAGGTCGACGCCAAATGGCCCAACTACAAGGATTTTTGCGACCGGTTCTTTTTCTGCAAGCCGCCGGAACTCGATGCCGAAATTTTCCCCGCAGAAGAAGGGCTGATGGTGGCCGACGGCCATTGGGGGGATATCCTGCGCCACGCGCAGCACGATCCCTTGCCCGGCGCGCGGCGCAAAGCGATGCTGTTAAAGCTCGCCCGGCTGGGGGCGGACAGAGTCCATGCGCTGATGGACCCCGAAACCCGCAGAGAAGACCTATTCTGAGGCGCACGCCGCAAGCGTTGCGACAGCATTGCCTTCTTCATTGAGGAGGGTGAGTATCTCTCTCGCAATGACGTAGTTCGATGTTGTGCCAATGCGTCGAAAAGGCGCGCTCCTGGCCGATTCTGGGCTTTTCTCCGGCTATCATCGTCGAATAAGACATCCGAAACCGACAGGGCACCATTGCCTCCGACCGTAGTGGAGCACGGTCTTGCCGGTTCTGCGGGGTGAACCGGTGCAAGTGAAAGGCCATCTATTGACGGCGCCAGATAGCGGATGGCCCGCCCAGTGACGAAATCATTTGAGTTCGATGCTTTTCCTCTGGCACAAGAAGAAAAATTGATGCCCGGGAGGACAGTTGCCGTGATCGTTGTGTTCGGCTCCATCAATATCGATCTGATTGGCCAAGCGCCCACGCTGATGCGGCCGGGCGAAACCGTTCTGGGCACGAGCCTTGAATTTTCGCCTGGCGGAAAGGGCGGCAACCAGGCGCTTGCGGCCAGCCGGGCCGGCGCGGAGGTCAAGATGGTGGGGTGCGTTGGCGGCGACGATTTCGCGACGCGCGCACTCGCCCTTCTGAGCGAAGCGGAGATCGACCTGTCGGGCGTGCGGCGCATGGACCGGCATACCGGCACTGCGCTGATCATCGTCGATGACGCAGGGGAAAACATGATCACCGTGCTGCCCGGTGCCAATTCGCGTCTGACGGCAGCGGCGCTGGAGCAGGCGGGGATTGCGGAGGGCGACTATCTCCTGCTGCAGTTGGAAACGCCGATGGAGGGGGTGCTGGGCGCCGCGGCGCTGGCTCGCGAGAACGGCGCCAAAGTCGTTCTCAATCTTGCGCCGTTCATGGACTTCGATCTGGCACTGCTGGACAATGTTGATGTCCTGGTGGTCAATGAGACGGAATTGGCCGGGGTGCTCAAAATGCTCGACGCTCCCAAGCTTGACGAGACCGAAGCCGTCGTCTGGCTGTCGGAGAAGTTCGGCAATATTGTCGTGGCAACACTCGGTTCGCGCGGCGCCATTGCCGCGGCGGATGGGACGGTCACCACCGTTCCATCGCTCAAGATCAAACCGGTCGATACCGTCGGCGCCGGCGATACGTTCGTGGGCTATCTGGCTGCTGGGCTGGCGGAGGGAAACGAGCTGTCCCCGGCAATGAAACGGGCTTCGGTTGCAGCCGGACTGGCGTGTCTGACGCCGGGTGCCCAACCATCGATTCCCGAGCGCGCCGCGGTCGAGGATCGTCTCGCGGCCGGTGAGAATTCAACCGCGAAATGAGCCGCATTGAAACCCTCACGATCGAGCGCCTCGGGCATCGGGGTGAGGGCGTTGCGACGCTCGATGGTAAACCTGTCTTTGTCCCGCTGACCCTCGAACGGGAAAACGTCACCGCGACAATCGAGGGCAGTCGCGGGCGTCTTGTCGAGATAGTTACCCCCAGTCCGAAGCGGGTCGAACCGTTCTGTCCCCATTATGGTGCGTGCGGGGGCTGCCAGTTGCAACATCTCGAGGCGGAGCACTACCGCCAGTTCAAGCGTGGCCTGATTGTTGATGCGCTATCGCGTGCCGGCGTTGACGCCACAGTCGCCGACCCGATCACCGCTCACGGCGCTGGTCGTCGGCGGGTCACAATGCATGCCACGAAATCGGCGGCCGGTTTCATG
Organism: Pelagibacterium flavum; assembly: GCF_025854335.1. Lineage (NCBI taxonomy): Bacteria > Pseudomonadati > Pseudomonadota > Alphaproteobacteria > Hyphomicrobiales > Devosiaceae > Pelagibacterium > Pelagibacterium flavum. Next base: position 3,834,094 of record NZ_CP107716.1, read on the forward strand.
GCGCTGCGCAGCCATGCGATTCACGATGTGGATACCTGCCCCATTCTGGTGCCTCCATTGGCGCGTGCGCCCGAAATTTCGCGCGCCATCGCGACCGTGGTGGGGCCGTGTGATGTGAGCCTTACAGCCAGCGATACGGGCCTCGACGTTGCCATCCGGGCCAAGGGCGCCAGGGCCGGTGCGCCGCTGACCAAGATCGCTCAGCGGTTCGATCTCGCACGGCTCTCGCTCAATGGCGAGCCTCTGATCCTTTTGCGTCGGCCTATGGTTGCGATGGGGCCATCAAATGTGCCCCTACCCGTATCGAGCTTCCTGCAAGCAACCGCAAGAGCCGAAGAGGTCCTGGCATCTCTGGTCATTGAGGCGGTGCGGGGTGGCAAGCAGGTTGCAGACCTTTTTTGCGGCGTCGGCCCCTTTGCTCTTCGGCTCGCCGCCAGCGCCCCGGTGTTCGCCGCCGATTCCGATATCCACGCCATTGATGCGCTTGATACCGCAAGACGCAATACCAAAGGGCTCAAACCCATAACCGCCGAGCGGCGTGACCTGTTTCGCGAACCACTCGGCGTATTCGAGCTCAATCGCTTCGATGCTGTGGTGCTCGATCCGCCGCGGGCCGGCGCCAAGGCCCAGGCCGAGGAACTGGCCAGGTCAAAGGTTTCGACAATTGCCTATGTCAGCTGCGACCCTCAGAGCTTTGCCCGGGATGCCGCCATTCTGATCGCGGGCGGATATCGCATCAGTGCGGTGACGCCGATCGACCAGTTCGCCTATTCGACCCACCTCGAAGTTTTCGCGGTTTTCTACAGGGCGAAATCAGCGCGCTGAATCGGGTTGTTAATTGTGACGATAGTGTCACAATAGCTTGGTCGTTCACGCAAAAATGTGGAGCGGCCGGCCACACGATCGTGGCGTGAGGAGGAGGCCAGAGGACCTGTCGCGAGCTTGCCCGAGAAGCTTGACGCCGCGCGCGTCAGGGTTTTCCACTGTCATGCAATCATCACGATACTGTCACCTGCGCTTTGCACGCCCCGTCTAGGCATCACGCCCATGGTTTTAAGCCATCGGCCGGATGCGGTCGCAATGACATTGATCGGGAGAACATCATGTTCAAAACACTTCTGGCCAGCGGCACTGCCGGTTTGGCTCTTTTTCTGGGCGCCTCTTCGGCGTTTGCCCAGACCGAGATTTCCTTCTGGCACTCAATGGGTGGCGAACTGGGCGAGCGCGTTGCCGCTATCGCCGAGGATTTCAATGCGTCTCAGGACGAGTATGTCGTAAACGCCTCTTATCGCGGCGAATATGAAGAGACCATGGTCAACGCCATCGCCGCTTTCCGCGCAGGTGAACAGCCCACTATCGTTCAGATCTACGAAGTCGGCACGGGCACGATGATGGCCGCCGAGGGCGCTGTCTATCCGGTCTATGAGCTGATGGAAGCTCACGGCAACAATTTCGATCCTTCGGTCTATCTGCCCGTCGTCACCGGCTACTACACCGACACCAACGGCAACATGCTCTCGATGCCGTTCAATTCCTCGACCCCGATCCTCTATTACAACAAGGACGTGTTCGCAGAGGCTGGCCTCGACCCCGAAACTGCCCCGGCCACCTGGGCGCAGGCCGAAGAGTTCTCGCGCCAGATCGTCGAGTCGGGCGCTGCGAGCTGCGGCATGGCCATCACCTACACCGCCACATGGATCGGTTCGGAAAACTTCTCGGCCCTGCACAATTTGCCTTATGGCACGCTGGAAAACGGCTTTGGCGGCATGGATTCCGAATTCACCTTCAACAACGAAGTCGTCGCCCGCTTCTGGGACGATCTTGCTCGCTGGCAGGATGAAGGCATCTTCGTTTATGGCGGACCGGCCGGTGGCTCGGACAATGCTCCGGCCTTCTATTCGGGCGAATGCGCCATCTATATGGGCTCGTCGGCTTCACGCGCCGGTGTTGTCGCCAATGCCGACTTCGAAGTCGGCTACGGCATGCTGCCCTATTATGACGACGTTGAAGGCGCTCCGCAGAACTCGATCATCGGCGGCGCGACCCTGTGGGTCCTCTCCGGTCACGAAGAAGCCGAGTATCAGGCAACCGCCGCTTTCCTCGACTATCTTTCTTCGGCCGAAGTTCAGGCCGAATGGCACCAGGGCACCGGCTATCTGCCGATCACCCAGGCAGCGTTCGAGCTGAGCCAGGAGCAGGGTTACTATGAAGAAAATCCCGGCACTGACATTGCGATCGAGCAGATCAACCTTAATGCACCGACCGAAAACTCAAAGGGCCTGCGCTTCGGCAACATGCCCCAGGTTCGCATGATCATGGATGAGGAACTGCAGTCGGTTCTCGCCGGCGAAAAGACCGGCCAGGAAGCTCTGGACTCGGCTGTCGAACGCGGCAACCAGATCCTGCGCGATTTCCAGGCCGCCAATTCCTAAAGCGGTTCTGACCTCAAACATTCCGACCCCGACTTTACCTGGCCGGGGTCTCTTCCATTAAACCGGTCCGTTGCAAGAAGACCGGCGGATGAGACAATACCCAGGGGCGTTGCATGCAGACCAAACGGTCGATCTTTACCAATCGCTGGCTTCCCTATGCGCTTCTGGCGCCGCAGTTGGCCATTACCGCGATCTTTTTCATCTGGCCGGCCAGCCAGGCAGTTAAGTCGAGCTTCGAGCGCGAGGATCCGTTTGGCTTCCGCACGACGTTCGTCTGGTTCGAGAATTACACCCGCATCCTGTCGGACCCAAGCTATCTCAATGCGCTTGGCCGAACCGCGGTGTTCGCTGTTTCGGTCACCGTGCTGTCGATGGGATTTGCGCTTCTGTTGGCCGTCTGCGTCGATCGGGTATTGCGCACGGCGAAAGCCTATACAACCTTGCTGGTCTGGCCCTATGCCGTGGCCCCGGTGGTTGCCGGTGTGCTCTGGTGGTTTCTGTTCAACCCAACGATCGGCCTTCTGCCCTATGTGCTCGACTGGTTCGGCATCGATTGGAACCATCGCGTCAACGGCACCCAGGCCATGGCGCTGATCACCATTGCCGCTGCCTGGAAACAGATTTCATATAATTTCCTGTTTTTCGTCGCCGGGCTGCAATCGATCCCCGCCTCGCTGTCCGAAGCCGCCTCGATCGATGGCGCCGGACCGTTCAAACGGTTCTGGACCATCGTTTTTCCGCTACTCTCTCCGACCACGTTTTTCCTTCTGATCATCAACATCAATTATGTGATGTTCGAGACCTTCGGTGTGATCGACGCCACGACGGAAGGTGGACCGGGACAGGCAACGATGACGCTGGTCTACAAGGTCTATACGGACGGCGTGGCCGGGCTCAACATCGGTTCATCATCGGCCCAGTCGGTGCTCTTGATGGGTATCGTGATCATCCTCACCTTCATCCAGTTCCGCTACGTGGAACGCCGGGTCAATTACTAGGAAGGACCCAGACATGGTTGAAAACAGGCCCTGGCTCGATTTCCTCACCCATCTCATCCTGATCGTCGGCGTTCTGATCGTCGCCTTTCCGGTCTATGTCGCGTTCATCGCCTCGACCCACGAACCCGCAGCCTTCATTCGTGGCGTCATGCCGCTTTTGCCGGGCGACAATATGGGTGCCACCTATTCCCAGATGCTGGGCTCGGGGCTCGAAGTGGCCGGCACACCGCCGGTGTGGCTGATGCTGGGCAATTCGTTCTGGATGGCGATGATCGTTGCCGTGGGCAAGATCGCCATTTCGATCACGTCGGCCTTCGCCATCGTCTATTTCCGCTTCCCGTTCCGGCTCCTGGCCTTCTGGATGATCTTTGTCACCCTGATGCTGCCGGTCGAGGTGCGCATCATCCCGACCTTTGCGGTGGTGGCAAACCTTGGGATGCTCAATTCCTATGCCGGGCTCACCCTGCCGCTGATCGCGTCGGCGACGGCCACCTTCCTGTTCCGGCAGTTCTTCATGACGGTGCCCGAGGAGCTGATGGAAGCGGCACGGGTCGATGGCGCGGGTCCAATGAAGTTCTTCAAGGACATCCTGATTCCCATTTCGATCACCAATATCGCCGCGCTGTTTGTGATCATGTTCATCTATGGCTGGGTGCAATATCTCTGGCCGCTCCTCATCACCACTCAAGAGCAGTTCTACACAATCGTGATGGGTATCAAACGGCTGATGGCCAATACCGACAGGGAGCCGGCCTGGAACCTTGTCATGGCGACCGTAATGCTCGCCATGGTCCCGCCCGTGCTCGTCGTCCTCCTCTTGCAGCGCCTGTTCATCAAGGGCCTCGTCGAAACCGAGAAATAACACAATGGCTACAATTGAAATCTCCGACGTCCGCAAGGTCTATCCCGGCAATGTCCAGGCGATCAAAGGCATCGACCTTTCGATCGAGGATGGCGAACTCGTCGTTCTCGTCGGTCCCTCGGGCTGCGGGAAATCGACCTTGCTGCGCATGCTGGCCGGGCTCGAAACCATCACTTCGGGCGAAGTGCGGATCGGCGAAAAGCTCGTCAACAAGCTCGAACCGGCCGAGCGCGACATTGCAATGGTGTTCCAGAACTATGCGCTTTACCCTCATATGAGCGTGCGCGGCAATCTCGAATACGGGTTGAAAAACCGCAAGACGCCGAGGGCCGAGATCGATGAGCGCGTCAACGAAGCGGCGCGCATTCTCGAGATCGAACCGTTTCTCGATCGCAAGCCGCGTCAGCTTTCCGGCGGTCAGCGCCAGCGCGTGGCCATGGGACGGGCCATCGTGCGCAAGCCCAAGGCATTCCTGTTCGACGAACCGCTGTCCAATCTCGATGCCAAGCTGCGCGGCCAGATGCGGGTGGAAATCCGCCGGTTGCAGCGCACGCTGGGCACGACCTCGGTTTATGTGACACATGATCAGCTCGAAGCCATGACGTTGGCCGACAAGCTGGTGGTCATGAACAGCGGGCGGATCGAACAGGTTGGAAAGCCTCTCGACATCTATACAAACCCCGCATCGGTGTTCGTTGCCGGCTTCATGGGATCTCCGGGCATGAACCTGCTCGACACAGCGGCGCTCGCACGGGTGGCGGGCGACCTGCCTGATTTCGTTTCCTCCCAGTGCGGCACCATCGGCATTCGTCCCGAAGACATGACGTTAACGGCCCCGGCCAAACCACACTTCAAGCTCGAGGTCATTGTCGACGCAGTCGAACTGGTCGGCTCGGAAAGCCTGGTCTATGCGCATGCGGAGGGGATCGCCAAGGAACTGGTTCTGCGCACGCAGGGCATCCATCCTGGTGAGCATGACGACAAGCTTACGCTTTATATCGAGCATGCGCATCTGCATTGCTTCGATGCGGACACGGGGCGGAAAATCGCGCGCTAGAGAGGCCCTTTTGCCAGAATGGTGCCCTAGAGCACGGTCACTGTACCCGACGCGACCCGATCGGTCGGTGACAATCGGAGGATAATGGTGACGCGCATCCTGACCATTTTCATAGCCGCCATGCTCGGCATGCCGGCGCTCGGGCAGGCCCCCGATACCGGGGGTTACGCCAAGTCACTGTTCGGGCGGCTATATCCTGAGGACCAATCACTTGCCAAAGGCTGGGAGACCGGACTTCAGGCGCTGCTCGATGAACTCAAGGACAGCTCAGAGGATCAGGAAACCCTTGATGCCATTCCTGAATTTGAACGTCTGATCGAAGCGGAGCATCTGGCGTTCTCGATCGAAGAGCTTGATGGTTCATGGCGGATGCGTTCGCTTCAGGCGACCGATTATGGCGCCTTTATCTATCAGTATTTCCCCGCACGGATTTATCCGGAAGCCCAAGCCATGGTCTTCGACAAGAACTCGGGCAGTCAGCGGCACCGGGGGCTTATGGCCCAACTCGACGCGGAAACCGTGTTCTTTGTTGGCGCCCTCTATTATGGCTATGAAGACCCGCGGATCTATTCTGCAATGACTCCGGGCGAGGTCACCGAGGAGCAGCGCGAGTTCGACGCCGTGGCCGAAATCTACAAGATCGGCGACAATCACTTCCTTATGGCATTTGCGCCGAGCGCAAATCGCTTTCGACTCTATGAAATCCGCAAATAGCGATTCATGGCGATGGGTAGAACACCATACACAGAAGCGGGGATAATGTTCCCGTTCCCACCCACTGGACAGACCAAGGGCAAAAAAGGCGGAAGATTTTTTCCGCCGCCGATTGCCGCGACCTCCATGCAGGGCTAGCCATCAATCTCCATCCCTGTGCCGCCTCTCAGTGCACAGGCGTTTGGAATATGGAGGAAAATCAAATGACTATCGCTACCCGCTCCCTTGTTGGAGCCATGGTTCTGCTCGCCTCTAGTTCAGCTTTCGGCCAGGAAATCGCCGCTCAACCCGGCGCTTCCGACGTCGGACTGGATGCCCCCAGGCAAATCCTGTTCGTTGGCAATTCGTACTTCTATTACAATGACAGCCTGCACAACCATACCAGCCGAATGGTCGGAGAAGGCCAGGGGATCGATGATCTTGCCTATCGCTCCATCACCATTTCGGGCGGCTCGCTCGATATGCACCCGTTCGGCCATTACCTCACACCCGATGCAATCGGGTATGATGAGCCCTTCGACGTGGTAATCCTGCAGGGTCACAGCGCGGCGGCCAATTCGGAATCGCGCAGCGAACGCTTCCGTGACGCGGTTGTTGCAGCCGATGCGCTGATTGATGAAAGCGGCGCACAAACCGTGCTTTACATGAGCCACGCCTATGCCGAGGGGCACAACAGCCACGATCCGGAAATGACCGCCAATCTGGCCGCGCTCTATACCGAGGTCGGAGCAGAAGTCGATGCACTGGTGATCCCGGTGGGACTGGCATTTGCCAAGGCGTATGCGGAGCGGCCTGACCTCGAACTGCATATGGAGTTCGACCACAGCCACCCCAATCTGGCAGGCACCTACCTGGCGGCAGCAACGACCTATGCGACGCTTTATGATGCTTCGCCGGTCGGGCTGGCGTATGATTACTACGGGCGGCTGGATGGTGAGACCGCCGCTTTTCTGCAGCAGATTGCCGCGGATACGGTGGCGGAATTCCAAGGCACAGGTTCTTAACGGTCGATCCGCGTCGAGAGAATGATTGATGACATGGTGCGCTCGACTCCGTCGAGCGCACCAATTTTGTCGATGACGGCATCGAGTTCGGCGACTGAGGGGGCTTCGACGATGACGATCATGTCAAAGCTGCCCGAGACCGAGTGGACGGTGCGGACTTCGATCAAATCATCGAGGAACCTGACGACCTTGGGCGCGAGCTTGGGCGAGACCGTGACCATCAGGTGGGCGCGAATCTGGCCGGCCAGATAGTCGTAGGAGAGCTTTACGACATAGCCGGCAATGGTGCCGTTGCGCTCGAGCTTTTCGAGGCGCGACTGGGCCGTGCTCCTGGAAATTCCCAGCTTTCTTGCAATCTCGGCGACCGGCATGCGGCCATTTTCGCGCAGCAGGGCGATCAGTTGGCGATCGGCGTTAATTTTCGTCATTGTGGCGTAAATTTTCGGCTATTTGCTTTTTTAAAGCTGCGATTATGTCTGATAGTAGTCTGCAAATCAACGAAACTGTGTGTCATCATGTCAAACAATGACGCCAAAAGCTGTGAAGTTGAGCGTTTGGTGCCCAACATTTGGGATCTTTGACCAAGAGGGGTTTTGGGATGAAAGAGATCGTTGTTATCGGTGCCGGACGCATTGGCGCAACCATCGCGGACATGGCCAGCCAAAGTGGCGACTATTCGGTGACGGTGGTGGACCGTTCCTCCAACGCGCTGGCGGCGCTCGATACGGATGCGAAGGTGAAGACGGCGCGCTGCGAAGTGGCCGACCCGGGGGAACTGGAAAAAATTCTGGAAGGGAAGTTCGCTGTCCTATCAGCGGCTCCCTACTCGCTGACCACGCGGATCGCCGAAGCCGCCGCGGCGGCAAAAGTCCATTATCTCGATCTGACCGAAGACGTGAAATCGACCCGGCGGGTCAAGGAGATCGCGGCGAAGGCGGAAACGGCGTTCATCCCTCAATGTGGGCTGGCGCCGGGGTTCATTGCCATTGCAGCGATGAGCCTGGCGAAAAAGTTCGATACGCTCGATACTGTCGCCATGAAGGTGGGGGCGCTGCCCCAGTTTCCGACCAATGTGCTCAATTACGCGCTGACCTGGTCGCCTGAGGGGGTGATCAACGAATATTGCGAGCCGTGCGAAGCGATCGTTGACGGGAAGATGGCCGAAATCGCGCCGCTCGAGGATATCGAGCAGCTGACCATCAACGGGGTGGATTACGAAGCGTTCAACACCTCGGGCGGACTGGGTTCGACGCCGGAAAAACTGCTGGGCAAGGTCAGAAATCTCAACTATCGCACCATCCGGTATCCCGGCCATGCGCGCATCATGAAGCTGCTGCTCAACGACCTGAATCTCAAAGACCGGCGCGATCTGGCGCTGGACATTTTTCGCCACGCGCTGACCCCGACCAAGCAGGACATGGTGGTGATCCGGATCGATGTGACTGGCACCAGGGTCGGCAAGCCGGCGCACGAGATCTTCGAACGCACGGTGCTTTCAGGCTATGTGGGCAAGAAAGAACGCTCGGCCATCCAGATCACCACGGCTGCGGGCATCTGTACGGTGCTCGACATGCTGGCGGCGGGCGATCTGGCGCAGAAGGGGTTCGTGGCGCAGGAAGAGATAGACCTCGATGCGTTTCTGGCAAACCGGTTCGGTCGGGCGTTTGCGGCGGATCAGGCGGCGCGGAAGGTCGCTTAGCGCGACAGAGAGCCCTGAGAAGGACGTGGAGCATTACTTCCGTCGAACGGGGCGGCGTGTTCCGTGCTGTCAGGCGTAGCACGCCCAACCGCGGAAACTCAGGCCGGCATAAAAGAGGGTGATATCGGTAAATCCGGCCTCTTCCAGCATGGCCTCGTCCTCTTGCGGTGAGAGGATGAAGAGGCTTGTGGCGATGGAGGCGCGGGCGGCTTGGTTTTGTGGATCGCCGCCACCGAAGGCGATGTGGCGAGCGATCCATTGGCTGCGCTCGGGCTCGATCTGGGCAAAGCTGATATGGGCGAGGACAAAAGGCGCGCCGGGCACCAGGCGGCGGCGGATCTGGCGGAGCGTTTCAAGCCGGTTTTCGCGTGGGATAAAGTGGAAGGTCAGTAGGCACACGGCGCCTTCGAACGGGCCATCAGGGGCCTCCTCGATATAGCCGTGGTGCAGGTGGACGCGGGCCGCATGGGCGCCGATGGTCTCCCGGGCGGCCGCCAGCATATCGGCTGATGGGTCGACGCCATCGAACGTCCAACCGGGGTGACGTTCGGCCAGCGCTTTAAGCTCCAGCCCGCCACCGGCCCCGAGCACGACAATTTTTCCGTCCTGCGGCACGCGCTCGGCCAGAAGCTGGGACGTCATGGCGTGCAGGCCATCGAAACCGGGCACCTTGCGGGGCGCGCAGGCCGCATAGGTGCCAGCATGGCCGGCGCCGAAAGCGGGGGCCGTGGGTTCGGGTGGCTTCATGTAACTTTATGTGTGGCGTTTTGGCCTGGGTGTCAAGATGGGAAGCGGCGGGCGATTTTTGACACGAGTGATGCCCACCAGCGGCTGTGGCAGTGTTCGAAATGAGCAGGCCGATATAATAGCGCCAGATAAATGGAAACGCTGCCATCCATCGCCTAGCCTCAACCGCAATAGATCGTCCGGTCCTTACATACCCATGTTGGACGCGCCACAATCTATTTCCGGCGAGCGCTGCGGACCCAAGCGTCGATGCGGCACACGCGGCTTCACCGGGTCGGACAACCGCACGGTTGCCATGGGGTCTGGGATAGGCTAGAGGGGCGCCCCCATTGCCGGAGGTATTTCCATCGGCAAGCAGCTATTGCCCACTTGAAAGCCTTCTCTCATGTCATCGCTTTATTGTGGCGTCGATTTCGGCACCACCAATTCCACTATCGGTGTGGTCCAGCCCGATGGCGCGCCGGTGCTGATTCCGGTCGAGGGGGATGAGGTAACGTTGCCTTCGGCGCTGTTTTTCAGTTTCGAGGACCAGAGCACCCATTTCGGGCGGTCGGCGGTGCATGAATATATGGACGGGGCCGAAGGGCGGTTCATGCGGGCGCTCAAATCGGTGCTGGGAACCCAGTTGATGGAGGAGACGACCCAGATCGGTCGCGAGCGGATCGGGTTTGAGGGGTTGATCGGGCGGTTTTTGAGCCATTTGCGCGACAGGCTGACCGCGCACACCGGGGCGATGCCCGAGCATGTGGTTCTGGGGCGGCCAGTTTATTTCGTCGACGGAGACCAAAGCGCCGACCGGGCAGCGCAGAACCAGCTGGAAGCCGCGGCACGCGGCGTTGGATTTTCCCATGTCGAATTTCAGTTCGAGCCGGTAGCGGCGGCGCTACATTTCGAGCGCACGCTGGAGGCCGAAGCGCTGGCGCTGGTTGTCGATATCGGGGGCGGCACATCGGACTTTTCGGTGCTCAGGCTTTCGCCGGAACGCCGGGCCAGCGCCGACCGGCGACAGGACATCTTGAGCACGACGGGCGTGCATGTGGGCGGCACCGATTTCGACCGTCAGCTCAACATTTTCAAGGTGATGCCCGAAATGGGGAGCGGAACCATGACGCGCGACGGCAAGCGGGAGATGCCGCGCTGGTATTTTCACGACATGGCGACCTGGCATAAGATCAACCAGCTCTATCGCCCGGAGATTTTGCGCGACATCCGCGAATTGCAGCGCGAAGCGGAGGAACCGGAAAAGCTTGAGCGGTTCAGGCACCTCCTCGTCCACCGCTCGGGACACCGGCTGGCCGGGCAGGTGGAAAAGGCAAAGATTGCGCTGACCGATACGCCGATGGTCGATATCACGCTTGATGAGCCGGGGCTGTCGCTGGCCATTGCCACGACGCGGGCGGAATTCGAAGCAGCGAGCGCGGGGCTGACCGAAAAGATCGGGGCAGTGCTGGACGATGCGCTCATGGCAGCGGGTGTAAACGCGGAGGCGATCGAAACGGTGATCCTGACCGGCGGCGGCGCCCAGGTGCGCCAGGTGCGGGCGCTGGTCGATACGCGCTTTGCCCATGCGCACATCGCACAATCGGACCGGTTCGGCGCCGTGGGGCTGGGGCTGGCGGTGGACGCAGCGCGGCGGTTTGCGTGAACGTTGCTGACCGAGGTCAGCCGGCGCGCTTTTTCGCCCTTTCGATCAGCGCCATTGCGGCGGCGGGGTTTTTTTCCTTGAAGCCGGAAATCACGAAGGCGAAGACGTCGCGAGGCTTTTCGGTTGGTGCAGGGCCGAAGCTGGGAAGATCGTCGGGGACGCCGCCTTTGGCATAGGTGACGATGCGGTCGGCCCAGGCGTCGAGGGCTTTTTCCGAATAGCCTTTTTCGTTGTCCTCGGAGGTGCCCTGGAGGCGCAGATAGACGAAATCGGCAGTGGGGTCGGCGATCACCGAATATTCGGCATCGGCGCCGGTGATCAGCGCCACGCCGGCCTCGCGGGCCAGGGCGACAGCCTCGGCATTGGCAAAACTTTCGTGGCGGGCCTCCACGGCGTGACGGAGGGCCCTGTTGTCCTGAGTGGCGGGCAGGAGTTTCAAAAATGCGCCGAAATCGGCGGGATCGAACTTCTTGGTGGCGGCGAGCTGCCAGTTGATGGGGCCGAGCTTGTCCTTGAGTTCGACGATGCCCGACGAGGTGAAACGGTTGACCGATTCGCCGGCCTCGGCCAGCACCTTCTTGTTGGTCGCGTAGCGGGTGCCCTTCAATGTGAACATGAAATTTTCGGGCACTTCGTCGTGCCATTTGCGGAAGCTTTCGGGCTTTTGGGAACCATAGAAGGTGCCGTTGACCTCGACCCCGGTCATGGTCGAGCCCATGTGTTCGAGCTCGCGCTTCTGGGTGAGTTTTTCGGGGTAATAGGTGCCGCGCCAAGGCTCGAACGTCCAGCCGCCCACGCCAATGAAAATCCTGCCCACAGCCATTGCAGCCTCCCATAACATCGTTTGCGACAGACTAGCATTGCGGTCCTCAATCGAAAGCCCGGAATTGACGGCGGGGCAAAAAATCCTGGGTGGCAGGCAACCGAATGGAAAGCGGGGGGTTCAATCGGAGCGACAAGGCGGGTAGCCTCGGCGCAAATTCCATCAGCCCATCTGCAGGTCCATGCCGCTTTTTATCCTCCCCCGCCTGTTCCGGTTCGTTGCTGTCATAGTCATTGGTCTGGGGCTTTGCCTGCCAGCGATGGCGCAGGACGAGGCCACCGACACCGGCAGCGAAAGCCCACAGGAGGCACTGAGCCAGCTGATCGAGGTGCTGCGCGACGATGCAGCGCGCGATGCACTGATTGCCGAACTGGAAGCGGGGCTCGAAGGCAGCGCGACGAGTGATGGCGCCACCGAATCGACCGAGGGCGGCGAGGGCAATGAATTGCAGTCGATCGGCGGTCAGATTTCCGACGTCACCCTATCTGCGGTCGAGAACACCATGGCCTCGCTGGGTCAGCTGTGGCGGCAGCTGACCGCCACGCCGGAAATCTTTGCGGCACTTTCGCTTTCGGAGCTCAATGCGCTGTGGGCCATTCTGGCCAATGTCGCCGCTCTGGTGGTTCTGACCTATGGCGGACTGTTTTTGATGCGTCGGCTGGTGCGCATTCCGCGCGAGCGGCTGCGGGCGCTGTTCAATTCAGGCGGCTGGATCGCCAAGCCGGTGGCGCTGGTTCTCGAATTCATGCTCGACGTGCTGGCGGCGGCCATTCCCTATGCCGTGGGCTATGGCATCGCGGCGGTGTTTCTAGGCGAGGCCGGGGTAATCCGGCTCGAGCATGCGCTCTATCTCAATGCGTTCCTGATGGTCGAAATCGTGATGGCGATCATCCTGACCATTGTTTCGCCCAACCTGCCCGAGCAGCGGCTCGTGCATCTGTCGGACGGCGAGGCGAAATCGGTGATGGGGTGGTCGCGGTTCATCATCTCGCTGTTCGTTTTCGGGCAGATGATGGTGCTGCCGCTTATAGCCGCCAGCGTTTCGTTTGCAGCGGGGCGGGCCATTTCGGTTGTCCTTTTGCTTTTGACGCTGATTGCCATGGCAGTGGCGGTGATGGTGGCGCGCCAGCCGGTCAAACACAAGCTGATGGCGATGATCGAGAACAAGGAGGCGCAGCGCGGGTTGGGCCTGCCGATCCGCAACTGGCACATCTTTGCGCTGATCTACCTGGCCGTTCTGGCGGTGATCGCTCTGACACGGACCAGCGTCCAGTTTCAGGCCTATGTCTGGGACAATGTGCAGGTGGTGATCGCCATCATGATCGGGGTGGTGATTCTCAATCTCATCAAGCGCAGCGCCCGCAAGGGGTTTAACCTGCCCGAAGGCCTGCGCAGGCGTTCGCCCGAGCTGCAGCGGCAATTGCACAAGATCGTGCCCGCCGTGCTCAAGGTGGCGCGGTTCATCATTATCGGCTCGATCGTGATCTTCTGCCTGCACAAGCTGGGCTTTTTCAACTTTGTCGACTTTATTGAAGGCGAGTTCGGGGCGCGGGTGGCCGGATCGGCGGTGACGATCCTTATCATACTGAGTGTCGCGGTCCTTGCCTGGGTGGGGCTCAACACCTGGATGGACAGCCAGGTCAATCCCGAACTGGCGCCGGGCGCCACGGCGCGCAAGCGGACGCTGTTTGCTCTGTTGCGCAATGCGTTGACCATTGCTCTCATCGTCATCACGCTGATGTTCGTTCTGTCTGAAGTCGGCATCAATATTGCCCCGCTTCTGGCCTCGGCCGGTGTTCTGGGCCTCGCCATCGGTTTCGGGGCGCAAAAGCTGGTGCAGGACATCATCACTGGCATCTTCATCCAGCTTGAAGGGGCTATCGATGTGGGTGACGTTGTATCGGTTGGCGGAATTTCAGGTGTCGTCGAGCGGTTGACCATCCGCTCGGTCTCGCTGCGCGACATCGAGGGCTCCTATCACATCATTCCGTTTTCCTCGGTCGATACGGTCACCAATTTCATGCGCGGCTTTTCCTATGCGGTCATCGACATGGGAGTGGGCTATCGCGAGAATGTCGAAGAAGCCCGCCAGGCCATGCTTGATGCGTTCGAAGAATTGCGGGCCGATCCCGAATATACGAGTGCGATCATCGACGATTTCGAATGGATGGGCGTCAATGCGTTCGGGGCGAGCGAAGTGGTGCTGCGGGCCCGCATCAAGACGCTGCCCGGCAAGCAATGGGGCATCAAGCGGGCCTACAACGCCATCGTGAAGCGGATATTTGACGCGCGCGACATCGAAATCCCCTTCCCACACCAGACTTTGTATTTCGGCGTGGGCAAGGACGGCAAGGCACCGCCCATGCATATGGTTCGCGAGGACGAGCCAGCCGACGATACGGCGACGGCGAAACCGGCCAAAACGCTGGAGGCCAAGCCAAAGCGCCGGCGGCGCGAGGACGAAATCGCGGGTAAGGATATGCCCGATGTCGATGAGGGCCCAGAGGACGAGAACTGAGGTTCTCAGCTTTGTCGCGTTTCGCTTGCGCGGCCCTTCGGGTCCGAACCGGATAGGTGGGCGCCACCTATCCTGGAAACGCTCCGTGGCAAGGTTGACATGATGATGCCTTTTATCGGCCTTTCGATCGTGCTAGTGGACCGTGCTTTCCGAACTTAGTGCGAAAGCTCCTCATGTCTCCGCTCTCCCATCCCTTCGATGCCGTCATCTTCGATATGGACGGAACGCTGCTCGATACCGAAGCGGTGTTCAAGGCCATTGTCTATGAGGTTTGCACGGAGATGGGGTTCGAAATGACCGACCTCGTTCACGGGCGCATGGTGGGATCTTCGCACGAGGCGACAGCCGCGCTGCTACTGGAAAATTTCGGCGCGCATTTCCCCTATGAGATGTTCGACGACAAATGCCGGGCTTCCATGAAAATCCGGATGGCGGATGCCGTGCCGGTCAAGCCCGGCGCTGTGGAACTGGTCACGGCGCTGCGTGAGCTCGATATTCCGCTGGCGGTTGCGACCTCGTCGCGGGCCAATCATGCACTGGGCCATCTCGAAGCGGCGGGGGTGATCGGGTTTTTCGACACCATCGTTACCCGCGACGACGTCATCAACCCAAAGCCGCACCCCGAACCCTACCTGACGGCAGCGCGGCGGCTCAAGGTCGATCCGGTTCATTGCGTGGCGTTCGAAGATTCGGTGTCGGGGGTTAGGGCGGCGCATGCTGCGGGTATGCGCACCGTAATGGTGCCCGATCTGGTTGCGCCGTCCGATGACGTCGCGGCGCTGTGCGTGGCGGTGCTCGAGAGCATGGCCCACGCCCATGAGCACTTGGTTTCAGCGCCCCGTTCTGCAAATGGCTTTCAGGAGCATTTGCAAGTAAAATCAAGAGGATAGACACAGCGCATCGGTTGGGCTAGGGGCTAGCCTATTGCTTCTCAACCGTCGGAGCGCTTGAGGCGCTCTCGGTCCTTGTTTGTCGCGCTTCCGAACCGCAAAAGTGGAGACCACTTTTGCTGGAAGCACTCCAGGTTGCCCGCCATGTCACAGGTCCTCAAACTCGCCATCGGAAGTATCGTCGTCGCGCTGGGCGTTCTGGCGCTGAAATTGTGGGCGGCTCAGATCACCGGGTCGGTGGCGTTGCTCTCGGATGCGCTGGAATCGATTGTCAATCTGGCGACAGCGGTGGCGGCGCTGGTCGCCGTGCGCCTTGCGGCCCGGCCTGCCGATTCCAAAATGCCCTTCGGCTACTACAAGGCGGAATATTTTTCCGCGGTGCTCGAGGGCGTGTTCATCGTCGTTGCGGCGCTGCTGATCTTTCATCAGGCCTGGCAGGGATTCATGGCCCCCACCCCGCTTGATGCTCCGTTCGAGGGCATCGCCATTTCCATGGTAGCGACGGCGATCAACTGGGGCTGGAGCGTGGTTCTGGTGCGGCAAGGGCGCAAGCTGCAATCGCCGGCGCTCGAAGCCGACGGGCACCATCTTTGGACCGACGTGGTCTCTTCGCTCGGCGTCGCCGTGGGGCTGGTTCTGGTGGTGGTGAGCGAACAGCCCCTGCTCGATGCGGCTCTGGCGGTGCTGGTGGGGCTCAATATCCTGTGGTCGGGCTCAAAGCTCCTGGCGCACAGTGTAGGCGGGCTGATGGATGTTTCGGCGGGGCCCGAACGGCTCGACGCCATCCGCCAGACCATCGCCGACAACGCCGACGGGGCCATCGAGGCCCATGACGTGCGGGCCCGTGAGGCGGGCAAGGCGGTGTTCATCGATTTCCATCTTGTGGTGCCCGCTGCAATGAGCGTCAAGGACGCCCACGACATCTGCGACCGGATCGAGGTGGCGCTCAAAAACACCGATTCCGGCGCCATAATCACCATCCACGTGGAGCCCGAGCACAAGGCCAAGCACTCCGGGATCGTCGTGCTGTGAAAGTGCGCCGGGCGGAGTCGGCAAAAATTTGCATAAAATCCAAGGTGTTTGAAGCACTCCCCGTTCAGGCCCCTCCTTTAGGGCTCTTTGCAATACGATCCAAAAGCGATACAAATTAACCATTGATTAAGCTTAACATCGCGTTAATGGCATAATCGGGTTAAGGGTCAGGGCAACGAGATAACGGCATCACTGTGAGGTGCCGAACCGGACAAGGGGACACATGGCTGGCGATTTGGCGCGGGGCAAGCACGCCATCTTGAAGCGGGTGACAGGGGCCGTTCTCGGTCTGGTGAGCCTGTTTCCGGCATATGCTGAAGAAGCGGTTCTGACCGCTGATCTGCTCAGCGAATACGTTTCCCAGGGCTATGTGAGCACCGCCGAGCGCAAGCAGTTTGCGGCTGCGGAAATCGAGTGCCTTGCCCAGGCGATCTACCATGAATCGCGTGGCGAACCCGATCGCGGCCAATGGGCCGTTGCATCGGTGATCCTCAACAGGGTCGACAGCCGCACCTATCCCGATACCGTTTGCGGCGTGGTGTTCCAGAATGCCCATATGGTCAATCGCTGCCAGTTTTCCTTTGCCTGCGACGGTCGCCCTGATGATGGCGGGCACGGCAATATCATTGATCGGGAAAGCTGGGTTCAATCCAACATCATGGCGCTGATCGCCTATCGCAAATCGCTCGAGGGCAAGCGGCCTGAGGACGGGCTGACCACGGCGATGCACTTCCACACCACCACGGTTTCGCCCTCCTGGGCCTCGGCCTATACGCAGGTCGCCGCGATCGGCAATCACATCTTTTATTGATCGAAGGCCGAGGTGACAGAACAGCGGGCATGACCGGGCCGAACCTTTCACAAAAGAAAACCCGCACCGGACGTATCCGGCGCAGGCTTTCCTCACTGTGAGATGTTTCCCCCGATGCTTATTCGGCAGCCACTGCAAGGCGCGGGCCGGCTTCGGCGATCTGGGCGTCGGCAGCGGCAAATTTTTCGAAATTGGCTTCGAAAAGGCCGACAAGCTTGGCTGACTGGCGGTCATAGGCAGCCTTGTCTTCCCAGGTTTCACGCGGTGTAAGGAGCCTGGAATCCACACCTTCAACCGCGAGCGGGACGGCAAAGCCGAACACTGGATCGATACGGGCCGGAACGTTGATCAATTCGCCCGACAGCGCCGCATTGAGCAGACGACGGGTATCCTTGATCGAAATGCGCTTGCCAACGCCATAGGCGCCGCCGGTCCAGCCGGTGTTGATGAGCCAGCATTCGGCGAGGCTCTCGCGGATGCGCTTTTTGAGCATGCGGCCATAGACAGTTGGGTGCAGGCTCATGAAGGGGGCACCGAAACAGGCCGAGAAAGTGGCCTGGGGTTCGGTGACACCGCGCTCGGTTCCGGCGACCTTGGCGGTGTATCCGGAAAGGAAGTGATAGATCGCCTGATCGGGCGACAGCCGGGCAATGGGGGGCAGGACACCAAAGGCATCGGCAGTCAGAAGCACCACATTGGTGGGCGTGGGGCCGGTCCCGGTGCGCGAGACGTTGTCGAGCACATAGAGCGGGTAGGCGGCGCGGGTGTTCTCGGTTTTCGATCCATCGTCGAAATCGGGCTCGCGGGTGTTCTCGTCGAGCACGACGTTTTCCAGCACCGTTCCGAAGCGCTTGGTGGCGGCGAAAATTTCCGGCTCAGCCTGGGGCGAGAGGTTGATGGTCTTGGCATAGCACCCGCCTTCGAGGTTGAAGACGCCATCATCGGACCAGCCATGCTCGTCATCGCCGATCAGAATGCGCTCGGGGTCGGTGGACAGGGTGGTCTTGCCGGTGCCTGAGAGGCCAAAGAACAGCGCCGTGTCGCCCTGCTTGCCGGTGTTGGCGGAGCAGTGCATGGGCAGAACGCCATCTGATGGCGCATGGAAATTGAACAGCGAAAACACCGATTTCTTGATTTCGCCGGCATAGGCCGTGCCGCCGATCAGAACGATATTGCGGCTCAGATCGAGCGCAATAACGGTTTCGCTGCGGGTGCCATGGCGCGCCGGGTCGGCCTTGAAAGCGGGATTGTGCAGGATCGTTACATCGGGAGCAAAGCCGGTAAGGCCGGCGCGCGCCGGGCGGATCAACAGATTGCGGATGAACAGAGCATGCCAGGCCGACGGGGTCAGCACTTCGACATTGAGCTGATGTTTGAGATCGGCACCCGCGAAAAGCTGCTGACCGAACAGGTCGGCACCTGCGAGCGACGCCGTGAAATCGGCGAGCAGGATTTCGAACTGGGCCGGATCGAGCGCCTTGGTGTTATCCCACCAGACCAGTTTTTCGGTCAAATCGTCGCGCACGATAAACTTGTCAGACGGCGAGCGGCCGGTGAACTTGCCAGTATCGGCGACAAAAGCACCATCGGCGCTGAGCCGCCCCTCGCCGTTGGCGATGGCGGTTTCAACAAGGATCGGCGCGGCGTCGTTGAACCGGACCGATGCGGCTTTGGCAGCAACGGTCTTGGCAAGGCTCTGGCACGTGGTGGCGGTCATCTCTGGCACTCATAAATCCTATGGCATATTGAGCGCCACCATAGTCCCCCCGCCAGCCCCGCTTCCATCTGGCAATGGGTCGTAAGACGTTCGTCTAGCGCACCGGCATGGAACCGGGGCCACAAGCAAGCGTTTGGTTTTGCCATAATTTGCGCGTATTGTGCACGGCAAAAGTCGACACAAGAGTTTCACTGAAGCGACATTGAAAAGCGCCCCATGCAGTCTTACCTGCCGGGCGCTTGCAACAGATAAAGGGAAATCCATGCCCAAAATCGCTCTTGTCGATGACGACCGCAATATTTTGACGTCGGTCTCGATGACGCTGGAGGCGGAAGGCTATCAGGTTGCCACCTATACCGATGGTGCGTCAGGACTTGACGGGCTGACATCGGAGCGTCCCGATCTGGCCATCCTCGATATCAAGATGCCCCGCATGGACGGCATGGAGTTGCTGCGCCGGTTGCGGCAGAAATCGGATGTTCCAGTGATCTTTCTGACCTCCAAGGATGAAGAGATCGACGAGTTGTTCGGGCTCAAGATGGGGGCCGATGATTTCATCACCAAGCCCTTTTCCCAGCGCCTGCTGGTCGAGCGCGTCAAGGCCGTGCTGCGCCGTGCCGCCGCACCCAAGGAGGCCGGTTCGACCGTAGTCAATGGCGACGAGGGCGCGCCAAAGACCTCACTGGAACGCGGCGCGCTGGTGATGGATCAGGAGCGCCACACCTGCACCTGGAAGGGCCAGCGGGTGACGCTGACGGTGACCGAATTTCTGATCCTTCTGGCGCTGGCCCAGCGGCCGGGCGTGGTCAAGAGCCGCAATGCGCTGATGGATGCGGCCTATGACGACCAGGTTTATGTGGACGACCGGACGATCGACAGCCACATCAAGCGGCTGCGCAAGAAGTTCAAGAGCACCGACGACAGTTTTGACATGATCGAAACGCTCTATGGGGTGGGCTACCGCTTCAAGGAGCAATAAAACAATGCCTTCGGCATTTGTTTGAAGGCGCTCCAATTGGACGCAGGCGAAACCATTTCAGGATCGGCCCCCTCATCGAAGGGGGAAGAAAAGGCCAAGGCCGCCCAGGCACGCCAGGCGGCCCGGCAGCCGCTTTTGCGCGCGCTGTTTGCGTTTTTCCGCGGCGTGGGGCGCCTGGTCAACTTCACGTTCTTTTCGTCCCTCACCCGCCGGATCGTGATCCTCAACCTGGTGGCCCTGGCGGTTCTGGTTGCCGGGATCATGTATCTCAACACCTTCAGGGCCGGACTGATCGACGTGCGCGTCTCAGCGCTCAGGGTGCAGGGGGAAATCATTTCCGCGGCTGTCGCGGCATCGGCAACCGCCAACTCCGATCAGATTACTGTCAATCCCGACAGGCTGCTTGAGCTCTATATGGGGGATTTTCCCTCGTCCTATACGCTATTTGATCCGGCGCTCGAATTTCCCATTAGCCCCGAACGGGTGGCGCCGCTGCTGCGAAACCTCGTGACCCCCACGCGTACGCGCGCCCGGATCTACGATCGGGACGGGCTGATGATTCTCGATTCCAACAATATCTATGCCAGCGGGGAAATCCTGCGCTCCACGAGCACGCAGGAGAGCCCGCAATCGCAGCCGTTCTTTTTTGGCATCTGGAACTGGTTCGGGCGGCTTTGGCGGGGCGGGGAATATCCGGTCTATCAGGATTATCCGGCCCATGAAGGGCTGCGCTATCCCGAGGTCGCGTCCGCGCTCAACGGGTCGCCGGCCGATATCGTGCGGGTGGACGCGCGCGGGCAATTGGTGGTGTCTGTGGCCGTTCCCGTGCAGCGTCAGCGCTCGGTGGTGGGCGCGCTGCTGCTATCCACCAGTCCGGGGGAGATCGATGCCATCGTTGCCCAGGAGCGCTGGTCGATCCTGCGGCTTGCGCTGGTGGCGGCGCTGGTAACGGGCACACTTTCGGCGCTGATGGCGGGCACGATTGCCGGGCCGATGCGGCGGCTCTCGGCGGCGGCCGAGCGGGTGCAAAGCTCGATGAAGGCCCGGGCGGAAATCCCCGACTATACCGACCGGTCCGACGAGATCGGGCATTTGTCAGGCTCGCTGCGCGCCATGACCAACGCGCTTTACAACCGTATCGAAGCGATCGAGCGGTTTGCGGCCGATGTGGCCCATGAGCTGAAAAATCCCCTGACCTCGCTGCGCAGCGCCGTGGAAACCCTGCCACTTGCCAAGACCGAAAAGGACAGAAAGCGGCTTGCCGACATCATCCAGCATGACGTGCGCCGTCTCGACCGCCTGATCTCGGATATTTCCAACGCCAGCCGGATCGATGCGGAGCTGGCGCGCGAAAACACCGAAACGGTCCATCTGGGTGAACTGGCAGCCGCCATCGTTTCGATCCAGGCCGATCTGGCCGCCAATCGGAACGTGTCGGTCGAACTCAAGATCGAAGACAGCAAGTATGCGCCGCTGGTCAAGGGACACGACACGCGGCTGGCGCAGGTCTTTACCAATCTGATCGACAATGCTGTATCCTTTTCGCCCGATCGCGGCACCGTGACGGTCCGCATCACCACCGATGCCGAAAACGTCGTTGCGCAGGTGGAAGATCAGGGGCCTGGACTGGGAGACGCTGAAAAGGTGTTCCAGCGATTTTACACCGACCGGCCCGAAGGCGAGAGCTTTGGCGACCATTCGGGGCTGGGGCTGTCGATTTCGCGCCAGATCGCCCAGGCCCATCAGGGTACGCTTGACGCAGGCAACCAAAGCAAGGCAACTGGAGCGGTGTTTACCCTCACCCTACCCAGAGCTAAAACTTGAGCGCAGAAAAGCACAACGCCCACGGCACCGGTATCCTGATCGGCCATCACGGCATTCTTCTGACCGGCGTTTCGGGCGCGGGCAAATCGCTTCTGGCGCTCGACCTGCTCGAACAGGCGCGGTTGCGGGGGGAAACGGCGCTGCTGATTTCCGATGACCGGGTGGTGCTGTCCACCGATGAGGACGGGCTGATCATGGAAGCGCCCGACACCATCGAGGGCATGATCGAATTGCGCGGGCGCGGCATCATCACGTTGCCCTTTGCCAAAAAGGCGCATGTCCATCTGGTCGTCGATCTCGTGGAAGAAGAAGAGCGCCTGCTCGAGGAATCGGCACTGACCACGAAGATCCAAGGAATCTGGGTGCCACGCTGTCCGGTGCCACGGCGCGGGCGGATCGACGGGCTGCACCAGCGGTTTCTGGTTCATGCCGCGTTAAGGGCGCTTGGCGCAAATCTGCAATAAGACCGGCAAACCCTACTCTCTTGGGAAAGCCGACCGAAAAGACTTGAAACCCGCGCCGAGCCGATCAAGACTTCGCCCGGTTGCGCGGACAGAAAAAGGTAGCGAAGCGATCATGATGGGCTTGGTCCTCGTGACCCATGGCAGGCTTGCCGAAGAGTTCCGTTCGGCGCTCGAACACGTCGTGGGCCCCCAGGACGGGATTGCTGCGGTTTCCATCGGTCCGGACGACGACATGGAGGGACGGCGACAGGACATCATTGCCGCTGTTGAATCGGTCGATACCGGGGACGGAGTGGTGATCCTGACCGACATGTTCGGGGGTACGCCATCCAACCTTGCCATTTCGGTTATGCAGGATCGCGACATCGAGGTGCTGGCCGGATTGAACCTGCCCATGCTGGTCAAGCTGGCGCGGATCCGGCCGGAAATGGCGATGCGTGACGCGGTGCGCCTTGCAGCAGAGGCCGGGCGTAAATACATTAACGTCGCCAACGACGTTTTGGGAAAATGAGCACAACAGTTACCGAGCCGGGAAAGGCCGTGTGCCAGCGGCTGACCATTTGCAACAAGCGCGGCCTGCATGCGCGGGCTTCGGCGCGCTTTGTGCGTACCGCCGACCATTTCGACGCGCAGGTCAGCGTGACACGCGACGGGGTGACCGTAGGCGGCACCTCGATCATGGGGCTGATGATGCTGGCGGCAGGGCCCGGATCGACAATTTTGGTCCAGGCGACGGGCAATCAGGCCCGTGAGGCTGTCGAAGCGCTTACCGAACTGGTTACATGCGGGTTCGATGAGGACCAGGACGGCGAAGGGGGCGCCTGACGGCACTTTCATGGCCGGCGAAAGGAAGCCCGATCGATGCTCAAGCGCATTGTCTGCCTGATCGGCGCCGCTCTTGGCGGCGTGACGCTGTCCCAAGCTCCTGAATACACACAGCAATATACCCAACGCCTGGCCGGTGCCGTTGACGAGTTGACGACGATCATCGACCAGTTCGATGCCGATGCCGCCCGGTTCGGGCTGACCCGGCAGGAGGGACTGGAGCGCTATCAGGCCAGTGCCGACGGATTTTTGTCCGAGCGGGGCATTTCCATGCAAGCCGTGTTCGAACGCCACGCGCGGCTGACCACGCAACTGACAGACCTGCGCCAGGCGCCGGCCGGAACACAACTCTTTGAGATGGCGCGCTATTTCGACACCGAAGTTGGTGCCGCGGCGCTCGAGGATTTTGAACCTGCCGTACCACTGACGGTCGTCGGGCTCGCCTATGTGATCGTGGGGCTGGCTCTGGGTTTCGCGGTGTTCTGGGTGCTGGCCAGCCTGCTTGGCGCGCCGTTTCGCCGGCGGCGCAGCCGGGTCAAGATCAGCCGGGCCGGGCGGACATAGGGATATAAAACTTTCTTTATATCCCGGTTGCCGGACCCCATGTCTCTCGGATATAAACGGGCCACGCTTTTTTCAGTATCAGACGTGGAGATCGGGCCGATGAGCGCCGCATCCAATTACGCCGTTAAGGACATCTCGCTGGCTCCCTATGGCCGCAAGGAAATCGGGATGGCCGAGATCGAAATGCCGGGCCTTATGGCCATCCGCGCCGAATATGCGGCGAGCCAGCCGTTGAAGGGCGCGCGCATTGCCGGCTCGCTCCATATGACCATCCAGACAGCCGTGCTGATCGAAACGCTGGTGGCGCTGGGTGCCGAAGTGCGCTGGGCTTCGTGCAACATCTTTTCGACCCAGGACCATGCGGCCGCAGCGATTGCCGAAGCAGGCATTCCGGTGTTTGCCCATAAGGGCGAAACGCTGGCCGAATACTGGGACTTCGCCGATCGCATTCTCGATTGGGGCAATGGCGACGTCGCCAACATGATCCTCGACGATGGCGGGGACGCAACTATGCTGGTGCTGATCGGCTCGCGCGCCGAGACCGATCCTTCGGTTCTGGCCAACCCTTCCAACGAGGAAGAAGAAGAGCTCTTCAAGGTCATCAAGCGCCGTCTGGAACGCGAGCCGGGCTTTTATTCCAAGTGCCGCGCGTCGATCAAAGGTGTTTCGGAAGAAACCACGACTGGTGTGATGCGGCTGTATCAGCTTCAGGAAAAGGGTGACTTGCCCTTCCCAGCCATCAACGTCAACGACAGCGTGACGAAATCGAAGTTCGACAACAAATATGGCTGCCGGGAATCGCTTGTGGACGCCATTCGTCGGGGTACCGACGTTATGATGGCCGGCAAGGTGGCGATAGTTTGCGGTTATGGCGATGTGGGCAAGGGTTCGGCTGAATCCCTGCGCGGCGCCGGCGCCCGCGTCCTGGTGACCGAGGTCGATCCGATCTGCGCGCTGCAGGCTGCGATGGACGGCTATGAGGTTGTGACGCTCGAAGACGCGATTGAACGCGCCGATATCGTTGTGACCGCGACCGGCAACAAGGACGTTCTGACCATCGACCATATGCGCCGGGTCAAGAACATGGCGATCGTTTGCAATATCGGGCATTTCGACAACGAGATTCAGGTCGCCGCGCTGCGGAATCTTAAATGGACCAACGTCAAGCCGCAGGTTGATATCGTCGAATTTCCCGACGACAAGAGGATGATCCTGCTTTCAGAAGGGCGTCTTGTGAACCTCGGCAATGCGACCGGACATCCCTCGTTTGTGATGAGCGCATCGTTTTCCAACCAGACGTTGGCCCAGATCGAATTGTGGACCAAGGGCGGCGACTACGAAAACAAGGTCTATGTGCTGCCCAAGCATCTCGACGAGAAGGTCGCGAGCCTGCATCTGGCAAAACTTGGTGCAAAGCTGACGACGCTATCGGCGGCACAGGCCGACTATATCGGGGTTCCTCAGGCGGGGCCGTTCAAGGCCGATCATTACCGCTACTAAGGCGGCCGCGTTAACCTTTATGACCTGACCAGGGGCGCTTCGGCGCCCCTTTCGTTAACCTTTTGGGGAACAAATCAGGATCAGAAGGACCTCTCGGGAGTGTGCAAGCCCTAAGTTATCCACGGGTCGTCAGTTTGACTCTTTTTCGCGATTCGCGGCGCGGTTATGGTTAACTGATTCGGGGGGCTGTCCAGCCACCTCAGGGGCAGTCAAGGCAAATCATTGAGCAAGAGGGCATCAGGAATGCAGCCGGCGGGATTCCGGAAACTTACGGGATTCGTATCCGTTGGCGTCGCGGGCGCAGCACTTCTTGCCGCCTCCCCTGCCCTTGCCGCACCTTTTGCAGCCACCGCCATATCAGGCGCCGCACCCTATACGATGGCGCTGGGCGCCGCCGGATTCGGCCTGGTCGCTACGCTTTTGGCGCTCAAATGGCGACGGGAAGCCGAAGCCGCGCAGCTAGACGCTGGTGAAAAGCTGGGCGCGATGCGCGCCGCACTCGATGAGTTCGAGGGACTTCTGGCCGGCATGCCCGAAGTCACAATCATCTGGCGCGATACGGGGATCGAACCTTCGGTCATCGGGCCGATCAACACCCTTCTGCCAGGAGAAAACCGGCCGCACGCAGTGCTCGAATTCCGCTCCTGGCTCGAAGTCGAAGCGGCCCGTGCGCTGGCGGCGCGACTGACAGATCTGCGGATCGAAGGGCGGGTGTTTGAAACATCGGTCACCGCTCGCGACGGGCGGATCATCCGGGCCACCGGACGGCTGGTGGGCGGCGCGGCCGTCGTGCGGCTGCGGCCATCGGGCGCCAATGTCGAACCCCCGCTCAAGGGCGCGGACCTCACCCGCCTGCCCTCCCCCGCCGAGGCGCAGGCGATCCTTGCAAATCTCACCATCCCGGCCTGGCTGCGCGACAAGGACGGGCTGCTGATCTATACAAATGCCGCCTATCTCCATTTCACCCGCACGCTTGGCCTGAAGGGTGAGCGCGGGACGGCTCCGGACATTTTCGACGCCCAGACCCGCGAGCGACATTTGAAGGCCATCGAGGATGCCGCCGATACGATTGCCTTTACCGAAGAGCACGCGTTGGCGGGCGGGCTCGAACTTGTGCTGTTTCCGCTTTCTGGTGGCAGCGCGGGCTATTGCTATCTGCCGGTGGCGCGAGCCAAACCGGCCGAGACGGAGAACGCCGAACCCGATCTGGGACATCTGACCACGGTGATCGATGCGCTGGCGACGCCGATTGCGGTGTTCGACAAACGCCAGCAACTGACCCATTATAACACCGCCTATGCCAATTTCTGGGGGCTGGACACCGCCTGGCTCAACACAGAACCCAATGAAAAGGCGATCCTGGATAAATTGCGCACCCAGGGGGCGCTACCGGCCGAGACCGATTATCGCGACTGGCGCGGCAAGCACCTGATGAGCTACGCGCTGACCGCGCCGCGCGAGGTGCCCTGGTATCTGCCGGACGGGCGCTGCGCCAATGTGATCGCGGCACCGGCCACCGGCACCGGCGGGGTCATCTATGTCTTTGAGGACATGACCGAGCGCCTGGCACTGGAAACCCGGCACAACGCGTTGATGCACGTACAGCGCGAGACGCTGAACGCTTTGACAGAGGGCGTTGCGGTGTTCGGGACCAACGGGCGGCTCAAACTGCACAATCCGCGGCTCTCGATGCTGTGGAAACTGCCCATGAACACGCTGGGCGGCCACCCCCATATCGACGATATCGCACGGGCCTGCGCCGAGGCGTTTCCCGAGGACGGGCGGCGCATCTGGGGGGACCTGAAACAGCGGATCATCGACCTCAACCCGACGCGATCCGACACCAAGGGGCGGATCACCCGCGCCGATGGGCGGTTGCTCGACTATGCGGTTGTGCGGCTGCCCGACGGGCAGACCATGATGACGTTTGTGGACGTTTCGGAAAGCGCCAATTACGAGCGGGTCCTTAAGGAGCGCAACGAAGCACTGATTGCGGCGGATCGGCTCAAAGATACCTTCGTTCAGAATGTTTCGTATGAGTTGCGCTCGCCTTTGACCAATATCATCGGTTTTGCCGATCTTCTGGCCTCGGGTGAAGTGGGCCCGCTTTCAGACAAGCAGCGTGCCTATACCGATTATATCCGCGCTTCGAGCGCCAATCTGGGCCTGCTGATCGACAACATTTTGGACCTGGCGACGGTCGATGCGGGGATTGCCCAGCTCAATCCCGAAGTGCTCGACATTGCTACCCTGATCGACAAGGCTCGGGCAGGGCTCGATGCAACGTTTACCGGTGGCGAGGAAAAGGTCGATCTGGCGGTCGAGATAGAGGATGATCTGCCGACATTTGTTGCGGATGGCACGCGGATCGTTCAGGTGCTTTATAATCTGTTGTCCAACGCGGCGCGGTTTTCCGATCCCGGTTCGCAGGTGCGGCTCAAGGTATCCTCACGCGGCAATGAGCGGATCGCCTTTGCGGTCGAGGATGACGGGGTCGGCATACCCGAGGATGTGCGCAATGCGATGTTCCAGCGCTTCGAGGGGCAGTCGGTCGAGGGCCGTCAGCGGGGCGCCGGACTGGGGCTGGCGATCGTCAAGACCTTCGTAAACCTGCATGGCGGATCGGTTCTGATCGAGGGCCGCCAGCCGCGCGGCACGCGGGTGACGGTAATCATTCCGTCCAACACCGCGCTAGCCCAGAACGCGGGCGAATAGGGTCATGATCGCGCTGTTCGCGCCCGATGCGGCAGCGACCGACGCCATCGGGGCGGCGATTGCCGCGCATCTTTTTCCCGGAGATATCGTAACGCTCGAAGGCGATCTAGGGGCCGGCAAGACGGCGCTGGCACGGGCCATCATCAGGGCGCGGCTGGGAGAGCCCGACCTGGAGGTGCCCTCGCCCACCTTTGCCATCGTCCAGCCCTATAGCGGCATCGTCCATGCCGATCTTTATCGGCTGGCCGATGAATCGGAAATCGACGAACTGGGGCTGATCGAGGACGTGGGCGACATTGTGCTTGTCGAGTGGCCCGAGCGCGCGCTTTCGCTTATGCGGCGACCCGGGCTGGGAGTTGCCATCGGCATGGGAGAGCAAGGGGCCGGGCGCGTTTTGAGTGTTACGGCCCGGGGCCGTGAGCTCGGGGGGCTGGCCGATGCGCTTGCGCCGTGGCGCGCCGAGGAGACACAATAGGCCATGAGCGATTCTTTTCCCGTACCACCCATAGCCATGCCCGACGTGATGCTGCTTGCCGCGGGGCTGGGCACGCGCATGCGGCCCCTGACCTTCGAGCGGCCCAAGGCGCTGATAGAGGTGGCGGGCAAGCCGCTGATCGATCACGCCATTGATGCGGCTCTGGCCGAAGGGTGCACGCGGTTCGTGGTCAATGCTCATCACAAGGCCGAAATGATTGCCACCCATTTTGCGCGGCTCGAAAGCGCCCTGCCCGATCTGGGATTTGCGGTGAGCCATGAAAGGGACCGGCTGCTCGATACGGGTGGCGGGCTGCGCAAGGCATTGCCGCTGATGACGTCAGATCCGGTGCTGGCACTCAATACCGATACGTTCTGGCTGCCGGACAGCGATACCCCGATTGCGCGGATGCTGGCATGTTATGGGGCGGGCGGGGCCGATACCGTTCTGCTTTGCGTGGCGCCCGACAAGGCATCGGGGTTTCGCAAGGGTGCCGACTATCTGATGGACGCGGACGGGTGGCTTTCCAAAACGCATGGGCGACCGATGGTCTATGCCGGTGCCGCGCTGATTTCGCGCGAATTGGCGGCGACGGGGCCCGAAGTGCCGTTTTCGCTCTACCGGCATTTTGAAACCGCGCGCGAGGCGGGGCGACTGCGGGGCGTCGAAATCGCCGCGCCATGGTTTCATGTCGGCGACCGCCAGGCGCTCGTGCGCACCGAGCAGGATATCGGCGCGCTCGTGTGATGGCGCGGTCGGGCAACATTTTTTCCATCGCTCCGCACGCGCCGTTTCTCGATACGCTGGCTGACGCGATCATCGAGGGGCGGATTGCGCCGGGCTGGCGGCGCGAGGGACCGTTCTGGCTTTCGGACTTCACGATCTATCTGCCAACGCGCCGCGCTGCCAACACGCTGTCGCGCATTTTGGCCGACCGGCTGGGCGACGCGCCCATGCTGTTGGCTGACATACGGCCGCTGGGTGGGGACGATCCGAGCCAGGAGCCGTTCATTCCGCCCTATGAGCCCGTGGAGCTACCGGGCGCCATCAACCGGTTCAAGCGGCGTCTGCTGCTGGCCGAAATCATCGAACGCTGGCTGGCGGTGACGGGCGAGGGTGCATTTTCGGCGCCGGGTTTGGGTGGGGCTTCCGGGGCGCCCAATGGGGCTGAGATCTTTGCACTGGCCGATTCGCTGGGCACGCTGATCGATGATTTTACGATTGCGCGGCGCGATCCGCGTTCGCTCAAAAGCATCGAGAGCGAGCACTTGCCGGCCCAATGGCAAGAGCATCTCGATTTCGTGACCTTCGTTCTGGACGCCTGGCCGCAGATCCTGGCCGGCGAAGGCGAGATGGAGGGGGCGGAACGCACCAATATCCTGCTCGAGCGCAAGGCGGCATCTCTTGCGCTGGTGCATGGGGACAGGCCAGTGGTGGTTGCGGGATCGACGGGTTCGATCCCGGCCACGGCGGACCTGATCGCTTCGGTGGCAAAGCTGGCCAATGGAGCCGTGGTTCTGGCCGGACTCGATACGGGAATCGATGGGGAAACGCTTTCAGCTCTTTCCGATCCGGGGCGCAATCCGCATGGGCATCCGCAATACGGGCTGGCGCGCTTGCTCAAGCGGGTCGGCACGCTGCCCGAGGCGGTGACCGAGCTGGCGCCCGACGAGGCGCCGCGCACAAAAATTTTAAATGCGGCGCTGGGGCTGCCTGACGCCACCGCGCAATGGCAGGCGGTTGCGCAAGGTCTGGGCACAGAGCTGCAGGCAGGCACGGAGGGGCTGTCGCTCCTCGTGGCGCGCACGCCCGAGGAGGAGGCGCGGGCCATTGCCATTTGCGTCCATGACGCGCTGGAACAGAACAAATCCGTGGCGATCATTGCGCCCGACCAGACGCTGGCGCGGCGGATTTGCGCGGAACTGGCGCGGTTTGGCGTGTCGCTCGATGATGCGGCGGGGACACCCTTGCTTTTGTCGCGCGCCGGGCGACTGGTGCGGCAGGCGGTTTCGGTTCTGGCCAATGGCCTGAACGCCGTCGATATCATGGCGCTGCTGCGCAATCGGCACGTGACGCTGGGACTGGGGCGCGGGAGCGTGGCGCCGGCCAGCCAATGGCTCGATCTGGGTGTGTTGCGTGGGCAAAGGCCCCTGCCCGGCTTTGCCGGCTTGCGGCGCGCCGTCGCTGAAAATCTCGACGGCACGACCAAGCGCCCCGCGCTGAAGCTGGATGCGGACAAGGCACAGGGGGTTCTTGCGCTGATCGATGCGCTGGAGACCGCGCTGGCACCGCTGGCCGGGCTCATGGCGCGGGACGGGTTTGCGGCGAGCGACGTTGCGGCGGTGCTCGGCGAGACGATCGGCAACCTGAGGGACGTACCGCAGGGCGAAAAAATCGCGCCGTTGGAGGGCGAGGACGAGCTGGCCCGCTGGATCGAGCTGGCGGCTCGGCAGGGCGGGCGCGGGCCAAGACTTTCGGGCGGCGGGCTTGCCTTTGCGCTGGAGGGGCTGATGGCTGGCCAGAGCGTGCGGCCGCGCCAGCCCGATGCCGAGGATGTGCAATTGTTCGGGCGTCTGGAAGCGCGGCTAATGCGGGCTGACCGGGTGATTCTGGCCGGGATGATCGAAACGGTATGGCCTGAAGTGGCAGATCCGGGGCCGTGGATGAGCCGGGGCATGCGGCTGGCCGCAGGGCTGGAGCCGCCCGAAAAGCTGCATGGGCTGGCGGCGCATGATTTTCTAATGGCGGCGGGTGGACCCGAGGTGGTGTTTACCCTGCCCGAGCGGGCGGGAACCTCGCCCGCCAATCCCTCGCGGCTTATCCAGCGGCTCGAAGCCTTTGTGGGGCCCCAGATCAACAAGACGATGCAGGAGCGCGGCGCGGTCTGGGTGGAGATGGCGCGGCGGCTTGATGCAACCGGGCTGCCGCCGCAACCGGCGGGGCGGCCCGCGCCAAGACCGCCCGCAGATGTGCGTCCGCGAAAACTGTCGATCACCGAGGCGGAAACGCTGTTGCGGTCGCCCTATGACCTTTATGCGCGGCACGTTCTGGGGCTAAAGCGCATCGATCCCCTGGGCGCCGACCCCGACCACGCCGAGCGCGGCACGCTGATCCACGACATTTTAGGCGATTTCCTGACCGAAGGGCACGACCCGGCTGATGCCGACGCGTTCGAGGCGATCATGGCAATCGCCCAGGAGCGCTATGGGCGGCTCGATGCCATTCCGGCGCGGCGCGATATCTGGCTGGCACGGTTTGGCGCGATTGCGCGGGCGTTTCTCGATTTCGAGCGAGGCAGGCCGCAGATCGCGGCGCGGATGGCGGAAATTTCCGGCAGGATCGAATTGCCGCTGAGCGATCCGCCATTCGTGCTTTCGGGGCGGGCCGACCGGATCGACAGAACGAGGAGCGGGGGGCTCGAAATCATCGATTTCAAGACCGGGCAGGCCCCAGCGCCCAAGGAAATGAAACAGTTTTTCGCCCCGCAACTGCCGCTCGAAGCGCATATGGCGCGAGTTGGTGGCTTTGTCGGCGCGGAGGGCCAGACCGAGGCGATGGCGTTCATCAAGCTTTCGCATGGGCCCAAGGCGCTCGAAATCACGCAATACGCCGCACCGGACGGGATGAGCCTTTCTGAAGCGATCGAAACCACCTTCTCGCTGTTCCAGAACCACGTGGCCGCGATGCTGCTACGTGACGATTTTCCGATGACGGCGCGGGTTCTGCCCAAGCCCGGCCAGCGCTTTAAGGGCGATTACGACCATCTGGCGCGCACCGAGGAATGGACGCTGCTCGATGGCGGTGAGGAGGGCGAATGAGCGAGGAAATCCTTTCCGTTCCATTCGACACCACCGCCAAGCAGGCGCGGGTGGCCGAGCCGCGGGCCAACGCCTGGGTTTCGGCCAATGCAGGGTCGGGCAAGACCTATGTGCTCGCTCGCCGGGTGCTCCGGCTGCTGCTCGACGGCGCGCAGCCCGAAGCCATCCTGTGCCTGACCTATACCAAGGCGGCGGCCGCCGAAATGCGGCACCGGGTAACGGGAATTCTGGCGGTATGGGCGCGGGCCGATGAAGCCGAGCTTGAACGCGAGCTGGCCGTACTGTTGGGGCAGCGGCCGAGCCCGAACGAAAAGCTGCGGGCGCGGAGCCTTTTCGCCCATGCACTCGACACGCCGGGCGGGCTCAAGATCAACACCATCCACGCCTTTTGCGAGGCGGTTTTGCAGCGCTTTCCGCGCGAGGCTGGCGTGCCGGTCAATTTCACCGTCATCGAGGAGGCGGACGCCACGGCGCTGTTGCGCGAGGCGCGCGAGGGGGTGATCGCCGAGGGGCTCAAAGCAGAAGGGCCGGTTGGCGCGGCGGTGCGGGCGCTGTTTAACGCTCTGAGCGACAGTCAGATCGAAACCGCCATTGCCCAATGCCTAGCCAACAATCGCAAGCTGGGGCCGATCCTTGCCGATCCCGAGCAGGCGATTGCGGCAATGCGGGGCAGCATGGGGGTGGGGCCGGGCGAAACAATCGAAGCGTTCAATCGCGGCGTCGTGGACGGGATGCTGGTTTCGACCGGCGAATATTCCGTGATCTGGTCGCTGACGCCACCCGGCGTTGCCAAGCGGGCCGGATTCGAGGACAAGCTCGAACGGATCGACCGGGCAGCACCCACCGCAGCCCAGCTTTTCGCCGCTTATCTGACGGCGGCGGGGACGGCGCCCAAGCGGGGATTTCCGGCCAAGGCCATTGCAGCTTCCATGCCCGAACTGGCCGAGCGGCTGGCGGCCGAGGCCGAGCGGCTCGAAGCGCTGTTTGAAAAATCGAAAGCGCTGACCATTGCCGAGAACAGCGCGGCGCTGACAAGGGTGCTGGCGGCGATCCTCAAGCGTTATGAGACCAAAAAGCGGGCGCGTTCGCTTATGGATTTCGACGATCTGGTGGCGCGCACTGCAGCTCTGCTCGGCGACAGGGGCATGGGCGAATGGGTGCGCTACAAGCTCGATGCGGGGATCGACCACATCCTTGTCGATGAAAGCCAGGACACCAATCCCGAACAGTGGGCGGTGATCGACGCTCTGGTCGACGATTATTTTTCCGGTGCAGGGGCGGCACAAAAGCCCAAGACGATCTTTGCGGTGGGCGACCCCAAGCAATCGATCTATTCGTTTCAGGGGGCCGAGCCAAAACTGTTTCTGGACAAGGGGCGCGCGCTGGCAGCGGCAGCCAAGGCGGCGGGGCGCGACTGGTACGGGGAAACGCTGGAAACCAGTTTCCGTACGCTTGGTGAAATCCTCAATGGCGTGGACAAGGTGTTCAACCGGCCCGATATCGCTGCGTCGCTTTTGACCGAAACGGTCCGGCACGAGGCGGCGCGGACGCGAAAGGGGGGGCGGATCGAAATCTGGCCGGTGATCGAGAACCCCCACAGCCCCGATATCCCCGAGGCATGGCCGACAGCGCCCGTGGAAAGCCTTGCGGCAGCGCCGCGGCAATTGGCCAACAAGATTGCCGATACCATTGCCGGCTGGATCGAAAGCCGGGCGCCGATCGGGCCGGGAGGCAGGGCGATAAGGCCCGAGGACATTCTGATCCTCGTTCAGAAACGCAAGGGAATTTTTCCCGAGATCGTGCGGGCGTTAAAGCAGCGCAATATCGTCAGCCCCGGCGCCGACCGGCTGCCGGTTTCGGCCCATATCGCCATTGACGATCTTTTGGGGCTTGCCGATTTTCTGCTCAATCCGGCCGACGATCTGACACTGGCGGCAATCCTGCGCTCGCCACTGTTTTCGATTTCCGAGGATGAGTTGTTCACGCTGGCCCATGGGCGCGGACCGATGAGCTTGTTCGAGCGGTTGGCGAGCAGCGAACTGGAGGCGGCGCA
Organism: Pelagibacterium flavum; assembly: GCF_025854335.1. NCBI lineage: Bacteria > Pseudomonadati > Pseudomonadota > Alphaproteobacteria > Hyphomicrobiales > Devosiaceae > Pelagibacterium > Pelagibacterium flavum. The sequence goes on from NZ_CP107716.1 coordinate 3,868,260, forward strand.
GACCGCATTTGAACGCTTGAGCGGACTGCGGCAGCGGCTCGATTTCGACCGGCCCTACGAGTTTTTCGCGCATGTGCTTTACGGGCAGGACGGGCTGAAACAGTTTCACGCGCGGCTGGGCGAGGAAGTGGACGAGGTGATCGCCGAATTTTTAGATCTGGCGCTTGAGCACGAGACATCCGACCAGCCCTCACTGACCGGGTTCGTTGCCGCAATGCGGGCGTCCGATATCGTGATCAAGCGCGATCTGGTGGCCAAGGCGGCGGGCGTTCGGGTGATGACCGTGCATGGGGCAAAGGGGCTCGAGGCGCCGGTGGTGATTTTGGCCGATGCCGCAACCAAGCCTCGGGCGGTATCCGACTGCGTCTTTTTCGGCACCCATGATGGCGATGCGTTTCTGCTCTATTGTCCAAGCAAGGATCATCATTGCGAGGCCTCGCGGCCGCTGCGGGCCGAGGTGGAAGCACGCAATATCGCCGAATACTGGCGCAATCTCTATGTGGGGATGACGCGGGCCGAAGAGGCGCTCCATATCGCGGGCACGCTCGACAGCCGCACCAAGGTTGAGGAAACCTGGTTCGGCGCGGTTTCGGACGCGCTGGAGGACGAGAGCGCCACGATATCGGACCATCGGGGCGAGGTGTTGCGGTTTCCGGCTCTGGAACCGGAAGAATTGACGGGCGGGAACACGAGCGATGATTTGCGTGCCTCAATCCAACCGCTGACGCTGGGGCGAGCGCAGAGACGCAAGGGATTGCCGATCATCACCCCATCGCGGCACGATGAGATGTGGGTGCCGTCGGGACTGGAGACGGTGGCGGAAAGACTACTCGATGCGCGTGGGGCGCGGATGCGGGGCATCGCGTTGCATGCCCTGCTGCAGTATTTGAGTGCCGTACCTCAGGACCGGCAGGCAGCTGTGGCGCTGAGCGCGGCGCACACGCTTTTGCCCGACGATCCCGAGCTTGCCGGGCCGGTGGCAGAGCGGGGGCTGGCGATCCTCTCCGACCCGGCTTTGGCCGGGCTGTTCGGGGCCGACAGCCGGGCAGAGGTGCCGTTTTCACTCAAAGTGCTGCAGGGCGGCGCCGAGGCGCGGCTGGAGGGGCGGATCGACCGGCTGGTTGTCGGGGAAAGCGTTCTGGTGGTCGATTACAAATCCGACGCCGGCGTGCCGGGCGGGCCCGAGGCGGTCTCGGCGGGGTATGCGCGCCAGTTGGCGCTGTACCGGCTGGCCGCGCAGCGACTGTTTTCGGGCAAAAGGATTGAGGCGGCTATCCTGTGGACGGAAAATTCGCGCCTGATGAGCATTCCTCCCGAATTGCTTGACGCGGCAGCGGGCGACGTCACGGTGCTGTGAGAAGGTCACCTCACGGGGAGGCTTGAACTGGCTTCCGACTCTGCCTAGCTATAGTGTAACGTAATTTCCAAAGGTCCATATGTGGGGCCTGATAGTAAAGGTAGTGCCATGACCGGACACGTTACAGACGCCAATTTCTCCACAGAAGTTCTGGGCTCGAAAGAGCCTGTGCTCGTTGATTTCTGGGCGGAATGGTGTGGTCCTTGCCGGGCGATCGCCCCGATCCTCGAAGAGATTTCGGGCGAAATGGCAGGCAAGGTCAAGATCGTCAAACTCAATGTCGACGAAAACCCCGGCGTTGCCGCGCAATATGGTGTGCGCTCGATCCCGACCATGATTTTGTTCAAGGGCGGTGAAGCCGCCGACATCAAGGTTGGCGCAGGCACGCCCAAGGCGGGGCTTGTCAAATGGCTCGAAGGCCACGCCGCCTAGGCATGGTCAGGTGAGGGCTGGCTGCAAACGCGGGTTTTCTGCGCTTCCGGTACTCACGTACAAAAGTACGCTCCGTTCCGGTTCTCGAAAGCCCCCGTTTTCGCACAGCCCTGACCTGCCCTGAGACTCAACAAGAATTCTCGATTTCTCGCCTCTCCTTTCGTTTGGGCGAGACAGCAGAACGCCTCCAGCTTTCAGGTTGGAGGCGTTTTGTTTTGTTTGAGGACGGCGCCTGCAAGGTAGAGGGAGCCGCATATGACGATGCGGGCGCCTTCGAAATGGGCGGCGCGCTGCAGCGCGGCGGGGATCGAACGGGCGATGGTGGTTGGGATACCCCTGGCTTTGGGAAACCCCGCCAAGGCGCGGGCCGGCAGGGCGCCGGTTTCGCCGGGGATTGGGACCGTAAAGACGTGGCTGGTCATATCCGCCAGGGGCGCAAAGAAATTGGCGGCGTCCTTTGAGGCCATCATGCCGCACACCAGCACAAGCGGGGCCGGGCGGGCCTTGTTCATCTCCTTGAGCGCATTGGCGAGCACCTGAGCGCCAGCGGCGTTGTGGCCGCCATCGAGCCAGAGTTCCTGGCCCTCGGCGACATAGCCCGATAGCGCTCCGCGCAGCGGCATGAGGCGCGCGGGCCAGACGACCGAGCGCAGGCCGGTGGCGAGCTGGTTTTCATCCTCTACGAGGGAGAAATGGCGCATGGCGGCAAGGGCTAATGCCGCGTTGTCGACCTGATGAGCGCCGGCCAGGGCAGGGAGCGGCAGATCGAGTAGCCCGTCCTCGTCCTGATAGACAAGCTTGCCGCGCTGGGCGAATCCATCGAAATCGGCCCCGGCGGCGAAGGGTATGACGCCAAGCTTTTTGGCTTCGGTATCGATCACATCCATGGCCTCATCGGGCTGGCGGGCGACGACCAGCGGTGAGCCGGACTTGATGATGCCGGCCTTGGCGGAAGCGATCTCGGCGATGGTTTCGCCCAGAAACTGGGTGTGGTCCGACGAAATGGGCGTGATGATGGTGCCGAGAGGCTTATCGATCACATTGGTGGAATCGAACCGTCCGCCAAGACCCACTTCGAGCAGCAGGTAATCGGCGGGCACGCGGGAGAAGAGCAGGAAGGCGGCTGCCGTGGTGATCTCGAAAAAGGTGATCGGCTTGCCGCCATTGGCCTTCTCGCATTCTTCGAGCGCGGCGTTGAGCGCGCGCGAGGAGACGAGCTTTCCGGCCAGCCGAACCCGCTCGCGGAAGACGACGAGATGGGGGGAAGTATAGACGTGGACGCGCTTGCCCTGCGCTTCGAGCATGGCGCGCAGGAAGGCAATGGTTGAGCCCTTGCCGTTGGTGCCGGCCACGTGGATGACCGGCGGCAGCCGGTCCTGCGGACGGCCTATGGCCTCAAGCATGCGCTCGGTGCGCCCAAGCTCAAGATCGATGAGCTTGGGGTGGAGCGAGAGCAGCCGCTTCAATATCGCATCGGTGCGGGACACGGCCGTCCTGGGCTTTTGATTATGAAACTATTCGGCGTGGCCGGCGACCGGGGCGTTGGCAAGGAAATCGTCATCCCCATCGCCTTCGGCGGCGATCGCGACGTCACGCATGCTGACCGCCGCAGCAGCGGGGGTCGCGCTCTGGCGCGCGGCGGGAATGGCGTCGTTGGCCGGAGCCTTTGTCAGAAGGCCGATCAGCGAGCCGATTGTGGAACGCAGATTATGCCGGTGGACGACCATATCGACCATGCCGTGCTCGTAGAGATATTCGGAGCGCTGGAAACCCTTGGGGAGTTTCTCGCGGATGGTTGTCTCGATGACGCGGGCACCGGCAAAGCCAATAACCGCGCCGGGTTCGGCCAGATGCACGTCGCCCAGCATCGCGTAGGATGCGGTGACGCCACCGGTCGTGGGGTTGGTGAGAACCACGATATAGGGCAGGCCCGCTTCGCGCAGGCGCTGCACCGCAACGGTGGTGCGGGGCATCTGCATGAGCGAGAGAATGCCTTCCTGCATGCGGGCACCGCCCGACGCAGTAAACATGACAAAGGGCGTGTGCGCGACGAGAGCGGCTTCAAGACCGGTCACAATGGCAGAGCCGGCGGCCATGCCGAGCGACCCGCCCATGAAATCGAAATCCTGGACACCAACCGTTAGCTTGGAACCGTAAAGGTCGCCCTGGGCCACAAGCATGGCATCGTCGTTGCCGGTCTTGGTGCGATACTCTTTCAGTCGATCGGTATAGCGCTTTGTGTCGCGGAACTTCAGCGGATCCTGAGGGACCGAAGGCAACGAAAGCTTTGTATATTCGCCATCGTCAAAGAAGTTGTTCAGCCGGTCCGACGGCTTGATTTTCATGTGGTAGCCCGAATTGGGCACGACCCACTGATTGGCCTCGAGATCGCGATGGAACACCATTTCCCCGGTTTCGGGGCACTTCACCCAAAGATTGTCCTCGACCTCGCGGCGATTGAGGAAGGAGCGGATCTTGGGGCGAACGACGTTGTCGATCCAGTTCATTTTCTCTCGTCTCAGCTTTTCATTCGGGCGGAACGCGCTGCCCAAGATGTAGGAAGCAATTGTGGCAATACTATCAGCTTCTGGCGCTGCGCGCACCTTGTGACAATGTACGAACCAGATTGTGAACAGCCTGTGGAGTTCCAAGGCTGGCGCGGCCGTTTTCGAGCGATTTTTCGATCGCGGCAACCAGTGCCGAGCCGACGACAACGCCATCGGCATCCTTGCCGATCAGGGCGGCGTCTTCTGCGGATTTGATGCCGAAACCGACCGCTACGGGCAGGTCGGTGACCGATTTGATGCGATTGACCGCTTCGCCCACCGCGGCGCGGTTTTTAATCTCGGCGCCGGTGATGCCGGTCATCGAGACGTAATAGACAAAGCCCGAGGCGTTGTTGAGCACTGTCGGCAGGCGGTTTGCGTCGGTGGTGGGGGTGGTCAGGCGGATGAAGTTGAGGCCGGTTTTGAGCGCCGGGATGCACAATTCGTCATCTTCCTCGGCGGGGAGATCGACAACAATCAGGCCGTCGACGCCCGATCTTACGGCCTCGGCGATGAACTTTTCGACGCCGTAGATGTAGATGGGGTTGTAGTAACCCATCAGAACTATTGGGGTTTCGTCGTCATTCGCCCGGAAGCGGGCGACCATTTCAAGCGTCTTTTCAAGGCTCATGCCGGCGGCAAGGGCGCGCTGGCCGGCGAGCTGGATGGCGACGCCATCGGCCATGGGATCTGAAAACGGCATGCCCAGTTCGATCACATCGGCGCCCGCGGCCGGGAGCCCGGCGAGAATGGCGTCGGCGGTCGCCTCGTCGGGGTCTCCGGCCATGATGAACGAGACAAAAGCGGGGCGGTTTTCGGCCCGTGTCTTTTCAAACCGCTTGTCGATGCGCGAGGCGCCCATGAAATCTCCACGACGAAAAAGCCAATGTTTGCCGGGATAAAGGACAGGTTGGGGGTGCAAGTCAACTCCATCAATACAAAAGGCACCCGGCCGGAGGCGGGTGCCTTTTTGATGTCGACCGCGAAAGCGGCAGATTACTTGGAGTTGAACGCAGTATCGAAAGCGTGACGGGCCAGATCGGCGCGATTGAGACCGCGCGAGCGCAGTGCATCGTCGGACATGTTGGACAGATTGGAATAAAGGTTCGAGGCGTTGCGGGCGCGGCCCACGTCACCGAAAAAACCCGAGATGGAATCGAAAATCCGATTGCGTGCCATTGTTCAAATCTCCTGAAAGGTGCTTGATTTCTTGAGATTTAAATGCGCCTGCCGGTGGCAATAAACAAGCGCTCAATGGGTATTCCAGCCATGCACAAAGCGGGGGGCTGACGGCCAGTGGACACTCGGTGCACTTGGCCGCCACGCCCAAAGGACATTCAACTGAGGGCGAGCTGAATGTCGCTCTGTCTTACGCCTTGCCCTCGGCCAGCAGTTTTTCGATGTTGGTGAAGTTTTCTTCCCAGCCCCATTTGGCGCCGCCGATGGCCTGTTTCTGTTCGGGGCGGAAGCCGGTCTGCTCCATGCGCAGACGGGTGCCCGTGGCCGTGGCGGTGAGGGTGAAGACCACGACGCTTTCGAGCGCGTAGGCGGGATCGGAGTGGGGGTGGTTCCAGGTGTAGGAAAGGGTCTTTTCGGGCTCGATGGCCAGAACCTCGCATTCCACACCACCCCAATCGCCGCGCAGGGTGAAATTGTGCCCGATCTCGGGCTTGAAGTCGGTCTTCATCAGCCATTCCTCCATCAGATGGGGCTGGGTGAGGGCGCGCCATATCTTTTCGGGCGGAAAGGGGATTTCGCGTTCGACGGTGACGGTGATGGGTTCAGCCATGGTGGTGTCCTCAGTGCGACTTTTTGGTCCGGGCGGGTTTCTTTAAGGAATTGAGGGTTGCGGCGGCGGCAAAGAGCGCCTTTAAGGCCGCCTCGTCGATTTCCGCGTCCTCATGGATGTCGATGGCGCGGCGGGTGTTGCCATCGAGGCTCGAATTGAACAGGCCCTTGGGGTCGTCGAGCGATGCACCCTTGGCGAAGGTCAGTTTGACATAGGTCTTGTAGGTCTCGCCGGTGCAGATGATGCCGGCATGGGACCAGACCGGGGTGCCGCGCCATTTCCATTCCTCGAGAACTTCGGGGACGGCCTCATGGATGAGGGCGCGGACCCTGGCGAGGGTTTTTCCGCGCCAGTCGCCGAGATCGGCGATGCGGGCATCGATCAGCTCGGACGCGCTCGCGGTGGACGGAGCGGCCTGGGTGTCATTATCGGGTTTTGGCATTGGGTAAGTCTCACATTTTTTCGCCGGGCAGCTTGCTGGCCTGTTCGATCCATGAGGCGAACTGGTCCTCATCGAACCCCATGTCCTCATAGATATCGAGGTAGCGCACCGCCGGGTATTTCGAGGTGCCGGGCGGGGGCGGATCGAGGTCGCTGCCCTTAAAGAAGGTCACCTTCACGTATTTCGTCATGCAGTGGTAGGAGGTGAACCAATAGTCCTTTTCGACCCCGTAAAAGGGCGAGTTCCACTTGACCGCCTTTTGCACATCGGGAACCACGCGGGTGATAATGGCATCGAGGCGGCGCCCGATATCGCCCTTCCACCCCGGCATGGCGTCGAGATAGGCCCTGACGGGAGCCTCGCCATAGCCCTTGGGAATCTGGGGATTTCCGCCGGACAACAACACCGGCTTGCTTTCCGATTTGCTCATTGTGTCATGGGCTTTCGCTTGCGCGCCGCCCGCCGCGCCATTTGATGGCATAGGGTAGCACGAACAGGTAGAGCCCCGTAAAAAGCAACAGGAACAAGGGGATGAGGGCGAGCAAATAGACCCAGAAGGCCGGTTCTTCCCCACCGCCCAGGGCGATGAAATTGACGATGACGCCGAGCGTGAAGGCGATTGCCAGCCAGCGGTGACCCTGGCGGAACCATGCGCTGAGTTTCATTGATCCATCCTCCTTAGCAAATCTTCCAGATCGTCGAACCGGCTGTGCCAGAAGCCGGCCATCTGGCGGGTCCAGTCCGCCAGGGGGGCCAAGGCATCGATGCGGGCACTGTAATGGGTGTGGCGGCCCTCATGGCGATCGCTGACCAGGCCGGCCTGCCGCAGCACGCCCAGATGCTTTGAGACCACCGGCTGGGAGACGCCGGCGCCCTGGGTCAGCGCGCCGACCGTAAGCTCGCCGTTTTTGCACAGGCGCTCGAACAGGGCCCGGCGGGTCGGGTCGGCGAGAGTGCGAAACAGTACATCGGGGGTGGCGGACATCGATGACATATATCCCATTGGCTATGGGTTGACGTATAGCCAGGGAGGAATGGGTTCGTCAAGTGTTTTGTTTCTAGCCAGTGAAAGTAGCAAAGGGTGAGAAAGACGCATAGCTTTTGCGGCATGCATTTGCAGCGGCGCGGAGAGATGGACCCCGGGAATAAATCCCGGGGTGACAAGGGAGTGGTGAGGCGTTTGGGGAAGCGTCACAAGCGCTAGGGGTACTGGGTCCCGGGTCTTCGCCCGGGATGACGATGGGGAGGAGGCAAGGTGGTGATACTGTCGGCGCTCAGGGCCACCTTACCCGTATGGCTGCTCATCGCCATTCGAGCATAGCTCTCACGGCCTTCTCGCCTCCAATCGTGCAACTGGCGCGATTGGCAAGACGGCTCAAAGTCTCCCCCAAAGGGCGTCATGCTGAAGCGGCGCGGGGAGAGATCCGGAACATATCCCGGGGAGACAGGGGCCGAGGGGGCGTTGGGAAAGCGCGGGAAGTGTTCCGGGTTTCGGGACTCCATCCCGAATCCGGCCTTTTCCCACCTAGTCATCCTGGGCGAAGACCCGGGAACCAGTAAGCGGCAGAGTTGACGGTTCTGTCCTGGGCGCCGAGTGTACTGGACCCCGGCTCGATGGCCGGGGTGACAGCGTGGTGGTTTTGGCAAGGCAGGAGCCTTTGCCCCCGCAATGTCGATTGGTCTTAAAACACCATGCCCAGATGCTTGCCGACCGATTCGACGTCCTTGTCGCCGCGGCCGGAAAGGCAGAGGACGATGATTTCGTCCTTGGCCATTGTGGGGGCGAGCTTGATGACGTGAGCGAGGCCGTGGGCGCTTTCGAGCGCGGGGATGATGCCTTCGAACTTGGTGCAGGCCATGAAGGCGTCGAGCGCTTCGGCGTCGGTTATGGGCACATAGTTGACCCGGCCGCTGTCACGCAGGAAGGAATGTTCGGGGCCGACGCCGGGATAGTCCAGCCCGGCGGAAATCGAATGACCCTCGGTGATCTGGCCGTCCGCATCCTGCAAGAGATAGGTGCGGTTGCCGTGCAGCACGCCGGGGCGGCCGCCGGTCATGGACGCGGCGTGGCCGTTTTCGATATCGACCCCGTGTCCACCGGCCTCGGTGCCGAAAATCTTCACATTCGGCTCGTCGAGGAAATCGTGGAAGGTGCCGATGGCGTTGGACCCACCGCCGATGCAGGCGACCAGGGCATCGGGGAGGCGGCCCTCGGCCTTTATGATCTGGGTGCGGATTTCCTCGCCGATCACTTTTTGGAAGTCACGCACCATTTCAGGATAAGGATGCGGGCCGGCGGCCGTGCCGATCAGGTAATAGGTGGTGTCGACATTGGTGACCCAGTCGCGCAGCGCCTCGTTCATGGCGTCCTTGAGCGTACCGGCTCCGGCGGTGACCGGGCGGACCTCGGCGCCGAGCATTTTCATGCGCAAGACGTTGGGCATCTGGCGCTCCACATCGGTGGCGCCCATGAAGATGGTGCAGGGCAGGCCGAACCGGGCGCAGACCGTGGCCGTGGCCACGCCGTGCTGGCCGGCCCCGGTTTCGGCGATGATCCGGGTCTTGCCCATGCGCTTGGCAAGCAGGATCTGGCCGATGCAGTTGTTGAGCTTGTGGGAGCCCGTGTGGTTGAGGTCTTCGCGCTTGAAATAGATTTTCGCGCCGCCAAGCTCATTTGTCATGCGCTCGGCGAAATAGAGCGGGGAGGGACGGCCGGCGAAATGGGTGCGCAGATCGTCCATTTCAGCTAGGAATTCTTCATCGGCCTGGGCGGCGCGATAGGCCTTTTCCAGATCGAGGATCAAGGGCATCAGGGTCTCGGCCACGAAGCGCCCGCCATAAATGCCGAACTTGCCGTTCTCATCGGGTCCCTGACGCAGGGAATTGGCGTTTTGCTGGCTCATAGACCTAAACCTTATTGTGCCGCCGCCCGGGCGCTGGCGATGAACCGGGAAATCAACCCGGCGTCTTTTACGCCCTTTTCGCGCTCGACGCCCGAAGAAACATCGAGGCCGAAGGGTTTGAGGGTTTTGACAGCCCGGGCAACATTGTCGCTATCGAGCCCAGCGGAAAGCATGAAGCGGACCGACGGGTCAAGGGTTTCGAGCAGCGACCAATCAAACACCGTGCCCAGACCACCGGGGCGGGTGGCGCCTTTTGGCGGCCGTGCATCGAGGATCAGCCGGTCGGACACCGGGCGATAGGCGGGAACCTGGCGCACGTCGTTCTTATCGCCGATGGGCAGGGCCTTGATGATTTTCAGCCCCGAGCGCTCGCGGATATCGGCAACACGGCCCTTGGGTTCGGACCCGTGAAGCTGGAGCCATTGAGCGCCGGTTTCGACCGCGGCAGCGAGAGTATCGTTGTCGGGATCGACCAGCAGGATCACCGTTTCGATGCGGTCACCGGCCTGGGCGACAAGGGTGGCGATGGTATCGAACGGGAGGTGGCGCGGGCTTTTTTCGAAATGGACGAACCCCGCCATGTCGGCGCCTTGAGCGATGACATGATCGAGAATATCGGGGGTTTTGACCCCGCAGATCTTGATGATGGGCTGGTCCATCAGACCAATTCGTCCGTGGCGAGCAGCGCTGCGTCGGGCTGATGGGCCGGGGCGCGGCGGGAGCGATCGAGATCGGCTTTGAGCTTTTCGTTTTCGCGGCGCAGGCGGCGCTCCTCCTTGCGGTGCTGGCCCTGGGTGAACCAGACCGAAAGCCCGCCGAGCGAAATGCCGATGAACAGCACCGCATAGATCACCAGAAACAGCGGCACGCCAAAGCCTGGCGCAGCCTCATCGGGCGCGACAAGAGGATTGAAATTGACGGCGACCATATGCCGGTTGGCCAGGGCAAAAACCAGGACCACAAGGCACAGGGGCACGAGAACGAGCCAGCCGACGATGCGTTTGCGCATAGAAATGTCTATTCCATCTGTCGCGCAAGCGGAACGAAAGAGCCGCCGGCGCTGCCGGTTACTGGATCCCGGATCAAGTCCGGGATGACGACCGGGGAAGGGCCGTCCCTATCACCATTTTCGCAAGTGCGGGCGGCTTTGACAAACCGGATCGCTTCTGGGCGGTGTCAGCCGCCGTTGAGCCGCTCACGGATTTCCTTGCCGGCCTTGAATTGCGGCACGTATTTTTCGCCCACATCGACCTGTTCGCCGGTGCGCGGATTGCGGCCGATGCGGGCCGGGCGGTTCTTGACCGAAAACGCGCCGAAGCCGCGCAATTCGACCCGGTCGCCCCGGGCCAGCGCGTCACCGATCTCATCGAGGATGGCGTTGACGATGTTTTCGATATCGCGATGGAAAAGATGCGGGTTTTCCGCCGCGAGCTTTTCAATGAGTTCGGACTTTATCATGATCTATCGCACGCCCCCTGGCGCAGGTTCGGGTGCAGGCACCCTCAGGCTAAAGTGTTGCGGCCTTGGCATTATCGGGCTTGAGGGTGCCAAAGCGAGACCAGCCCGTCAAGCGGCAAGCCGGGCCAGCCACCATCGCCCAATGCTCCACTAAACGCGCCGAGCACAAGATCGATCCAGCCAGGAGCGCGCTGGCGCGGCCAGACCGAGACAATATCGAGATCGGGTTCGACGAAACGCTCGGTCTGCAGCCAGGCCAGCGCCTCGGATTGCCCGCCCGCTTCATCGATCAAACCGGCCTCGATGGCCATGACGCCCGAAAGGATGCGGCCATCGGCCAGAGCCAGGGTTTGCGGGCGCGAGAGCCCGCGGCGTTCGGCGACCAGATCAACGAAATACTGGTAGGAAGAATCCACCAGATCGACCAGGGAATCGCGGACTTCGGGCGAGATCGGCTCGTCGAAATCGGGCTTGCCCTTCAAGGGGCCGGACGCGACCTTGTCGAGATCGACGCCGAGGGTTTCAAACAGGCCCGAGGCATCGACGTGCTGGTAATAGACGCCGATGGAGCCGACGATGGAGAGGTTGCGCGCGTAGATGCGATCAGTGGCGATGGCGGCCATATAGGCGGCCGAGGCGCCCAGCTCACCGATGGTGGAGACCACGGGCTTTTGTTCGGCGAGCGCGCGCAGGGAGGCATAAAGCTCTTCGCCGCCCGCCGTGGTGCCGCCCGGAGAGTTGATGGCCACGATGACCGCGGCAACGGTATCGTCTTCGGCCAGCTCCTCGAAAAGCGCGGTGCGTTCGGCGTCCGTCAGGATGGTGCCCGAAATGGTGACGCGGGCAATGACATCGCCAGCGGGGTTCATCAGCGGGGAAAAGCGGGCAAGGCCGACCACCACGGCGATGGCCAGCACCACGAAGGCGAAAATCCGCCAGCGGCCACGCGAGCGCCGCAGGGCGCGGGTGACGGGGATGGTCTCGTAAGGATCGTCTTGAGGCGACATGGTGGCGTCCAGATTTGATCGTTAGTGATCGCTACCGCTAACGGGAGGCGGGTGCAACCATGTAGCGCGCGTCGGGGGCGTAGCTTGAGAGCTTTGCGGCGAGGTGTTCGGCATCGGTGACGGCGAACCCCATGCGGGTCCAGAAGGAGACCGAGCCGTTGACGGCGACAAGGCTGAGGGCGCCGAAGGGGGCGGCTAGGGGGAACAGGGCCTGCACGATCTGGCGGGCCGCGCCGGTGCCGCGCGCGGCGGGCAGGAGAGCCAGATCGTGGATATAGAGCGTGTCGCAGGGCTCGGGGAGACCGCCCAGGACCGTATTGAGCGCCGGGAGAGCGCCCAGACGGAAGGGGTGGGCGAGGATATAGCCGGCGGGGGCGGCGCCGATTTCGAGAAGGAAGCAGAAATCGGGCCCCAGGGCCTGCCGGTCGGCAAACACCGCGTCGTCCTCGGGGAAATCGGGGTGCACCTTCCTGGCGATGGCCGAGACGGCGGGGATGTCGGTGGGGAGAAGCGGGCGCCAGAGAGCGGTCACGGCTGGGCGACCATTTGCACGATCTGGATGAGATTGCCGCAGGTGTCATCGAGGACGGCCATCTTGACCGGGCCGGCATTGGTGGGCGGCAGGGTGAAGGCGACGCCGAGGGCCGAAAGGCGCGCATATTCGGCGTCGATATCGTCGACCTGAAACGAGGTCAGCGGGATGCCATCGGCGACGAGCGCCTGTTTGAAAGGGGCCGTGGCGGGGTGAGCGGAGGGTTCGAGCAGCAGTTCGACCCCGTCAGGCGCGTCGGGGCTGACCACGGTGAGCCAGCGGTTTTCGCCATCGACGGGGATGTCGTGCTTTTTGATGAAGCCGAGTTTGGCCGTGTAGAAATCGAGGGCCTTGTTCTGGTCGTCGACATAGACGGATGTGACGTAGATTTTCATTGGTGTTCCTCCATGAAGGATTGCAGCCAGCCCGCTTGGAGCGCGGCAATGGGTGCGGTGTTGAGGCTGTGGAGCTTTGTGGTGCCCTGCCATTCGATTTCGATCAGCCCGGCCTCCTCGAGGGTTGCCAGGTGCCTCGAAAAGCCCTGGCGGGTCTGGCCGATGCCGTGATTGGTGACCACGCGGGTGAAAAGCTCGAACAGGGACTGGCGGTCGCGCCTGGCAAGTTCGGCGATGATGATGCGGCGGGTCGTATCGCCCAGGGCACGGAACAGGCGGTTGAGGGTTTCGTCGTCAGTGGTCATGACGCCTTATGCAACAAACTTGTTGCATAGTCAAGAGTTGTGGGAAGAGGGTTCGGTTAAGGCCCCGTTAACCATGTTGGCACCTGATGGAGCCGATTGTGTATTGGCTGATTTGGGGTTTTCGAGATGGGGCAGGCAGGCGCGCATATCATTGTTGTGGGCAATGAAAAGGGAGGGTCGGGCAAATCGACGACCTCGCTGCATCTGGCCGTCTATCTGCTCCATTTGGGGTTTGCCGTGGGGACCGTGGACGTGGACAGCCGCCAGCAGACGCTGACGCGCTATGTGCGCAACCGGCGAGCCAGCGCGGAGGCGCGGGGCCGCAACGTGCCGATGCCCAAGCACCTTTATATCCCGACGGCCTGGGGGGATTCGATTTCGGAAAACCAGGCGGCCGAGCGCGAGATTTTCGACCGCTCGGTTACGGGGCTGCGCAAGGAGGTCGATTTCATCGTCATCGACACGCCGGGGTTCGACTGCAACCTGGCGCGGGCGGCGCTGGAGATTGCCGATACGCTGGTGACCCCGCTCAACGATTCGATGATCGATCTGGACGTTCTGGCCCGCATCGACGAGCAGAGCGGGCAACCGATCCAGACCAGCCCCTATTCGCGAAACGTGCAAAAAGCGCGCGCCGAGCGGCTGGAGCGCACGGGCCAGACGATCGACTGGGTGCTGGTGCGCAACCGGATTGCGCAACTGGGCTCGCGCAACGCCAGCGAGGTGCAGCAGACCATCGAGATGGTCGCCGAGCGGCTGGGGTGCCGGGTGGCCGAGGGGATCGCCGAGCGGGTGATCTTTCGCTCGCTGTTCAAACTGGGGATGACGGTGTTCGACCCGCTGGATGCCGAAACGCTGGGGGCCGCGCCCTCGATGTCGCATGTCAATGCGCGGCAGGAATATCGGCGACTGGTGGCGGCGATGCGGCTGCCGGTGGGCTTGCCGGTGCCCGAGGCGGACAATGGAGCAAGCGCGGCGGGAGTCGAGCGGCGTTCGGCTTAGAGGCCCGGGCGGCGGCAGGCCGCTGCGTTCTGCGACTGGCCCGTGTGCATCAGGAAATTTTTTGATGCACACTTGATGTTTGTGTGCAGCAAACTATAACTTGATGCACATAAACGGGGTTCGACATGGAACCGGTATCTCTGAGCCGCTCGGCGGTGGTGGCCTATCAGGATCTCTTGCGCCTTCATCTCGATGAGCGGGCGGCGAGCCTTATGGGCAGTATCGAGGAGCGGCACCGCAACGGGCGGGTCTATCTTTACGAGCGGTTCCGGATCGGGACCGAGATGGTGAGCCGGTATCTGGGCGAGGACAGGCCGGAGCTGCGGGCGCGGCTGGAAAAGGCCGAAACCCTGAAACAGCAATCGGAGGGGCGCCGGCAGCGGATGAGCCAACTGGCGCGGACGCTGCGGGCCGAAGGGCTTTTGACGACCGACCGGGAGACCGGCTCGCTGCTGCTCGCCTTTTCAAGGGCGGGGGTGTTCCGGCTGGGGGGAACGCTGGTGGGCACTTCAGCCTATGGGCTCTATCAGGGCGAACTCGGGGTGCGCATGGATGCCGAGGAGCTGGCGCAGACCGGCGATATCGATATTGCCAGTATCGAGCGGCTTTCGGTGGCGTTGGACGACAAGGTTGAAGAAAGCCCCGCCGACATTCTCAATGTGCTTAAATTCGATCCCGTGCCGGGGATCAACAACAAACAGGTGTGGCGATGGCGGCAAAGCCACGGCGAAGTCATGGTGGAATTTTTGACGCCGGCGCTTGGCGAGGAAGGCGTCAAGCCGCTACCCGCCTTGGGGGTGAGCGCGCAGGGGCTTAATTATCTCAACTTCCTGCTTGCCGAGCCGGTCCAAGCGGTTGCGCTCTATCGCTCGGGGGTTCTGGTGCAGGTTCCGCGGCCGGAACGCTTTGCGATTCACAAGCTGATCGTGGCCGACCGGCGCCAGGGCGGGCCGGACCAGATCAAGGCGCGCAAGGACCGGGCCCAGGCGGCGTTTCTGGTGGCGGTGCTGGCGCAGGACCGGCCCGACGATCTCGCCGAAGCCTATAAAGACGCGCTGGCGCGCGGCCCGCGCTGGCGCGAGCGGATCGGGGCGAGTTTGAAGCGGATGCCGGAGACGGCGGGGGTGTTGAAGGGGATGGGCTCTAGTTAGCAGTAGCGCTAACACCCTTCGGCGCTGTCGGGTTCCTGTCGTGGTAAGACGCTCCTATTGTTGCGATGATCTGTTCCATAAATGGGAGCATCTAATGATTAATTCAGACGTGATCGACTATCGCCGCCTTACCGATCCAGAGCTTGCTGCTGTCATTGCGGAGCTTCGAAAAGAAAAGGGTTGGACACAGGAAACGCTCGCTGAAATTGCTCGCGTCAGTCCGCGCACCATACAGCGGCTCGAGAGCGGCCAACCTAGCAGTATTGATACACGTCGAACATTAGCGGCCGCTTTTGATTTTGATGACCTTGATACATTTAACGGGCCTTGGCCCTTACCCAATATTGAAAGGCTAAAGGAAGAATCCGCGCGTATTGAACGCGAAACTGTCGCTGTGGACGTGCAGCAGATGGTGAAGGGGAAACAATTGCGTAAGCTCGCCGAACGCGCCCACAGCTTTCTCATCACATCAATTGATGATCCGACGGACAATGTCGAAGCGTTGCTCGCGTCTCTTCAAGATTGCTTTTGCGAATACGGCGACTGCCATGATCTCTATTCAGCGAGAGACAAGCTTGAAGTGGATCGTCAATTCCAGGAGCAGATCGATGAATTGAGAATGCAGGGTATTGGCATTGTTGCGGGGTGTCGCCGAGCTAGGATGCGACTGAAGAGTTCTCAATCGAGCGATGCCAGCTTTTTCCTCGATATTGTCTATGTCGTTTCGGCCTCCCTAGATGCCCTTCCCCAAATTGTTAGAGTTCCGCGTAACGACAGCTTCGGATTTTAATCCAGCTTGTCGTGTTCTAAGACATTAGTGTCGCGCTCGCGTCGCAACGATAGCGCATCGTCTGAAATCCTGCCGCTTTCCTGACGTGGTACTGTCGCTCCATTCGCGCTAGATTGAAACTCATGAGCAATCGAAATCACAGACCAGATGGAGCAAAGATCCGCGAATTGCGGGGGTTAGCGGGCATGACCCAAGAAATACTGGGTATTAAAAGTGGCGTAGATCGGCGGACGATTCAGCGCGCAGAAACCGACAAGCCGATGCAAATGGAAAGTCTATCCAGCATCGCATCGGCACTTAATGTACGTGTTAGTGAAATTATCAGAACTGCTGAAAATGAGGACGGCACCAATGCAGAGGACTTGGCAGCCCAGAGTTTAATTGTTCTACGGCCAGTTGATTCTGGGATGACTCTCATCAATACGCTGGAAGCCAGCTTTGACGGCAAGATAACGTGCGAGGCGGAGCCGACTTCCGAAAACATTGATGTGCTTGAGGCGATGACTTCCGCGATCGAAGCCATGATGCCGAATCCTTGGCGGACGCCAATGGAAGAGCCGGTGTTTCCGCTGTCGGCAAGGCTTCGTCAAGCCGTCAGTCTGAATCAGCAGATTAAGCAATTATTGGACTTTGGCATTGCCGCCTTTGTCGCAACATACACGGCAAAGGCTCAGATGCCATATTACGATATCGATACTGGCGAAATGTATGTAACCAGCCGGACGCCTCGCGAACTGGTCACAATCTGCCGGATCATGCTGGCGCCGATTGCTCGCAGTGACCGGATCACGCTCAAGGTCGATGATCTCTACGTACCCTCGAAAGCTCCAGCTTTCGAACCGAATGGTTTGGAGGATATTCCTTTCTAAAGTTCCGCAGCGTAGCTCAGGTGGACAGAGCACCCTGTTTTCGACGGTTCGATGTGGTCTTGCCGGACGCCATCACCGGACAGGGAGGTCGCAGGTTCGAATCCTGCCGCTGCGCCATCTCGATAAGCCTGCGAGAGAGTTCCCATAACAGGTTGGCTCGCTAAGCGTATGGCGTGGAATAGTCCATTTTAAGTTTATTCCATAGTGCCCGATCTTACCACCATTCCCAAAGAAAAAGGCCCGCGCTTTCGCGCGAGCCCCATAAAATCGATCACACTATGTGTGTTACTTCTTGTCCTGGCCCTTGAGGGCTGCGCCAAGGATGTCGCCGAGGGAGGCGCCGGAGTCGGAGGAACCGTACTGAGCGACGGCTTCTTTTTCTTCGGCGATTTCCAGGGCCTTGATCGAAAGGCCGATGCGGCGGGTCTTCTTGTCGAACTGGGTGATGCGGGCATCGACCTTTTCGCCGACGGCGAAGCGTTCGGGGCGCTGGTCTTCACGGTCGCGGCTCAGATCGGAGCGGCGGATGAAGGCCGTCAGGTCGGTGTCGGCGATGCGCACTTCGAGGCCACCATCGGTAACGGCGGTGACTTCGGTGGTGACGATCGCGCCCTTGCGCAGGCCATCGGAGCCGGCAGCGGCATCGGCCATTGCATCGGACCCAAGCTGCTTGATGCCCAGGGAAATGCGTTCCTTGTCGATATCGACGTCGAGAACCTTGGCCTTGACGATGTCGCCACGGTTGTAATCCTCAAGCGCTTCTTCGCCCGGACGGTTCCAGTCGAGATCGGAAAGGTGGACCATGCCGTCCACATCGCCGTCGAGGCCGATGAACAGGCCGAATTCGGTCTTGTTCTTGACTTCGCCTTCGATCTCGGCACCGATCGGGAACTTGTCGGCAAAGCTTTCCCACGGATTGGCGAGCGTCTGCTTGAGACCAAGCGAGATGCGGCGCTTTTCGGGATCGACTTCGAGAACGACCACTTCGACTTCCTGGGAGGTCGAGACGATCTTGCCCGGATGGACGTTCTTTTTGGTCCAGCTCATTTCCGAGACGTGGATCAGGCCTTCGATGCCCGGCTCGAGTTCGACGAACGCACCGTAATCGGTGATGTTGGTCACGCGGCCAGTGAACTTGGCTTCCACCGGATACTTGGCGGCAATGCCTTCCCAGGGATCGGCCTGGAGCTGCTTCATGCCCAGCGAAATACGATGGCTTTCCTGATTGACGCGGATGATCTGGACCTTGATGGTCTCGCCGATCGCCAGGACTTCGTTGGGGTGATTGACGCGGCGCCATGCGATGTCGGTGACGTGGAGCAGGCCATCGATGCCGCCCAGATCAACGAACGCACCGTAATCGGTGATGTTCTTGACGACGCCTTCGACCACCTGGCCCTCTTCGAGCTGTTGGACGATTTCCGAACGCTGTTCGGCGCGCGATTCTTCGAGAATGGCGCGGCGCGAAACGACGATATTGCCGCGGCGCTTGTCCATTTTCAGGATCTGGAAGGGCTGCGGCACGTTCATCAGGGGAGCGATGTCGCGGATGGGGCGGATATCGACCTGGGAGCGCGGCAGGAAGGCCACGGCGCCATCGAGATCGACGGTGAAGCCGCCCTTGACCTGGTTGAAGATCTGGCCTTCGACCTTTTCGCCCTTGTCGTAAAGGACTTCGAGGCGGACCCAGCTTTCTTCGCGGCGGGCCTTCTCACGGGAGAGGACAGCCTCGCCCATCGCGTTTTCGACGCGGTCGACATAGACTTCGACTTCCGAGCCGACGGCAATGGTGCCGTCGCGGCCGGCGGCGCCGAATTCCTTCATCGGCACGCGGCCTTCGGTCTTCAATCCCACGTCGATGATGGCGAGGTCTTTTTCGATTGCGACGACCTTGCCTTTGACAACGGTGCCCTCGACGGGATCGATGTCCTGAAAGCTCTCAAAAAGGAGCTGTTCGAAATCTTCTGCAGATGCGGTCTGGTTAGCCATTAAAACTCCATTCCGAGCGGGTGCGCGGAACATTTGGTTGGTGTTGATGATGTGGATAGTCGTGCCGATATAGCCAACGGCGTTCCCACCCCATATGGGGTTTGGAGCGCTGATTTTCAAACCGGCGAATACTGACAGGGCAGGTGAACCCTTAAGGCGGGTTCGGGTGCGAAAGATTTGTGGCCCAACGCCGCAAGTTTGGATTTTGCCTGAGCTCTTTAAGAGCGGGCCGACTTGCGGGCGATAGCCGCCTCCACTTGCGCGATGGCTGCCGTAATGGCGGCTTCTATATCCAAATTGGTCGTATCGAGCAAGACCGCATCGTCAGCGGGGTGAAATCCGCCATGGGGGGCGGCGGCATCGCGCGCATCGCGGGCCTCGATATCGGCAAGGAGCTTGTCTCGATCGACGCTCTGGCCGCGTGCCTCGATCTGGCGGGCGCGGCGGTCGGCGCGGACTTTGGGATCGGCGACGATAAAGAGCTTGGCGTCGGCCTCGGGGGCGATGGTGGTGCCGATATCGCGGCCATCGAGCACGGCGCCGAGCGGGTGGGTGGCGAAATCGCGCTGGAAGGCGAAGAGGGCTTTGCGCACGCCGGGGAAGACGGCGATCCTTGAGGCCAGAACGCCCACTTCGGCGCCGAGCAGATATTCGGGGTCGATGGCGGCAGAATCGAGGTCCCGGGCGGCCTTTGTGGCCCTCGCCTCGATATCGGGGGCATCGATATGGGCTTTGACCGCCAGCCCGACGGCGCGGTAGAGCAGGCCCGTATCGAGATGGGGCAGGTTGAAGTGCCGGCCCAGCGCGGCGGCGATGGTGCCCTTGCCCGAGGCCGCCGGTCCATCCACCGCGATAATCATGCGGCGTCCTCGCTTTTGGAAA
This sequence comes from Pelagibacterium flavum, assembly GCF_025854335.1. NCBI lineage: Bacteria > Pseudomonadati > Pseudomonadota > Alphaproteobacteria > Hyphomicrobiales > Devosiaceae > Pelagibacterium > Pelagibacterium flavum. The sequence goes on from NZ_CP107716.1 coordinate 3,888,109, forward strand.
AGCCGGCGCCGAGCCGGGTGAAATCGGCTTCGAAGCTGGGGAACGAGGTGGCGATCATCCGGTCGTCATCGACGGCGACAGGCTTATCGGCCGCCAGGCCCATGACCAGAAAGCTCATGGCGATGCGGTGATCGAGGTGGGTTGCGACGGTGCCACCGCCGGGAACGGCGCCCTTGCCGGTGACGGTGAGGAAATCAGTGCCCTCCTCGCAGACAACGCCATTGGCCTCGAGCCCACGGGCGACGGCGGCGAGGCGGTCGGATTCTTTCACCCGCAACTCCTCGAGCCCTGCCATGTGGGTGACGCCTTGCGCAAAGGACGCGGCGACGGCGAGGACCGGGTATTCATCGATCATCGAGGGGGCGCGGGAGGCGGGGACGGAGACGCCCTTCAATGCCGAATGTTTCACCCGCAGGTCGGCGATGTCCTCTCCGCCCGAAACGCGGCGGTTTTCGATTGTGATGTCGCCGCCCATTTCAATGAGCGTATCGATCAGGCCGGTGCGGGTGGGGTTCATCAGAACGTTTTCGATGGTGACTTCCGAGCCCGGCACGATGAGGGCGGCAACGAGCGGGAAACCGGCCGAGGACGGATCGCCGGGGACGATCAGCTCCTGGGCCCTCAGATCGGGCAGGCCGGCGACGGTGATGGTGCGCACGCCGTCGGCATCGGTGGCGATGGCAATATCGGCGCCGAAGCCTTCGAGCATCTTTTCGGTGTGATCGCGGGTCATGATCGGTTCGATCACCGTGGTCGTGCCGGGAATGACCAGACCGGCCAAAAGCACGCAGGACTTGACCTGGGCCGAGGCCATGGGCACGCGATAGTGCACCGGCACGGGATCGGTGGGGCCCTTGAGAGCAATGGGCAGGCGGTTTTCGTGGTGTTCGACGACTTCAACGCCGATGGCGCGCAGCGGATCGAGCACGCGGCCCATGGGGCGGGCCGAGAGCGAGGCATCGCCCACAAAGCGGGTGACGAATGGATAGGCGCCGACAAGGCCCATGGTCAGCCGCACGCCGGTGCCCGCATTGCCGAAATCGAGATCGGCCTGGGGGGCGAGAAAGCCGCCGACGCCGAGCCCGTCGATCTGCCAGGTCTCGCCGATCTTTTCGACCCTGGCGCCCAGAGCCTGCATGGCGCGGCCGGTGGCCAGCACATCCTCACCCTCGAGCAGGCCGGTCACGGTGGTGCGGCCCAGCGCCATGGCGCCGAACATCATGGCGCGATGGGAAATCGACTTGTCGCCGGGCACCCTTATGGACCCGGAAAGGGCGCCGGCATTGTGGCTGGCGCGCGGACGCGGCGGGAGGGCATGGGACATGGCAAACGAACCGGGACTGGAAAGGGTAAAAACGAGGTCGGGCTTAGCATGATCGTATCTGCCTGCCAATCACGGGCATGGCCGCTTACATTTTGCGTTTGACAGCGGCGAAAATTTCACGCTAACCGAACCCCCAACGTGGCCGCCCTTTTCAACCAGGGGTGTTGCGCCCACACTTTATGCCTGTTGCGCCCCTTAGCAAAAACCCGGTAGCGTTTTTTCGGGGCGCTCGAAATACCAACCCTACAGCAGCAGATGAATGGGGAATTGCCTTGGCCAGTGACGAACGCGGTACCAAGCGGACATGCCCGGTAACGGGTAAGAAATTTTACGATCTAGGCAAAGACCCGGTGGTCTCGCCCTATACCGGCAAATCCTATCCCCTGAGCTTTTTCGAAGCCGCTCAGGAAAAGGCAGCCGCCAAGTTCGGCGCCAAGGAGCGCAAGGCTGAAAAGGTCGTAGAGGAAGACGAGGTCGAGGAAGCCGACGTCGATGTGGCCGCCAAGGAGGCGGGTGCCGAGGTCATTTCGCTCAATGACGCGGAAACCGATACCGACGACGATGATGACAATGACGACGATATCCCCGATGTCGAGGACGTCGAAGTCGACGAGGAACTGGGCGGGGACGACGACGATACCTTCCTTGAAACCGACGACGACGATGACGAAATCGATTTCGACGTCGAAGTGGATGATGACGAGCGGTAGAGTTTTTTCTGTCTCACGGCGCGCACCGCTTCGGGCATGACGCGCTGAAACCGCGCTATGCCCTTCGCTGCGCCTGCGACGGCGCGGCGAACGGTCGCCCCAGCCCGCGAGCATAGCTCGCTTGGGCGTTCTGCCTTCAAATCGATCCACCGGATCGATTTGCCCCGCAAGGCGGGTCAGGCAAAACTCCTCACCTAAGGCTCGTCCATGTGACCCACGGACTTGCCGTGCAAGGGTAGACAGGGCTTTTAGGGGTCGCATGAAAAATTTGCGACGCGGGGTGAAATTTGCTCTTGCGTCGCAAAACACTTCTCACTAGGTTCCGCCCGTTCGCTCAGGGCACCTGAGGGACCACCCGGACGGCGCGTTGCGCGCCACCCAATCGATGGGGCCATAGCTCAGCTGGGAGAGCGCCTGCATGGCATGCAGGAGGTCAGCGGTTCGATCCCGCTTGGCTCCACCATTTGTTTCTTCTATCTCACTGCGCGCACCATTCCGAGCATGACGGCGCATAAAGCGCGCCTATGCTCTCCATTGCGTCTGCGATGGCGCGGCCAAAAAGTTGGCCCTAGCCCGCGAGCATAGCTCGCTTGGGCGTTCTGCCTTCAAATCGATCCACCGGATCGATTTGCCCCGCAAAGCGGGTCAGGCAAAACTCCTCACTTGGTTGGTCCAGTCTTCCTTGGATGTTTGTGCTATTCGCAGGCCTTGTTGCCGCGAATGGTTTTGGTTTGCCTCACGGGCCGCTCCGCGCACGGCATGACGCGCTGGCCCTCGGGCGGGTCGGGCAAAACTGCCCGGCCAAAGGCTCGTCCACCCAACCGCTGGCCGCACTAAGCTCCCATGACTTGCGTGAAGAGCGCCTCTCTGTAGAGTTGGGGGAAAGAGGAGTCGTCATGCCCCCCGTCATTCCCGATCCGGAAAAGATTCGTCCGTTTGTCGATTTCGAGAGCTTTTATGGCTGGCTGGCCCAGCATGGGGGCGCCTGGGACGAGGTTTGGGTGCAGTTTTTCAAGAAGGGGTCGGGGGTCGAAACGATTTCCTACGAGGAGGCTGTGCGGGCCGGGCTGTGCTGGGGGTGGATTGACGGGATCAAGAAGACGCACGACGAGAAATCGTATCTCTTGCGCTTCACGCCACGGCGCAAGAAATCGATCTGGAGCCTGATCAATACCCGCCACGCCGAACGCCTGATCGAAGAGGGGCTGATGCGCGAACCGGGGCTGGCCCAGATCGAGGCGGCCAAGAGTGACGGGCGCTGGGACGCCGCCTATTCGTCGGGGGCCGAGTTCACTATGCCCGAGGATTTTATCGAGGCCGTTCGGGCAAACCCTGAGGCGCTCAAGGTCTATGAAACGCTCAACCGCGCCAATCTTTATGCGCTGATGTTCAGGATCAACGGGGTCAAGAAGGCCGAGACGCGGGCCCGTAATATCGAAAAATTCGTCGCCATGCTGGCGCGGGGGGAAACGCTGCATCCCAATGGGAAGGCGAAGGGGTAGGGCGGCGGCGTCTCGCGGTCCGACCAAAATCGGGCATCTGACCGGCAGGCCATGCGCGGTGTCGGAGGGTACGAAAAAAGCGACAAAACGGCCTTTTCCACCGGCGTCATCCCGGGAGCCAGTAAGCGGCAGAGTTGGTGGGTCTATCACGAACACCGAGTGTACTGGATCCCGGCTCAAGGCCGGGATGACCAAGGGGGTGTGGCGCCGATGGTGCCGAGCGCATAGAGCGCTTTTTCTCTGGTTGGGACTGGCCCTATTGCACCAGGGCGGCGTTGCGGCAGTCGAAGACGTGGACGGCGACGTCGACTTGGCCCAACCCGATGCCCAAAGCGTCAAAGAGCACCATCAGAACCTCATCGAGCACCAGCGGGACCGGGTCGAGCAGGGCTTGGACGGTGCCGAGCGCGCCTGAGAGCAGGGCGCCGAGCAGGTTGATCGACAAGATTTCGAGGTCGAGGTCGAGATCATCGAGCAGCGCGCTGGTGAGGCTGGAGACGGGGGTTTGGGTGGTTGCCGTGCGGATGGTGCCGTTGGCGGCGTCGAGCGCCGTGAAATAAAGCGGGATGGGGCTGGTCTGGCTCATGGCGATATCGGCGCGGGCATTGATCCGCGCGATGCCGCCCAGCAGCGAGACGATGGGGGTCTTGGCGATCACCAGCGGGCTTTGCGTATCAAGAAACGCCGCATGCGGGGTGTTTCCCACGGCGAGCCGCAGCACGCCGGGGCTGGCGGCGATGGTGGCCGTGCCCTGGTCGGGCCGGCCGGGCGGACAGGCAAGACTGGTCATTTGCGCTTCGGCGGGGGCGAGTTCGGCATAGACGGGCAGGGTGATATCGAGCAGGCCCAGCCCACCGCCATCGCCCAGAACCGAAATATCGAGCCGGAGCCGGGTCTGGGCGGTGCGCAGGTAATTTCCCTCGCCCGAGAGCGTGAACCAGCCGGTGACCGACGGTTCGCCCACCACCAGCGCCACATCGATACCGACAATGCCGGGCACGCCCGCGCCCAGTTCAAGGCTGATGTGGCGGTTGCCATCGGCCACCAAGGCGGCGGCGGACAGAAGGCCAAGCGCATCGACGCTGGCCTGGACGGCGGCCGAGGTGCCGAGCGCCAGACCGGCCAGGCCGTCGGCGACGATGAGGCGCGCCATGTCCACCCTGACGGTTTCGTCGACCAGCCCGGCCAGTTGCACAAGGACCGCGTTTTCCCCTGAGGCCGAAGCGATGGCGGCGGCGATGGCGCCGAGCGAGACGTCGGTATCGAGGAGTTGGGAATAGGTGCCGACCTCCAGATCCACTTCGCCAGCCAGCGCGTCGAGGAAATCGAGCAGCGCAATATCGACATTTGCGATGGCGTTGTAATCGAGGAGGGTGAGGGAGAGTTCGGTGCCCAAAAGGCCGCCGAGAACCGCGTTGAGTATGCCGCCATCGAGACTGGCGAGGCGCGAGCCGATGGACCAGGCGGCCATGGGGGTGGCGCTGGCGGTGGCCACAACGCCGATATGGGGCGGCGGGAAGCCAAAGATCGACGCGAAGTGGACCGTACCCTCGCGCCGCAGGGTGACGCGGGCCGCGTTGAGGGGACCGGTATCGGGGGCGAAGCGCTCGGCGGGGGTCAGCGAAGGATCGGGCGCGTAATGGCCGGTCTGAACGATGATCGTTTCGGGCAGCGGATCGTAGCCTGCATCGGCCAGCACAAGACGCACGCGTTCGGCTGCATCGTCGGGGCTCGCGGCGGCATGGATGGCAGCCAGATCGGCCGCCGATTGCAGGCGGCGCTTTTCAAGGTTGAGCGAGGCTTCATCGACCGCAAAGGCCGCAAGGCCGAGCAGCACCGGAGCGCCGGCGGCAAAGAGCGTTGCCACATTGGCCCCGATATCGTCCAGGAAGCGGGTGACCGGCCCCATCGATCACACCCCGCCATTGCGGATGGTGGAGGAAAAGCTGATCGTTTTGTCGGGCAGGGGCAGCGGGGGATGGAGGTTCCATATGGGCAGCGCTGACGCGTCATAGCTGATGCGGACCAGAAACTGGTCCGGATCGGACGGGCTGGGGGCCGCCTCAATTGTCAAAAGGTCGGGGTCGATCAGGACGTAAGAGCCGCCATTTTCGGCCAGGAAAGCGGTGGCGAGCGCCGTGCGCTCGGCGCCCGAAACCCCGGCGACTGCCGCGCGGGCCGCATCGGCGGCCAGTTGCTGAACCGAGTGGGCGGCGCCGAAATAGATCCCATAGCCTATGGCGCCGAACAAAAGGAGCAGGAAGACCGGCGCGATCAGCGCAAATTCGACGGCGGACGTGCCCGCGTCATCGAGCCAATTTCGCCGCAAGGGCAGACGCGACCCGCCTGGCATAAGGCCCCCTTCCACTGTTGATGGCGCGGGGGAGAAATTAAACCGCAAACGCTACCAGAACGTCTGTGGGAGCATGAGGATGTTGACGGACCGTATGAATACGGCGGTCAAAAAAACCGGCGCCCCCGGGCAGGGCGCCGGCCTCAAGAAACTGGCCTGAACCGCTCGATTTACCGTCGGACGGCCCTGACGATGGCGATCAGGATACAGGCGCCGATCAGCCCGGCAATCAGATATCCAAACCAACCGCCGAACGAAATTCCGATGATGCCGAAAAGAAAGCTGGCAATCGCCGCGCCGACAATCCCGAGCACGATGTTGAGAAAGATGCCCGTTTCGGTCTTCATGATGGCTGATGCAATCCAGCCTGCCAGACCGCCGATAATAATGGCTGCAATCCAGCCGATTCCTGCGTCTTCCATTTTATCCCCACAACAGCACTGTGAATGGTCGTCCCCAAAAAGGACGATCCTATAACGCGCAAAGGGGCGAACTGGTTGCGTTGCCGGTCAAATCGGGGTGCGCATCATGGCGCGGAAGCCGGTAACGAGCGCATCGAACACGGCGCGCACACGCGGCACGCGGGCCAGGTTTTCATGGGTGACGATCCAGGTGTGAATATCGCCCGGTGAAAAATCGGGCAGGATCCTGACCAGGTCGGGGTCCGCATTGCCGACCGGCACCTGGGCCAGCGCGATGCCCAGACCGGCCCGCGCCGCCGCCAGTTGGGCGGGGTGACTGTCGGTGCGCAGCACCAGCCTTGCGACATCGACCGAGGCGAGCATCTGTCCGGCCAATGCCAGATCGGACAAGTTGCGGTCGGGACCGATGATGTCGTGGGCGGCGAGCTGGTCAGGGTCGAGCGGCTGCCCACGCCGCGCCACATAGGCTTTCGATGCGAAAAACCCCAAGGGGATATTGGCCACCTTGCGGGCAACGAGCCCTTTTTGTTTGGGCTCCATGGCGCGCACGGCCAGATCGACCTCCTGGGCCATCAGATCTGCCGGCAGATTGGAGAGCGACAACTCGATCCGGATGGACGGATGGGCGGTCCTTAAAGGCTCGAGCATGGCGGGGACCACCTCGATGCCCATGAACTCGGGAACGCTGAGGCGAACGGCGCCGGCAATGGCGCCCTCAGGCGCCGAAGCGCGGCGCACGAACACCTCCGATGCCGTGGCCATGGCGCGGGCCGGCTCGCGCAGCGCTTCGGCGGCCTCGGTGGGGGTGAGCCCGGTCATCGAGCGGGTGAACAACAGCGTGCCCAGATCAGCCTCGAGCGCCTCGATGCGGCTGCGCACCGTGGGATGCGACAGGCCGAGCCGTCGCGCCGCGCCCGAAAGGCTGCCCTCTTCGAGGACGGCGAGGAAGATGCGCTGATCATCCCAGTTGATGGCTTGCTTCATAAATTTCTTGTAGGCTGCGCTGCGAGTTTTGACAATTTATTTTCAAGGCGTGTGGGCCCATCTTTCGTCCATCGGAAACGCGAATGAAGGATCTTGATCATGGAGAGCGGGAAGACTGCGCTGGTTCTGGGAGCCACGGGCGGGGTGGGCGGTGCCATCGCGGCGGCGCTTATCGGCAAGGGCTGGACGGTGCGCGGGCTGGCGCGAAACCTTGAAGCGGCGCGCCGGAGTGGGCCGAGCGGGGTTCAATGGGTGGGCGGGAACGCCATGAACCGGGCCGATGTGATCGGCGCGGCGCAGGGGGTTTCGACCATCGTTCATGCGGTCAATCCGCCGGGCTACAGGAACTGGGGCGAGCTTGTGCTGCCGATGATCGACAACACGATTGCCGCGGCGCGGGCCGTTGGGGCGCGGATCGTGCTGCCGGGCACCGTCTATAATTTCGATCCGGCGCAGACACCGGTGCTCAATGAGACCAGCCCGCAGACGCCAAAGAGCTTCAAGGGGCGCATCCGCGCTGAACTCGAAGCGCGGCTGGAGCGGGCGGCGCCGGAGGTGGAAAGCCTGATCGTGCGGGCCGGTGATTTTTTCGGGCCCGGTGCGCGGTCGAGCTGGTTTGCGCAGGCCATGGTGGCGCCGGGCAAGCCGGTGCGGCGCATCATCAATATCGCACGCGGTGCGGGGCACAGCTGGGCGTATCTGCCCGATCTGGCCCAGGCCTTCGCGTTGCTGCTCGAGCGCCCCGAGGCGTTGCGCCCGTTCGAGCGGGTGCAGTTCGAGGGGGTTTACGATGCGAGCGGAAGGGTGATGATCGACGCCATAGAGCGGCAGGTGGGGCGCAAGTTGCCGGTTTATCGCTTTCCCTGGTGGGCGATGGGCCTTCTGGCGCCGTTCGGCGGATTTGTGCGCGAGGCGGCCGATATTGCGGCGGTCTGGCGCCATCCGATGCGCATGGACAACACAAGGCTTGTCGAACTGCTCGGCGCCGAGCCGCGCACGCCGCTCGATACCGCCATGCGGCAAACGCTGGTGGCGATGGGCTGCGTGGAGGATGGGCCGTCGCCCATCGGTGAGCCAACCATGACCCTACCGCTCTAATAGCGGCTCGATGTGGTCTTCAAAAAGGTCGGGCGGATTGGCGCCGGGGCGTGGAGCGTAGGTTTTCTCGGCGGCGAGCGAGATGTCGAGGAAGCGGCCCATACCCACAATTCCCGTCGGGTCGGCCAGGGGGTAGCGGCCCTCGGCCAGCCCCTTGCGCATCATGGTCTTGGACGTGACCATCCTTTGGGTGACTCCAGGGCCATTGGAGAGCGAAACGGGCATCTTCACGTAATCGTGCAATGGCGCGCCGACGTGGAAGCAGGCCGGGACCGTTGCAAAGAGCTTGAGCAGGAAATCGAGATCGGTCATGGAGGGCTGGGTGGTCGAAAAGCGCGGATCGGCGCGGCGGCGGTCGTGGACCAGCATGGAATCCATGGAAAAATTGGTGAACTTGTAGTCGCCGGGCGAGAGCAGCCGGTTTTCACCCTTGCCCACATAGCGCAGGTGGGCGCCCTCTGGTGTGGTGACGTCCAGCGCGCAGGAGACAAGCCCGTACTGGATGGCCAGCGGCACCATGATCTCGAGCTTTTCGGGCTTGAAGGCGTCATCGGCGTCTAAAATTGCGGCGATTTCGTAGCGCGCGGCATCCAGCCCGACATTGCGGGCCGGGCATGAGCCGGCGCCGATCAGGCCCGAAGACAAAAAGCGCAGGCGCGGATCGGCGATGCCGGCCCGGCCCAGAACGGCCTCATAATCCTCCTCGTCATCGGCCACCACGATCAATTCAAAGTGTACGTGGGTCTGGGCCAGCGCCGAGGCGACGGCGCGGGCGATGGTGCCCTGCGCCCTGTAGGCGGGCATGACGATGGAGGCGGCAAGGTCTTTCAGCATCGATAAGTTCTCTTGAACAGAGCGCTGGGTCACCCATATCATAGCCAAGTGACGATGAAGCCTAAAACAGGTTCAAAGTCGCGATGTTGCTTGGCAAACAAGGACATGAACGACCGATGACACGGGTATCGCTGTTTTCCGCCCCCTTTCTTCTGGGCTTTGATACGTTTGAAGAACGCTTCGACCGCCTCGCGCGGGCCTCCGAAGGCTATCCTCCCTACAATATCGAGCGGGTGACCGCCGAAGCGGGGGACGAGACCTACAGGATCGCCATTGCGGTCGCAGGTTTTTCTCGTAACGATCTGGAAGTGATTGGGGAGGATAATCAGCTGATCGTGCGGGGCCGGCAGACTGAAGACGGTGCGCGCCAATATCTGCATCGCGGCATTGCCGCACGGCAGTTTCAGCGCACTTTCCTACTTGCCGACGGCATGAGGATAGAGGGTGCCGAACTGAAAGACGGCCTCCTCGTTATCACCGTATACCGGCCCGTCACCGAGACCGTGACCCGCCGTATCGAGATCAGTTCGGTCGAGTAGAAAGGTATGCGTTATGAACAAGCCCATTGAAAAGACAGCGTTCACTGACGCCCATCTGGGCGTTGAGGCCGAACCGCTCAAGGCGCTGACCGCCGCGCAATTTGCCGCGCTGGGCGCCGGAGACATCGTGTTCCGCAAGCAGATGGACGCGGGCGAACTGGCCGAATTCATCCCCCAGGCCGCCATGGCGCCTGCCGAACAGAGGCTGGAACTGCTCATGAGTGCCGACGGCGCTCCCGTTCTGATCGCCGATTCCGAAGAAGCGATCATGGACTGGATCGACGGCCACGAGGTGCAACTGGCGACTTTGCACTAGTTATGAATGAGCCTGCCAAGAGCGCGCCGGTGTTGCGTGTGGCCCGCCCCACCGACAACATCGACGCGCTCGTGCATTTCTATCGCGACGGACTGGGCCTCGAGCTTCTTTCGCGTTTCGACGCGCATAACGGGTTCGATGGCGTAATTCTGGGCGGGCGTGGCGCGCCCTATCACCTCGAATTTACCCGCGCGCATGGCCATACCGCCGGACGCGCGCCGACCCAAGACAATCTGCTGGTGTTCTACCTGCCGGACGCAACCGCCTATGGGGAGGCCCGCGACCGCATGCAAGCGGCGGGCTATGCACCGGTCAAATCCTTCAACCCGTGGTGGGACGCCGAGGGCGTGACATTTGAAGATCCCGACGGCTATCGCGTCGTTCTCTATAACGACAGCTGGAAGCGCTGAACGAATAGGGGCTGTCCTGAATGGGGCAGCCCTTTTTTGTATCCTGCAAGACTGGGCTTTCGTGCCGGAAAACTGGTACCCATTCTCAAGGAGCGCTGTGGAGGGAGCCATGATGCGGATTGGACTTGCGATAGTGGCGATGCTTTCGGGCATGGCCGGGGCATCGGCCCAGACGATCGAGAGCGTTTATACCGATTTCGATGCGGCCGAATGCGTCATGTTTGCTCCGGGCGAGGCGGAGGCGGGAATGCCGCGGCAGGCGGTCTGTCCCGGCTATGGCGGCTATCCTGTGCTGCTTCAGACGATTGGAGACAATCACAGCCTTTATTTCGGGTTTCCCCCGCAGGGCGAGCTGGTCTCGCGCTGGGCAAGCTTTGTCGACACGGGCACGCCCCATGATGTGATCGAATGGCGGGTGCTTGCCGAAAGGGACCGGCAGGTTCCGCAGGCAACGATCCAGCGCTGGTTCGTCGCCGTGCCCGAGCGCGACGATCCGGTGGAGGTGCTGCTTGTCCAGAAGGTGGGGCTGATCGAAGACTGGCAGGGCTGTATCGTGGGTTATGTGGTGGCCACGGGCAATCCGGACGCCAATGAGGCGGCGCGAAAAATCGTCGACGCGCTGGGAAGCGCACCGCAATGCAGGACAATCGAACCGGTGATCGAAGCAGGTAGCGTGCCGCTGCCCGAATACATGCTCTACGGCTTTTAGAGCCGGGGCTCTTCCCCCAAAATCAAAAGGCCGCCCCGAAAGGGCGGCCCTGTTCATACCCGATGCAGCGCGGATCAGGCCGCGTTGATGGCTTCGGCCGGGGTGGTGAGGATGTCGCGCAGCTTGGTTCCGTCCTTGGTGGCGCGGAGCCGATCGACCACCCCATCGGCGCGCAAGAGGCGCGCGACGCGGCTGAGGGCCTTTAGATGATCGGCGCCCGAGCCCTCGGGGGCCAGGAGCATGACCACCAGATCCACGGGCTGGTCGTCGACCGCATCGAAATCGATTGGCTGGGCCAGACGGGCAAAAACCGCCGTGACGCTGGGCAGGCCCTTGATCTTGCCGTGGGGAATGGCGATGCCATTGCCCAGGCCGGTCGATCCAAGCTGCTCACGGTTCTGCAGGGTCTCAAAGATCACCTGCGAATCGATACCGACAAGTTCAGACGCACGATCAGCCAGAAGTTGAAGGAGCTGGCGTTTGCTCGCGACCTTAGCGCAGGCAATGATCGAATCCTGCGACAGGATGTCAGCAAGTTCCATTTAACAAACCTTTTGGGTGACGTTTCTCTTCAATGACCGCCGACAATCTCGTATCGAGCCCACGCCGTTCGCGTTGTCCTATACAACGGTCGGGGGGCAATGTGTCCGGCGCGTTTCCAGACCGGGAAGGTGGTATCCACCCTCCCCCGGAAACGCGCCATTGCGCGTCATGTTTGCGACAGGGCCGGATCGATCCAGCCAATGTTCCCGTCGGCCCGGCGGTAAACCACATTCATGCCCCCATGTCCAGCGTGCCGGAACACAATTACATCGGACTGTGACAGATCGAGCTCCATGACGGCCTCACCCACGCTCATTGTGCGCAGGTTGGAGGTCGCCTCGGCGATGACGGGAGGCGCGAAATCCTCATCGAGTTCGATATCGTCATCGGGCGCGGCCAAAACATAGGCCGAATAGCCGTCGGCAGAGCCGTTGGTGCTGCGCCTGTGGTTCTTGAGCTTGCGCTTGTAGCGCCGGAGGCGCTTTTCGATATGGGTGGCCATGTCTTCATAGGCCGCAATGGCATCGTTGGCCGAGGCTGTGGCCTGCAGCACGACGCCGGTATCGAGATGAATCATGCAATCGGCCTTGAACCCGATTCCTTCGGGCTCGAGGGTCAGGTGACCGTCATATCCTCCATCGAAATATTTCCCAACCACGGCATCGATCCGGTCGGTGGCGGTGCCACGGAGCGTTTCCCCGACGTCCATGTTTTTGCCAGATACACGCAAGCTCATGATGGCCTCTTGGTCTGGTTTCGGATGCCCGGCACGGGAGCCATACCCTGTCTGCACCCTTTTTGTGTCGGGCACCTTGGAGTCTAGACCTCTTGGCTGACCCTTGGCAATCAGAACCGGGCCGGCGGCATCACTTTCAATTGGTGACGGTGGATAACAACGGGGCCATACCCCCTGTTCCCTGACCTGGGACAATTTGCATATGGTATTTATTTTCAATGCCTTAATTGGCAAAATTACCAAGGTCACGGCAATTGTGCCGAGCCGCGAGGCAAGGGGATCGGGAGCGTTCTTGTGTCGGGGTGCCCCGACCGGTATAGTCCGGCCTATAATGGCAATTCCAAACGCTAAAAGAGCCAATGACTGCAACGATTAAGGCCGAGGCGCATCCCTCACGCGGCCCCTGCCTGATGGCTGTGCTGCGCATGGCCGGGCTGCGGCCCACCCGCCAGCGGCTTGCGCTGGCCGAACTGCTGTTTTCCGGCCCGCACCGGCACGTCAACGCCGAGCAGCTCCATTCGGAGGCTGAAGGCGCGGGCGTTTCGGTTTCGCTGGCCACCATCTACAACTCGCTGCACCAGTTCCGGCAGGCCGGGCTGCTGCGCGAAATTTCGGTGGACGCGGCGCGGTCCTATTTCGATACCGATACCACCGACCATCATCACTTCTTTATCGAGGATGAGCAGCGGATCGAGGACATTCCCTCCGATTCGATCAAGATTGCCGGAATTCCCGATGCGCCCGAAGGCATGAAGGTGACCCATATGGACGTGATTGTTCGGGTCAAGCGCACCCAATAGGGTTCACCGGGCGCCGCAGAGGTGACGGGCCAATGAAACTGTTGCAGCTGGCCACTTTCCTTATGGCAACCATCATGGTCAGCGCGTGCCAGACTACGACGCGGCCGGCTGCGGCCGGGCACGACTGCGTGGTCACCCCTTACGACATGGTGGAGTGCAACCTGGTCGAATGACCGGGATCGGTCGCGGTCAGTCGAAGACTTCGCCTTCATAGACGCCCCAGAGCGCATCCTGGGCGACAAAGCCCTGATAGGATGTCGTGTGGCCATCGGGACCGGTGTGGCTGAGGCGGATATTGCAGGTGGTGCCGGTGCAGGTGCTTACAGACACCAGCATCCTGGGGGACAGCCAGGCGCGGACCGCCGAATCGGGGCTGGTGGCCACCCGCAAGGCGATCGCGCCCTCTTCCTGCCAGGGCGCGACAAGCGCAGTCCTGTCACCGACCACCAGGTTCTGGTGCACCCAGCCTTCATCGCCCTCCACATCGCGGATGCGGCGCCAGGTATCGAATTCAGCGGTGATTTCCACGGGAACGCCGGGGCGCACGAAGGTAAAGGCGATATCGTAATTGGTGCCCGGCCCGACGCGGACATTGGTGGGGGCATTGCGCATGGAGACGAAGCGCGGAATGGGCAGGCCGCTCGAGGCGCCGACCTGTGCATTCTGGGCAAGCAGCGGAGTGACCGAAAACGCGGGAGCGCCAAGGGCCAGGACCAACACCAGAAGCAGGCGGAGCGGAACGAAGAAGCGCAAGATTTTACTCATGAAACAGGCTGGATGCGGCACCGGCATGCGCGGCAGGACTTTGCAGCACGGCGCTTTTTCCCTAACAGTAATCGCGCGACCTTAATGGTCGCTGAAAATCACAAAGAACGGTGCCGGAGCTAGTCTGCAATAATGGTGATCGTGTGACCCGGGACCGGGCCAAAATCGTGGTTTCCCGCCGCCTGCCCGAGCCGGTCGAGGCGCGCATGGCGGCGCTGTTCAATGTCGAATTCAACGCGACCGACACCCCGCTCGATTCCACGGCGCTTCTGAGCGCACTCAAGGGGGCCGAGGTTCTGGTTTCCTCGATCACCGACCGCATCGATTCGGAGTTCATTGCCCAGATGCCCGCGGGCGTCAAACTGATCGCCCAGTTCGGCAACGGGTTCGACAACATCAATATCGAAGCCGCCCACGCGGCGGGGATAACCGTGACCAATACGCCCTCGGTTCTGACCGAGGATACAGCCGATATGGCCATGGCGCTGATGCTGAGCGTGCCCCGACGGGTGACCGAGGGCGCGCGGGTGCTGCTCAAGGACGGGACATGGCCGGGCTGGTCGCCCACATGGATGCTGGGGCGGCGGCTGGGCGGCAAGGCGCTGGGAATTGTCGGGCTGGGCCGGATCGGCACGGCCGTGGCGCGGCGGGCCAAGGCCTTCGGGCTGTCGATCCATTACTGCGGGCGCACGCGCAAGGCGCCGCAAATCGAGGAATCGCTGGGAGCGACCTATTGGGCCTCGCTCGACGAGATGGTCGAACATGTCGATATCATCTCGCTGCACACACCCCATACGCGCGACACTGTCGATATCCTTTCGGCCGACCGCATGAAGCGGCTCAAGCCGGGGGCCTTCGTGGTCAATGTCTCCCGCCCCGAACTGGTGGACGAGTACGCATTGGCCGATCTCGTGGCATCGGGGCATCTTTCAGGCGCGGCGCTGGATGTTTTCGAACACAAGAGGGGGGTCAACCCCAAGCTGGTCGAGCTGGCCCGGGCGGACAAGGTGATGCTGACCCCGCATATGGGCTCGGCAACGCTGGAAGCGCGCATCGAGATGGGCGAGACGGTGATCGTCAATATCCGCACGTTCCTCGACGGCCACACGCCGCCGCATCGCGTGCTGCCCGAGGGGCGGTCGCCGCTCTAGGTTTAGGCCTAAAGATAGCCCGTCACTGAAGGCGCCTGCATTTGCTGATCGTGCAGACCGTCTTCATAGACGATGGGGGCGGCATCGAGCTCTTCGGGCGTCACGTCATCCAGCGTGGACACGTTGACGGCGTGGAACCAGCCGTTGAAGGGCTCGAATTCGAGGTAGCCGCGCGAGAAGACCTGTGTGCCGCATTTCGTGCAGAACATGTGATCGATCGTGCCTTCCGGCCATGAGGACGGGTCGGCGGCGTAGTGGCCGATATGGGCTTGGCCCCCGGTTACAACGACGGAATCGCCATAGACGAAGGCCTTGCGGTAGCCGGTCTTGAAGCAATAGGTGCAATTGCATTTCCGGATGCCCTCATCGAGATCAAGAGGGGCGGTAAAGCGGACGGCGCCGCAGTGGCATGAGCCGGAATGGGTCTTTTTCATCGGGGTGCCTCAGGAGAAAAATTCAATGATGAGCGGTGCGATGATTTCGGGGGCCGGGCCATGGCCCTGGCCGGGCAGGGTCTTGCGCGTTGCACTGGGGAGCGAGCTGGCGGCGGTGTCGGCGCCGGCGGCCATGAAATCGAAACTCTGATCGCCGTTGACGACGAGGACCGGTTGAGCAATGCCGCGCCAACGGACCTTCATGTCGGTTTTTGTGGCCTCGGCCATGACGCGGAAATCATGGGCAATGGTGGTTCCAACGCTGGCGAAACCGGCCCATTGCGGGCTTTGCTTGAAGCCCTCGACGTGCTCGGGCGGGGTGCCGACCGAGAGCATGAAGGCTTCCATGGCACCAGCTCCGTCGCCACGGGCCTTGAAGGCCTCCATTTCGGCAAGGTCGGCGAAAGCCTCGTCTTTCGATTGCGCGGTGTCGATGGGCGGCTCGTAGCAGATGACCCGCGTGACCTTGCGGGGAAGGGAGGCGGCGGCCTCCAGAGCCAGGACGGCGCCCGAGCTCATGCCATAGAGCATGGCAGAACCGCCGAGCGCATCGATCAGGGCTTCGATGTCTTCGATCTCGCGGTTGACGGCGTAAGGCTCGGTGCTGCCGCTTTCTCCGCGCCCGCGGCGGTCGTAGAGCACGGACGTGAAACGCTGGGCCAGGAGATCGGCCAGCCTGGGGGTATCGGCATCGACGGCGCGATACTGGGTCGCGCCGCCGACAAAGATCACGAGCGGGCCGGCTCCATGGGTCTCATAGCCGATAGAGGTGCCGTCGGCGGAGGTGACGTGAGGCATGGTCAGGCCCCCGATTTTTGCGCCGCGAGTTCGGCTTCGACCTTCTTGTGCTGCTCATAGCCTTCGCCTTCGGTGGCGAAATCTTCGAGCTCGTGCATCTGGCGGATTTCGAAACGATCCTGTCCGTGGGCGATGGGACATTTGGCAACCCAGTCAATGGCCTCCTGGAGCGAGGAGCAGTTCCAGATCCAGAACCCGGCGATCACTTCCTTGATTTCGGCAAAGGGGCCGTCGGTGACGATGGGTTTGCCGTCGGCAATTTGGACGCGGGCGCCCTTGGCGCTCGACATGAGGCCGGCGCCATCGACCAAGATTCCGGCCTTGACCAGTTCCTCGTTATACTTGCCCATTTCAAGCAGCAGGCCCTCCTGGGGTTCAACATCGGCCTCGGTGTCGGCGGAGGCTTTTATCATGACCATGAAGCGCATTTTTTTCTCCCTTGAATGCGTGTCTGTTGCAAGGACGTTGCCCAACACGCCCTGCCGACATCTCATCACGATTTTTTTGCCGGCGACATGAAAAAACCCGGCGCTCCTTTCGGGGCGCCGGGCTGATCGTTTGGGAGAGAAGCGGGCCGGTTTATTCGGCGGCTTCGTCTTCCTTGGCCTTTTCCTTGCCGGTCTCCTGGTCGACGACCTTCATGGAGAGGCGAACCTTGCCGCGCTCGTCAAAGCCCAGGAGCTTGACCCAGACCTTGTCGCCTTCCTTGACGACGTCGGTGGTCTTGCCCACGCGCTCTTCGGCGAGCTGGGAGATGTGCACGAGACCGTCCTTGGCACCAAAGAAATTCACGAACGCGCCGAAATCGGCGGTCTTGACCACGGTGCCCTGGTATATTTCGCCAACTTCGGGCTCGTCGGTGATCGACTTGATCCACTTGATGGCCGCATCGATCTGCTTGCCGTCCGAGGAGGAAACCTTGACCGTGCCATCGTCTTCGATGTTGATCTTGGCGCCGGTCTTTTCGACGATCTCACGGATCACCTTGCCGCCGGTGCCGATCACTTCACGGATCTTGTCGGTCGGGATTTTCAGGGTTTCGATGCGCGGGGCGAACTCGCCCACTTCGGAGCGTGCCGTGTCGATGGCCTTGGCCATTTCTTCAAGGATGTGCTTGCGCCCATTCTTGGCCTGGTCCAGAGCGATCTTCATGATCTCTTCGGTGATGCCGGCGATCTTGATGTCCATCTGCAGGCTTGTCACGCCGTCATGGGTGCCGGCGACCTTGAAGTCCATATCGCCCAGGTGATCTTCGTCACCGAGAATATCGGACAGGACAGCGAATTTTTCACCCTCGAGAATCAGGCCCATGGCGATGCCGGCGACGGCCTTCTTCATGGGAACGCCCGCATCCATGAGCGCCAGCGAGGTACCGCATACGGTCGCCATTGAGGACGAACCGTTGGATTCGGTGATCTCGGAGACTACGCGCAGGGTGTAGGGGAATTCTTCAGCCGAAGGACGGACCGGGTTGATGGCGCGCCAGGCGAGCTTGCCGTGGCCGATTTCGCGGCGTCCGGGCGAACCCATGCGGCCAGCTTCACCGACCGAATAGGGCGGGAAGTTGTAGTGCAGCAGGAAGTTCTGCTTGTAGGTGCCTTCGAGCGAATCGATGAACTGCTCATCGTCCGCCGTACCGAGCGTCGCAACGACCAGCGCCTGGGTTTCACCGCGGGTGAAGATGGCCGAGCCGTGGGTGCGGGGCAGGACGCCGACTTCGGAAACGATGGGACGGACCGTTTCGAGGTCGCGACCATCGATGCGGGTCTTGGTGTCGAGAATGTTCCAGCGCACGACCTTGGCCTGGAGCGACTTGAACACCGCGCCGACCTGTTCGGGGGTGTAGGCCGCTTCGCCCTCTTCGGGGATGAAGTGGGCCTTGACCTTTGCCTTGACCGCGTCGACGGCGTCGTAGCGGGCCATCTTGTCGGTGTTCTTGTAGGCGTCGCGCAGCTCGGTTTCGATCAGCGCGAGCATTTCGGATTCGAGCGCGCTCATATCGGCGGGTTCGAACTCGCGGGGCTCCTTGGCAGCCAGCTCGGCAAGCTTGATGATCGCGTCGATCACCTTCTGGCTCTGCTGGTGGCCGAACATCACGGCGCCGAGCATGACCTCTTCGGACAGCTCCTTGGCTTCCGATTCCACCATCAGAACGGCGTCGGCGGTGCCGGCCATAACGAGGTCGAGCTTGGAATCATCGCGGCGGTCGATGGGGAGGTTCAAAACATATTCGCCATCGACATAACCGACACGGGCCGCGCCGATCGGGCCCATGAAGGGCACGCCCGAAATGGTGAGCGCAGCGGAAGCGGCGACCATGGCGAGCACGTCGGGCTGGTTTTCCATATCGTGCTGGAGCACGGTGATGATGACCTGGGTCTCGTTCTTGTATCCGGCGGGGAACAGGGGACGGATCGGGCGGTCGATCAGGCGCGAGGTCAGGGTTTCGGCTTCGGTCGGGCGGCCTTCACGCTTGAAGTAACCGCCGGGGATCTTGCCGGCGGCAAAATACTTTTCCTGGTAGTTGACGGTCAGCGGGAAGAAATCGATGCCGGCCTTGGGCTGCTTGGCGGAAACAACGGTGGCCAGAACCACGGTTTCGCCCAGCGTGGCGAGCACGGCGCCATCGGCCTGACGGGCGACCTTGCCGGTTTCGAGCGTCAAGGGCTGTCCGCCCCAGTCGAGCTCGACTTTGTGGTGGTCGAAATTGATTGTCATGAGACATTCCTTCTTGTGCGAAATCCATCCGGCGCGCGATGGACGCGCTGCCGGGTCATTCGCAAGTGGCGCCAGAGGCTGCCCTTCAAGTTTTCCGGAACATGGACAAGATGGCGAGACACTCAGGCGACTATGTGAGTGTCCGGCGATCCTGCCATGCCCCATTTAAAAGGGCGCTTCCGGCAGAAGCAGCATCGGGCCCCATTGCCCAATGCTATACGATGCGGGGCCGGCGAAAAAACCGCCGACCCCGCACCAAAGTCAGTTTAGCGGCGGATGCCGAGCCGTTCGATCAGGCTCTGGTACCGCGCGTGGTCGCCGCGCTTGATATAGTCAAGAAGCGAACGGCGGGTCGAAACCAGCTTCAAAAGGCCACGACGGGAGTGATTGTCCTTGGCGTGGGTCTTGAAATGTTCGGTAAGGTTGGTGATCCGCTCGGTCAGGATGGCGACCTGAACTTCCGGAGACCCGGTATCGCCAGCTTTCGTCGCGTAATCCTTGATGAGCTCAGCCTTGCGCTCAGCAGTAATCGACATCGTAAAATTCCTTTCAAAACAAGGAGTTGAGTGACGCCAAAACCGGGATGCCGTCCAGGAATGGCCGATCGAAGTGCAAAGGGAAACCCTTTTGCTGGCGCCCATATAGGGTATTGGGGGGCAAATGAGAAGTTTTTTCTCGTTTCCGGCCGATCAGAGCCCGGCCTCGGGCTCTTCGGTGTCGGGGCTGTCGCGGTCGGGATCGATCTGCTCGAGAGGGATGGAAAACACCCATTCGATGCCGTCGGGGTGAACCGTACGCTCAACATCGGCCTTGAGCGCGCTGGCCACCATGGTTTGCAGAACAACGGTGCCGAAACCCTTGCGATCGGACGGCGGGGTGAAATCGGGCACCGTTTCGCGCCAGACCAGATGCAGCCGGTCGCCGCCAGCCCGGTTCCAGTTGACGGTGAGCTTGCCGCCTTCGCGGGAAAAGGCGCCATATTTGGCGGCATTGGTGGCCAGTTCATGGGCGGCCATGCCCAGAACCTGGGCGGCCTGGACGTTGAGATAGACATTGACCCCGGTCTTGACCACGCGCGAGGGATCTTCGGGGCGGAACGGGTCGATCTGGGTGCGAAACAGATCGCGCAGCCCTATCCCTTGAGTCCCGTGAGCGAGAAGCAGATCGGTGGAGCGGGCGAGGCCATAGAGCCTGTTCTGGAAATTCTCGACGAATTTTTCCACATTGTCGGCCCCGCGCGCCGTTTGCTTGGCCATGGCCGAGATGACGGTGAGCTGGTTTTTCGAGCGATGCGCCACCTCGCGCATGAGGAACCGCGATTCATTTTCGGCCCGGCGCCGCTTGGCCCCCGCATCGGCCAGTGCCTCGGAAACCGTGGCCAGTTCCTGGACCGGATAGGGTATGGCGACGATTTCCTGACCGGCGCCCATGGCGCGGGCCTGACGGGCAAGGCCGCGCACGGACAAGGCGATCCGGTGCCCGATGAGCGCGGCGGCAAAGCCAGCCAGTCCGACAATGACCAGTGCCCCGGCCAACAGCCACAACAGCGTGGTGCGCATGGGCTCGGTGACCACCGCGGACGGCGCCCAGGCCACCACGTACCAGCCGGTCAGGATCGAGTGCTGGGTGATGGTCTTGTAGTCCTCGCCCGAGATCGTGATGTCGGACCACCGCGTGCCACCCGCGTCCTCGCGCAACGGAATGAACAAAGGCTCGCCAATGACAGCCGCGTCCTCGGAGGCGGCAAGAACCGTATTTTTGGAATCGACGAGCGCCACGTGCCAGCCTTGCGGCAGTTCGCGAGTCAAAAGCGCGTTCGAGAGCGAGGACGCGTTCTGGGTGAGAATGGCCAGCTGGGGCGGGACGATGCCGGGGCGCTGGCGCACGACGTTGAACACATATTCCTGCGCCGTGCGGCCAAAAAACACGTCGGACACCACCGCATCGGGGGTTTCGAGCGCCCGCTGGACGGTCTCGAAATCGGATACCTCGCCGAGCGGGGTGCCATATTCGACGCGGGTGTTAAGCAACTGGTTGGCCTGGTGATCGGCAACGATGAAATACGAGCCCGTGCCGGTCAGCGCGGTCTGGGCGTGCTCGTGGAACTGGGCCAGATCTCCATTGTTGAGCGCCTCGATGCTCATGAGCACCCTTTGAGTGGTGATCATGCCCGAGATTTCGCGCTCGACCGACTGGAGGACCGAGCGGGCCGTTGCGACGGTGAAGGTCTGGACTGTTTCTTCCTGGGCGACGTTGTGGCGGGCCAAAAGCACCGCGGTAAAGGCGGTGGCCGGCAGGACGACGACCGCGACCAGAAAGGCAAGATAGAAAATGATCGGAATGGATACCGGCCCGCGCCGGGCTTCCGGGCCGCTCGATTCGGCCTGATTATTCTCGTTCTGCGTTACGGACTGAGACATGGACGAGTGGCCGATCCTTATGGACCAGCAAACCTTTAGCCTGTCACAGGGGGAGGGTAAAGAGGGCCGGTGGGCCAGCCCCGCCTAGCCGAGGATTACCCGCCGGGGCTTGAACTGGCCCGCTTCGACGAAACCGAGCGCCACGGCTTCGCCCTTGAGCGATGCCCATGCCTCATCAAGGGCCACGGGCGCGTCGCGACCCGTCAAAAGCACCGGGTTGCCCAGCCGGATGGTTGCCGCCTGGCGGGCGTCAAGCCGGATCTCGGGCAGATCGGCCAGACCCGCGGCGACAGGGAGCAACAGCGCGTCCCGCGCCGCAAGATCGATCGATTCGACCTGTTCAAGCGCAACGGCGTCGGCATCGGTGAAATTTCCGACCTGGGCGCGGTGCAGGGCGCCGACATGGCCCCTGGTTCCGAGCGCCTCGGCGATATCGCGCGCCAGGGCGCGGACATAGGTGCCCTTGGAACAGGTGACCGAGAGTTTGCTGCGCTCGGGGGTATGCGCGATCACTTCGAGAGCGTCGATTTCGACCTCGCGGGGCGGCATATCGAGCTTGTGGCCGGCGCGGGCCAGATCATAGGCGCGCTCCCCGCCGATCCTGATGGCCGAAAAGGCGGGCGGGATCTGGGTGATCAGCCCGGTAAAGCGCGGCAGGACCGCTTCAAGCGCTTTGCCGGTGGGGCGAACATCGGAGGTGGCGATCACCTCGCCCTCGATATCGTCGGTAGAGGTGGCCTGGCCCCAGACGATATCGAAATGATAGATCTTGGTGCCGTCCTGGACGATGGGGACGGTCTTTGTCGCCTCTCCGAACGCAATGGGCAGGATGCCGGTGGCCAGCGGATCGAGGGTGCCAGCGTGACCGGCTTTCTTGGCGCCATAGAGCCAGCGCAGCTTGCCCACAGCTTCGGTGGAGCTCATGTCATAGGGCTTGTTGAACACAAGCCAGCCGGACAGGTCGCGCTTGACGCGCTTTTTTTGAGCTTCGCTCACGGCACGTCCTTAAAAACTATTCTTCGGTGTCGTCGTCGCCTGCCAGATCGCGCTGCACGCGATCGGAGCGCAGGATGGCGTCGATGCGGCCATATTCATCGAACGTCTTGTCGACGAAGAAGCGGAACTGGGGCGCGTATTTGAGATCGAGCGCCGGGGTGACGCGGCCGCGGATGAATTTGGCGTGGGCGTTGAGCGCGGACACCACATCCTCGGCATTTTCTCCGCCAAGCGGCATGACATAGACATTGGCCAGCTTGAGATCGGGCGTCATGCGCACCTCAGGGACCGTGACGGTGACGGTTTCGAGCAGCGGATCGATGATCTCGTTGCGCGAGAGCAGGGCCGCGATCTCGTGACGCACGCGTTCGCCGACGCGAAGCATGCGCTGGGAGGGTGCCGATGTTGATGCCTTTTTGACCATCTGCGCGAGATAGGGTGCAATTGGCTGCGCGTCAATCGTCACGTTGGCGCAATATGGCCGCATGGCCCTCGCGATAGGTGGGATATTTCAGCCCATAGCCGAGCGCTGATTTGATCCTGGCGTTCGAAACACGGCGGTTTCCCGCATAAAAGGTGCGGGCCATGGGGGAGAGATCGGCGTCTTCAAAGGCGATCTCGGGCGGCGCGATCATGCCGAGCAAGCCGGCTGCGTGGGCGATCACGTCCTGGGGCGGGGCCGGCTCGTCGTCGCAGACGTTGAAGATGCCGTGCAGGCGCTTGTGGGCAGCAAGGGCGGTGATGGCGCCGATATCTTGCACGTGGATACGGTTGAACACCTGGCCGGGTTTGACGATGCGGCGGGCGGTGCCCGATTTGAGCTTTTCGAATGGCGAGCGCGAGGGGCCGTAAATTCCCGCGAGGCGCAGGATGGCGAGGGGAATCGACTTTTCCTCGGCCAGTGCCTGCCAGCCCGCTTCGGCATCGAGCCGGTAGCGGTTGCGGGCCGAGAGCGGTTCGGTGGGCGCGGTTTCGTCGATCCATTCCCCTCCGGCATCGCCATAAACGCCGATGGTGGAAAAATAGCCGATCCATTTCAGGTTCGGCGCGGCCAGAAGGTCGGACCCATGATGGGCGAGCACCGGATCGCCATCGGGGCCGGGGGCGATGGAGACCAGTATGTGGCTGGCGGCCTCCAGCGCCGGGCGCAGGGACGATGATGGGGCCGTGCCATCGAACACATGGCTGGTTACGCCCCGTGCTGCCAGATCGACTGCCTTTTCCGCAGTGCGGGTCGTGGCCGCTACCGGCATGTCGCCGATCAGGCGCAAGGCGTCGATGGTGGCCTGGGCGGAGTAACCTGCGCCGAAGACGAACAAACTTAATGGCTCCATTCGGCTCTGACCTCCGGGTCGGATTCGGTTGCGAGGGATTTGGCGCGCCGGGCTTCGGCCTCGCCGGGATCGGTCAATTGGCGCAGGGCCCATATGGCCATGCCGCGCACCAGCGGGCTTTCATGGGAGAAAAGCCGCTCGATGGCGGGCAGGTGATGGCGGTCGCCCGAATTGCCTGCCGCGACGAGGCAATTGCGCAAAAAACGGGCCGAGCCGAGGCGCTTGACGGGTGTCTGGGCGAAAAAATCGCGAAAGCGCGCGTCGTTTAAAGCCAGCATGTCGCTCAGTTGCGCGTTCCGGATCGCTTGACGGGCGGAGAGTTTGGCGTCGCGGGTGGCGCTGGCGAACTTGTTCCACGGGCAGACCGCAAGGCAATCATCGCAGCCAAAGACGCGATTGCCCATGGGTTTGCGAAATTGGATGGGAATCTGGCCCTTGTGCTCGACCGAATAATAGGCAAGGCATTTGCGGGCATCGAGGCGGAAGGGGGCGGGGAAGGCATTGGTGGGGCAGATATCGAGGCATTTTGTGCAGGTGCCGCATTTTTCCTGTTCCGGCGTGCTGGCGGGCAGGTCGGCCGAGGTGAAGATGGCGCCCAGAAACAGCCACGAGCCCGCATCGCGCGAGAGCAGGACCGTGTGCTTGCCCTGCCAGCCCAAGCCCGCGGCTTCGGCGAGGGGCTTTTCCATCACCGGTGCGGTATCGACGAACACCTTGACCTCGGCACCGGTGCGGCGGGCGAGGAGGCCGGCGAGGTCCTTGAGGCGGCCCTTTATGAAGTCGTGATAGTCGCGCATCTGGGCATAGACAGAGACGTTGGCGAGGGATGTGTTGGTGAGACGGTCGAGCGGGTTTTCATCGGGGCCGTAATTGACGCCCACCATGATGACCGACTGCACATCGGGCCAAAGCGCCTTTGGGGATTGGCGGCGATCCCTTGTCTCTTCCATCCACTCCATATCGGCGTGCCAGCCGCTTTGCAGCGCGGATTGAAGCCTTTGCGGCAGGTCGGGGCGGGCATTGGCCGGCGCGATGCCGAAGGCGGTAAACCCGAGAGACACAGCGCGGGCATGCAGTTCTTCAACGATGGTTTCGCGCTGAGCGCTCAAAAATCAAGGTCCGCGTAGGTGGTCGAGGCGGGCATGCCCACAATGCGATCGCCCAGAAGCGGGCGGAAGGCGGGGCGCGATTTGATGCGGGCGTACCAATCCTTGATTTCGCCGGCCTTTTCCCAGGCGATGTCGCCCATATAGTCGAGGACCGAAATGTGGGCGGCGAGCGCGAAATCGGCAAGGGTCAGCGTATCGCCGGCCAGCCAGCGGCGGGTGGCCAGCACCCAGGAAAAATAGGCAAGATGCTCGGTGAGGTTGGCCTTGGCGATGCGGATGACCGAGGGTTCGGGGGCGCCCGAGCGCAGATCGCGCTTGATGAGCTTTTCTTCCAGAAGATAGGCGGTGACTT
This sequence comes from Pelagibacterium flavum, assembly GCF_025854335.1. Classification (NCBI taxonomy): domain Bacteria; kingdom Pseudomonadati; phylum Pseudomonadota; class Alphaproteobacteria; order Hyphomicrobiales; family Devosiaceae; genus Pelagibacterium; species Pelagibacterium flavum. The sequence continues at coordinate 3,913,466 of NZ_CP107716.1, forward strand.
CGGGACCGAGTTTTAACAGCACCCATTCAAGCAGGCGCCAGACCTCCATCTTTTCGCCGGCGTTTTCAGGCAGCAAGGCTTCGATATGGCCCTCGGGGCCGAAATTGTCCTCGATATGGGCGATGGTGGCCAGAACGCCCACGACCGGCGGGAACGGCTCATCGAGCATGACCGGGACCGAGGCGGCGGGGTTGATTTCAAGGAAGTCGGGATCGCGGCGCCAGGGCGAAACGTCGACCAGATCGACATCGACGCCGTATTCGGCAAGCATCAGGCGGATGAGCCGGCTTGAAGGATCGAGCTTGTGATGGAGAAGCTGGGGCATGGACCAATCGTATAAATGATGCGGCGCCGTCCGGAGGGACGCAAAAACCTCAAGACGCGATTAGGCCGTGCAAAGTGGGGGGTAATCAAGGTGTTTTTGTGCCCAAACCGTCAAGTTTGGGCACCAATTCAAGTCAACCGGTCAACGAAGGGTTAACCGCGAACCGCTCAGCCATTGACCAGCGGATTGATATGGCGGTCGAACTCGCCATGCTTGCGGAAGCGCCACATATAGGTGGGCAGGATGGCGTCCATGGTGGTGGGCGCTATGCCGAACGCTTCGAGGGTGCGCTTCTGCTTTTTCGCTTCGGGCGAGACGATGTTGTCGATGCCGAGCTGGATGACCTGATCGGGGGTCAGGAGCGGCTTGGGCAGAAGCGAGAAGATTCTGGCGACAGCCATTGCCACAAATTCGGGCAGGGGCAGGACGAGCCGCTTGCGGCGGGTCTGTTCGAGGACGCGCTCGATCACCTGCTCCATGGTGACGATTTCCGGGCCGCCCAGCTCATAGACCTTGCCGGCTTTGACAGCACCTTGGGCGGCAAGGGCGATCGCTTCGGCGACATCGCCGACATAGACGGGCTGGAATTTGGTATCGCGCCCGATCAGGGGCATGACGGGGGACATGCGGGCGATAAAGCCGAACAGGTTGAAAAACCCGTCTTCGGCGCCGAACACCAGCGAGGGCCGCATGATAATGGCTTTGGGGAACGCCTTGAGCACTTCTTCCTCGCCCAGCGCCTTGGCACGCTGATAGGCCGAAGGCGATTGCGGATCGGCGCCCAGGGCGGACATGTGGACGAGAGTGGGCACCCCGGCATCGCGGGCCGCTTCGGCAACGGCCCTGGCGCCCAGGGTCTGGACGGCGCGGAAGCGCTGCTTGCCCTTTTCAAAGAGGATGCCCACCAGGTTGATGACAACATCGGAGCCGCGCACGGCAGCGGCAACCGATTCGGGATAGCGCAGATTGGCCTGGATCGGCTGAATCTGGCCGGGGAACCCGAACATGCGAACATGGCCCGCCAGATCGGGGCGCCTGACGGCCACCCGCACGGAATAGCCACGCCGCGCCAGATCCTGGGTGAGCTGGGTGCCGATAAAGCCCGAGCCGCCGAAGATCGTCGCGATTTTTCTTGTCTTTTCGGTCATTTTAAAAGGGTCCCGTCGCCAAAACGAACGCCTGTGAGGATGGCCCGTTCTAGCCCCGGTGGCTGGCCGATTGCAATCGGTTTGAGGCGGTATGAAGCCGCAGGGGGAAAAGGGGTTGACTCCATCTTCCATTTGTTCTTGTTTTGTTCTTATTAATGTCAGGAGTGATACCGTGAGCGAGCAGGCCGATATTCCCGTTTACGAAGGCAGTTGTCAGTGCGGCGCGGTGCGATTTACGGCCCGCACGCGGCTCGAGGCGCCTTTTCAGTGCAATTGTTCGCGCTGCCGCCGGCTCAATGCGGTGATGCATTCAGTGCCGGGGGATGATTTCGTCCTGCTCGGCGGCAGCGAGGCTCTCAAGACATACAAGTTCAATTCCCACACCATCGCCCACCAGTTCTGCACCCAATGCGGCATCCAGCCGTTTGCCGCAGGCAGTGACGGACAGGGCAACACCATCCATGTCATAAACGTGCACTGCCTGAACGAGCCGCGCTATGACAGGAACGCGATAAGCCATTTCAACGGCGCCGATTTCTGAGCCGCAGATTTTCCCGGCAGGCCAGCGCAAGCTGCATTGACAAAGCCCCAAGGGCACTCTAAAGCGTGCCCCCGTTGCCCAGATGGCGGAATTGGTAGACGCGCTAGCTTCAGGTGCTAGTTCCCGAAAGGGAGTGGAAGTTCGAGTCTTCTTCTGGGCACCAATCCTTTTCGGCTCTGCCGAATTTTCCTGAAATATTGCGTTTGATCGATCCCTCCCCACATTGCCTGCGGGGACGAGGCGCGATTGGTCGCAGCCAAGTTGGCATCTGCCGGGTCTAGGCAAAACGCTGCGGGGTGTGGCATCTAGGGACACCTTTGCCTCTCCCCGGAGTATAGAGACGACATGAGCGTTCGACTGCACAAGGGCGATCTGCCCGACCTTTCCCGCTACACCGGACGGCAGGTGGCCATCGATACCGAGACCATGGGCCTTAATCCGGCACGCGACCGGTTGTGCGTCGTGCAGCTTTCGCCCGGCGACGGCACGGCCGATGTGGTCCAGATTCTTCCCGGACAAACCGAAGCGCCCAACCTTGCTGCGCTTCTGGCCGACGAGACCAAGACAAAGCTCTTTCATTTCGCCCGCTTCGACATGGCGGCGCTTTTTGCCGCGTTCGGGGTGATGACCACGCCGGTCTATTGCACCAAGATCGCTTCGAAACTGGTGCGGACCTATACCGACCGGCATGGGCTGAAAGATCTCTCGCGCGAACTTCTGGGCGTCGATATGAGCAAGCAGCAGCAATCGTCTGACTGGGGGGCGGAAACGCTGAGCCAGGCCCAGCTCGATTATGCGGCCTCCGACGTGCTCTATCTGCACGACCTGCGCCGGCATCTCGACCGCATGCTGGCCCGCGAAGGGCGGACCGAGATGGCCAGGGCCTGTTTCGAGTTCCTGCCCACCCGCGCCCACCTCGATCTCGCCGGCTGGCCCGAGACCGACATCTTCGCCCACAGCTAGGTCATGCGATGATCGCTCCTTCGGCCAGCGTCCGACACGAAACCTACCGGCGGTCCCTTGCGCACAATCGGCGCATCGCGGCGCTGCGCTGGATCGTGCCGGTAGTCGGGATCCTGGTTCTGTCGGTGCCCGCGTTCCAGATTGCCGCCAGCATGGTCGGCGATATCGTGCCGATTGAAGGCTTAAGGCTGGAAAACGATACGCTGGTGATCGAAGGGCCGCGCTTTGAGGGGCGGACGGCGACGGGATCGAACTACACGCTGGAAGCGGCGCGGGCGGAATCGCGGGTCGGCAATCTCGATACGGCCGATCTTTACGATCTCTCTGTCGATATTGCCGACGATACCGGGTATTCGGCCCATATCGAATTTGCTTCGGCCGAATGGACGATGAGCACCGAACATCTGGTGTCCAACGAAGATGTAACCGTCCTCGATTCGACCGGGGCACGCGGCGTCCTGGCCGGTGTCGAGGTGGATTGGCCCGCCCAGATCCTGATTTCGGACGGGCCGGTGCGTTTTGCCTTCGACACGGGCGCGCAACTTCATGCCGATACCATGGAACACGACCTGGAGGCGGCGCGCTGGCATTTTACCGGCGTGAACCTCGATATGGTGCCCCAGCCCGACGCCGGTGAGGCACGGGACCCTTTTGGAGCGGAGACGGACAATGATGCGCCTTAGAGTGCTGATCGCATGTTTTGCCCTTGTTGCCGGGCCGGCCCTGGCCCAGAGCACGGCCAGCGATCCGGCCGGGTTCGGAGGGCTGGCCGAGGAGGCCGACGAGCAGGTCAACGTGACCGCCGACAGTCTCGAAGTGCTCGAAAACGAGAGCACGGCGCTTTTTACCGGCAATGTCGTGATCACCCAGGGCACGATGCAACTTGAAGCGCCGCAGGTCAAAACCCTTTACGGAGAGGGCGGACCGTCGGACCTGGAAAGCTTTTCGGCTTCCGGCGGACGGGTGAAAATGGTGTTCGACGAGCAGACCGTGGAAGCGGACACCGCCGACTATGATTTTGGCGACCGGGTTCTGGTGTTTGCCGGCTCGGTTGTGGTGGTCAACGCGAGCGGCACCGTCAACGCCGATCGGCTGGTGATCGATACGCGGGCCGGCACCTCCTCGTTCAGCTCTGCGGGCGGCGGCGGGCGCGTGACCAGCACGTTTACGCCGGGGGGCTGATGGCCGAAATCGACCAGACCGGCTGGCTCGTCGCCCACGGTCTTGCCAAGAGTTTTGGAAAGCGCGCGGTTGTGCGCGACGTTTCGATCGCGGTGCGGCGCGGCGAGGCGGTGGGCCTGCTCGGGCCGAACGGGGCGGGCAAGACCACGGTTTTCACCATGATCATGGGGCTGGTGCGGCCCGATGGCGGGGAAGTGCTGCTCGATGGGCTGCCCATTACCCATCTGCCGCTTTATCAGCGCGGACGGCTGGGCATCGGCTACCTGCCGCAAGAGGCCTCGATCTTTCGCGGCCTCTCGGTCAAGGACAACGTGCTGGCCGTGCTCGAGGGGCACATCAAGAACAAGAAAGAGCGCAACGCGCGGCTCGACGAATTGCTCGACGAGTTCTCTGTCTCCCATTTGCGCGATGCGGACGCCCTGGCGCTGTCGGGCGGCGAGCGGCGGCGGGTGGAAATTGCCCGTGCGCTGGCGGCGGACCCCAAATTCATGCTGCTCGACGAGCCGTTTGCCGGGGTCGATCCGATCGCCGTGGCCGATATCCAGGGGCTGGTGCGCCAGCTGACCCAGCGCGGCATCGGGGTGCTGATCACCGACCATCAGGTTCGCGAAACCTTCGGGCTGGTGGACCGGGCCTATCTGATCCACGGAGGCAAGGTGATGATCCAGGGGCGGCCGGAAACCATCATGGCCGACCCCGACGCAAGACGGGTTTATCTGGGCGAGAGCTTCAAACTTTAGGCCGCACGAACAGCTGGCACCGAAACTTGGCACGGAAATTGTATGGCATGTCTTGAAGGGCTGTCACAAAGCCGCTAGGTTCGCCCCGTCGACGTCCTCGGTTGTCGCGTGTCCGAATCGAACAACCGTTTCCACTTGTTCTGGACACGCTCTGGCCTGGGACGCTTCGATTTGGGGGAACAGAGTGGGAGCTGATTAGGCATGGCGCTTTCGCCACGGCTGGATGTCCGGCAAACCCAGTCCTTGACACTGACGCCGCAATTGATGGCGTCGATCCGGCTTTTGCAGCTGAGCCATCTCGAGCTCAGCGCATTTGTCGATGCCGAACTGATGCGCAATCCCCTGCTCGAAAGCACCGACGCGCCCGATGGCGATACGCCCATGGAGCGCGAGCGGGCCGAGGAAATCGACCCCTATCGCGACGTGGTCGACCATTCCGACCATCTGGGCAGCGCAATGACGATTGCCGACAGCCTCGATACCGACGTGTCCAACGTCTTTCCCGAACAATCGGGGCAGGATTCGCTGAGCCAATCGAGCTCGTGGCCCGAGGGCAAGGGCGGCGCGCTGGGGGGCGAGGCGCCCGATATCGATCAGTATGTTTCCGCCCAGATCTCGCTTGCCGACCATCTGGCCGAACAGGTCAATCTGATCCTCAAGGACCCCGCGGAGCGGCTGATCGCGCGCAGCCTTGTCGATAATCTCGACGAGCGCGGCTATCTGATGGCCGAGATCGGCCAGATCGCCGAGCAGCTGGGGGCAGAAGCGGCGACCGTCGAAGCGGTACTGAGCAAGGTGCAGGGGTGCGAGCCGCTTGGGGTTTTCGCCCGCTCGCTTGCCGAATGTCTTGCGATCCAATTGGCCGACAAGGACAGGCTGGACCCCATGATGGCCGGGCTGCTCGCCCATCTCGACCTGGTGGCCAGCCACGATCTGGCGCTTCTGGGCAAAAAGATCGGCGCGGACCGCGAGGACATCCTCGACATGCTGGCCGAATTGCGCGAACTCGACCCGCGGCCGGGCCGAGCCTTCGATTTTTCCCCGGTGCAATCGGTGGTGCCCGATGTGTTTGTCAGACGCGGCAATGACGGGGGTTGGCAGGTCGAGCTCAATTCCGAGGTTCTGCCCCGGGTTCTGGTCAACCGGGTTTATTATGCCTCGATTTCGAAAAAGACCCGCGATGCGGAGGAAAAGACCTTTCTTGTCGATTGCCTCAATACGGCGAACTGGCTGACCAAGAGCCTCGACCAGCGCGCCCAGACGATTCTGAAAGTGGCGACCGAGATCGCCAAGCAGCAGGACGGATTTCTGCGGCACGGGATTTCCCATCTGCGGCCCATGACGCTCAAGGCCGTGGCGAGCGAGATCGAGATGCACGAATCGACAGTGTCGCGCGTGACGGCGAACAAGTACATCGCCACGCCGCGCGGGCTGTTCGAGATGAAATATTTCTTCACCACCGCGCTCAATTCCTCTTCGGGCGGCGACGACCATTCGGCTGAGGCCGTGCGCCACCGCATTCGCCAGTTGATCGAAGCGGAACGGCCCGAGGCGATCCTTTCGGACGATACGATTGCCGAAATGCTCAAGAACGAGCAGGGAATCGACGTGGCGCGACGCACCGTGGCCAAATACCGCGAGGGCATGGGCATCGCCTCCTCGGTGATCCGGCGGCGCCAGAAGAAAGCGCAAATGGCGTAAACCCCTGCCTCGGGCAAATGGTCTATTGACCCTCCTAGCGATTGCCCTCTACACAGTTTTTTCCAGATTTGCGGGGAGTCCATGGCAGAGCGCGCCCATTCTTACGATTACGACCAGTTGCTGGCCTGTGGGCGCGGTGAGCTTTTTGGACCGGGGAATGCGCAATTGCCGCTCCCGCCCATGCTCATGTTCGACCGCATCACGCGGATCGATGATGATGGCGGCCCCCATGGCAAGGGACAGGTGCGCGCCGAACTCGACGTCACGCCCGATCTTTGGTTCTTTGCCTGCCATTTCCACGGCGACCCCGTGATGCCCGGTTGCCTGGGGCTCGATGCGCTGTGGCAGATGACCGGATTTTTTCTCGGCTGGGGCGGATCGCCCGGGCGCGGTCGCGCGTTGGCGGGAGAGATCAAATTCACCGGCCAGGTTACAAATGACGTGAAACTGGTTGAATATGGTATCGACATCAAGCGCGTCATGCGCTCGAGACTGACGCTGGGAATTGCCGACGGCTATGTGAAAGCCGACGGAAAAACCATATATGAGGCCAAGGATTTGCGGGTCGGCCTTTTTACGGACATGGGCGCCCTGTAAGTTTTGGGCCGAACTTTACGTCTGACAAGAAAGACCAAGGGGCATAAATGAAGCGCGTTGTGGTCACCGGCATGGGGATCGTCTCCTCGATCGGAAACACTCTCGACGAGGTGCTCGACAGCCTTAAAAACGCGCGTCCGGGGATTTCCCGGGCGTCCGATTATGTCGATCTGGGCTTTCGCTGCCAGGTGCATGGCGCGCCCACGCTCGACCCGTTTGAAGTGCTCGACCGGCGCACCACGCGCTTTATGGCCAAGGGTGCCGCCTGGAACTATATCGCCATGCAGCAGGCCATCGAAATGGCCGGGCTCGAGGAAAAAGACGTCAAGAACCCGCGCACGGGTATTGTTATGGGATCGGGCGGGCCTTCGACACGCGCAGTGGTTGAAGCTGCCGACATCACCCGCGAAAAAAAGAGCCCCAAGCGCATCGGCCCGCTCGCCGTGCCCAAGGCGATGAGTTCGACCGCTTCGGCAACGCTGGCCACCGCCTATGGCATTCTTGGGGTCAATTATTCGATCTCTTCGGCCTGCGCGACGTCGAAACACTGCATCGGGAACGCGTACGAACAGATCCAGCTGGGCAAGCAGGATATCGTTTTTGCCGGCGGCCACGAGGATCTCGACTGGTCCATGTCGAACCTGTTCGACGCCATGGGCGCCATGAGCTCGGATTTCAACGATACGCCCGAAAAGGCATCGCGCGCCTATGACGCAAATCGCGACGGGTTCGTGATTGCAGGGGGCGCCGGGGTTCTGGTGCTCGAGGAATACGAACACGCCAAGGCGCGCGGCGCCAATATCATTGCCGAACTGATCGGCTATGGCGCGACCTCGGACGGCTACGACATGGTGGCCCCTTCGGGCGAGGGCGCGGTGCGCTGCATGCGGTTGGCGCTTGAAACGGTCAAGGCGCCCATCGACTATATCAACCCGCACGCCACTTCGACCCCGGTGGGTGACCGCAAGGAAATCGAGGCGCTGCGCGAAGTGTTCGGCAATGAGGACAAGTGCCCGCCGCTGTCGGCCACCAAGTCGCTGACCGGGCATTCGCTGGGCGCGACGGGCGTGCAGGAATGCATCTATTCGCTTCTGATGATGCAGAACCGCTTTATCTGCGAGAGCGCCAATATCGAAACCCTCGATCCCGATTTTGCCGACATGCCGATCCTGCGCCAGCGTCGCGACAATGTGGATCTGGGCGTCGTGCTGTCTAACAGTTTCGGGTTTGGCGGAACCAACGCAACGCTGGTGTTCAAGCATCCCGAGGCCTGATTTCTGCCTCACGGGCCGCACCGCGAAAGTCATGACGGGCCAAAACCGCCCTATGACATTCGCTGGCCCTCCGGCGGGGCGGCGAACGGTCGCCGAGGTCCTCGCTGCGCTCGTCCGCGGTGGCAATCGCGCGATGGTAAAGCGGCAGCCCGCTATCTGTAACTCATGATCCGGCTCTCGCCGGTGCGGGCGGAGTAGATCAGAAGCTTTCCCAGAAGCGGTTCGCCGAAACCGGCGAGGTATTTGATGGCCTCGTTGGCCATCATGGTGCCCACGATTCCGGGGAGAACGTTGAGAACACCGACAAGCTCGCAGGGCGGGCTGTCCTCGGGGGTGGGATCGACCGGATAGAGGGAAGCGAAATCTGGCCAATGGGTGCCGTCTTCGCGCTTGAGGAACGGCGCCAGGACAGTGATCGAGCCGTCGAAGGGGCCAAGAGCGCCGGTGACGAGGGGGATCTTCAGATCCGCGCAGACCGCGGCCACCGCGCGCTTGGCGGCGAAGCTGTCAGTGCCTTCCACAACCAGATCGGCGCCAGCCAGAAGATCTTTTGCATTGTCCGGCGTGAGGCTCTCAACCTGGGCCGACGGCGCGATCTCGGGATTGAGTCGTGCGGCGAACCGTGCGGCCGCCTGAGCTTTGGGCGTGTCCAGATCGGCGTCCGAATAGATCACCTGCCGGGAAAGATTGGAGAGCGACACGCTATCGGGGTCGATGATGGTGAGCTTTCCGATCCCGGCTCCGGCAAGATAGGCGATCACCGGCACGCCCAACCCGCCGGCACCGACAATCACCACATTGGCCGCGCTGAGCCTTTGCTGACCGGCGCCGCCCATATCCTTGAGCACGATATGGCGGGCGTAGCGGGCCGACTGAGCGGGCGTTAAAACCACCTTATTGAACATCCCCAACCGGCAACGCGATGAAGCGCCGGTCAGGCCCTTCGAACCCGTGCGACCAGACGGAAAGCACGGCAACGGAAGATGCATTGTCCCAGGAGTCGAACGGGTTGAAGATTCCGTAGAATTTATAGGTGATGACGCAGTGGCGTGAAGCGGGCACGCTTGTGTCGCGATAAATCTCTTGGGTGATGCCGTCGGCCTGCCGCATCACCGCGACGCCCATCGGGGTGCCTTCGAAGAATTCGCAATCCTGGGATGATGGCGCCTTGAAGATTTCGAGGTTCAGCGTGTATTCGCCCGAGATTTCGGCAAGGCCATAGCTGGGAATGCCGTAAGAAATCGACAGCCCATCATCGCCCAACTCGCCGTCGCCGCGCAGGGCCAGGGGAACAGCGGGACGGGAGATGCCGAGTTCGGCAAGGGCCTTTGCCGCCTCCGCATGCGCCTGGGCGCGGGCGTCGGCGACCGGGGCCATTTCGGTATCGATACGGACATCGAACGGCGCGCCGCCCACGAAACTGTCGATGGAAAGATCGATCAGGAAAATTTCCGCATAAGCAAAGCCCGAGCCATCCTGAATGCCGAACTGCTCGAAGGCGAAGTATCGCCCGTCTTGGGAATAGCCGATGGCATCGAACTGGGCGCTGTCACCAGCGAAAGCGGGTACGGCCGCTGCGAAAGCGAGGGCAAGGCCAAGCCATTTAAGGTGGTCGCGCTTCCGAACCGAAAAAGCGGTTCGCATCCCCGATCGGGGTCGAGGACATGCTTTTTCTGGAAACGCTCTAGGTCCCCGTCGAGCCAAATCCACCAGTGCCACGTTCGGTCTCCTCGAGTTCGTCCACTTCCAAAAGCGCGATATCGGGCACGGCGGCAATCACCATCTGGGCGATCCTGTCGCCACGCCGTATATCGAACGGATCAGGGCCATGATTGACGAGGATGGCCTTGACCTCCCCGCGGTAATCGGCGTCGACCGTACCGGGCGCATTGAGCACGGTAACACCGAGCCGGGCGGCAAGACCAGAGCGCGGCCGGATCTGGGCCTCGTAACCGACCGGCAGGGCCAGCGCGAAACCGCAGGGCACCAGCGCAAAGGCGCCGGGGGCAATGACAAGGGTCTCGTCCTGGGCCACCGCGGCTGCAAGATCATAGCCCGATGCCGCCGTGCTCTGGCGCATGGGCAGGGGCAGGCCCCGCCCATGCTCAAGCCATTTGAACCTGACTGTCATGGCCTATTTCTGGACGACCGCGTAGATTTCCTCGGGCATATCGAGGGTCGCGGCGAACAGATCGACAAAGGGAATTTCATAGCTTGCCGACATGCCATCGGCCGAAATTTCCATGTTGGTGTCCACGATGGTGCCGCCGGCGACCGCAAGGGTGATGGCGTGGCCCTCAAACATCGAGCTGATCATCGCCTGCATCTGGGGGTCCTGTTCCTCGCCCATGCTTTCATCAAGCGAGGCGGCGAGATCGCCGGTGGGGAAGGTGACGCGCACCTGACCGCCGCCAATGGCTTCGATCACCGGGCCTTCTCCTTCTTCAGCATCGAACTCGAGCTCGTCAAAGGGACCCGATTCAACGACGATGCAATCGATCATGTCACCATTTTCGATCAGTTCGCCTTCGGCGCAGAATTCGTCGTCACCACCCTCGGCCTGGGCATTCATCATCTCGACCATGTCGGCGGCCATGGAGGTGACCATGGTGGCCTCGGCCTCGGTTTCGCTTTGCACGTCGACAGTCATCGAAACGTCCATGCATGCGGTAAGCAGCAGGGCCAGGCCGCTGGCGCCGGCCAGACGGGTCATCGTGGTCATGGTCATCGGGTATCCCTTCCTCAACAGTTTGGCGCACTGTGGTCGGAAACAAGCAGATTTTGCAAGACGCCAGAGCATTTCTGCGCTTCTTCGAATCGCAAAAATTCTCTTGCTCTTCGGTTTGTCGCGCTTCCGAACCGAATAAGTGGTGTCCATTTATTCTGGAAGCACTCCGGGCTCAGTTGCCGCCGGCAAAATGTTTCGCGATCCGGTCCGCAAGTTTCTCGGCCACGGCGGCTTTCGATTGCGGACCCCAATCATCGGTGCCGGTGCCATCGAGAAACAGAATGCGGGTGTCGGCGCCGCCGAAAACGCCGGTTCCCGGGCTTACATCATTGGCGAGAAGCCAATCGCAGCCCTTGCGCGCCAGTTTGTTTCGGGCGTGGGTTTCAAGGTTTCCCGTTTCGGCGGCAAAGCCAATGACCAGATTGGGGCGTTCGCCCGCAGGGAGGTGGGAGACCGAAGCGAGGATATCGGGGTTGGCGACAAAATCGAGTTCAGGCGCAGCACCCGACCCATCCTTTTTCAGCTTGGCGTCGGCGGGCTCGGCAACGCGCCAGTCGGCAACGGCTGCGGTAAAGATCGCCGCATCGGCGGGCAGCGCGGCGGTGACTGCCGCTTCCATTTCGACGGCGGTTTCAACCGGGATGATTTCGCAGCCTTTGGGCTTTGAATATTCGGCCGGGCCAGTGACGAATTTGACGATAGCACCCTGTGACGCGAGCGCTTCGGCAATGGCGGTGCCCTGGCGGCCCGAGGACGCGTTGGAGATGTAGCGCACCGGATCGATCGGCTCGCGGGTGGGCCCGGAGGTGACGATGACCGTCTTGCCCTCCAGAGGTCGCGGTCCGGGTCCATGGGAGAAGTGATCGGTGATGGCGGCGAGAATATCTTCGGGTTCGGCCATGCGGCCCGCGCCGAATTCGCCGCAGGCCATATCACCCTCTTCGGGGCCGACAAAGGCTATGCCATCGCGGCGCAGCGTTTCGATGTTGCGCCGGGTTGAGGGCGCTTCCCACATGCGCACATTCATGGCCGGAGCGGCGAGCACCGGAGTGATGGTGGCCAGAAGGCAGGTGGTGGCCAGATCGTCGGCCAGCCCGTTGGCCATGCGCGCCAGGATGTTGGCAGTAGCCGGCGCGACAACGACCAGATCGGCCGAGCGGGAAAGCTCTATATGGCCGATCTCGGCCTCGCGGGTCAGATCGAAAAGGTCGGACAGGGCCGGGCGGCCGCACAGCGTTGAAATGGTCAGGGGAGAAACAAACTGTTTTGCCCCTTGTGTCAAAATCACCTGCACCGTTCCGCCCGCTTTCTGGATCAGACGGATCAGCGTGATGGCCTTGTAGGCGGCTATGCCGCCCGAAATGATCAAGAGGATGTGCTTGCCGGCAACACTCACAGCGCGCCTCCCAGATGGGCGATCAGACTGATGATCGCCAGAACGATTGTTGCAAGGCTCCCCCATTTGAGGGTTTCGATCAACGGGTCCGTTTTGTCCTGACGCATCTGGTCGGCTTCGAGCCGGGTCAGAACGCGCTCGGCGCGGCGGCCCAGATCAGGGAGCCGCCTGGCCAGGTCGAGCGCCTCGTCGATGGCCTCTTTGGCGATTTCGAGCTTGCCCTGCGGCCCGACCGCGCGGCGCACCCATTCGCCAACCACCGGTTCGGCGGCGGTCCACATGTTGAATTGCGGATCGAGCAGGCGGGCGGTGCCTTCGGCCAGCACCATGTTTTTTTGCAGCAGAACCAGTTCGGGCCGGGCGGTCATGTCGAACAGCTCGGTCACCTCGATCAGCTGGGCCAGAACCCGCGCCATGGAAATCTCATCGGCGCCGCGCCCGACCAGCGGTTCGCCGATGGCCCGGATGGCCTGGGCGAAATCGTCGATGGTGTGGGTTTGCGGCACATAGCCGATATCGAGGTGCAGTTCGGCCACGCGGTAATAATCGCGGGTGATGAAGCCATAGAGGATTTCGGCAAGGAAGCGCTGCTCACGCTTGCCGATCCGACCCATGATGCCGAAATCGACGGCGACGATGCCGCCGGTTTTCGGGTCGGCAAACAGATTGCCCGGGTGCATGTCGGCGTGAAAAAATCCGTCGCGGATGGCCTGGCGCAAAAAGCTCTGGATCAGGCCCGCGGCAAGCTTTTTGCGGTCCATGCCCGCCGCTTCGATCTTTTCGACCTCGCGGATGGGGATGGCGTCGATCCAGCCGGTGGTGAGGACCGAGCGCCCGGTCTGTTCCCAGAATACATCGGGGACCCGAAAATCGCCGTCATCGCCCAGATTGTCGGCAAGCTCGGACATGGCGGCCGCTTCCATGCGCAGATCCATCTCGAGCATGGCCGAGCGAGCCAGCGCATCGACGACCTTCTTGCCATTGAAGCGCCGCGTGGCGGGCATGAACCGCTCGGCAACCCCGGCCAGGGCATAAAGCCCATCGAGATCGCGGGCAAAACGCTCGCGGATTTTGGGGCGCAGGAGCTTGACGGCGACGAAGCGCTCGCCCTGCGGCGTTTGGAGCCGGGCCTTGTGGACCTGGGCGATCGAGGCGGCGGCGAGGGGCGGGGAAATGTCCTTGAGCGCTGCGGCCTTTTCGCCCAGCGCTTCGGCGAGGAGGCCGGGGACGAGCTTTTCATCGAACGGGGGCAGCGCGTCCTGTAGAGCGGCGAGATCGGAAGCGATTTCAAACCCGACGATGTCGCGCCGGGTGGCGAGAACCTGGCCAAGCTTGACATAGACCGGGCCGAGCCGGGTCAGGGCGTTGGCCAGCCGCGTGACGCGACCGGTCTTGCGCACATCGCGCTTTTCGATCAGTCGGCCAATGCCGACCAGCAGCTTGGCGGACGGCGGAATGGGGTGGCCCTCGGCGAGCGAGAGCGCGCCCTCGCGGGCCAGAACAAAGCCGGCCCGTGCGAGCCTTAGATAGGTCCCAAGCCCCATGGTCAGAGTTTCCAGCCCCCGTGAAGAGCGGCGATATTGCCGGAAAGCGCGGTGTGGGTAACGCGCTTGAAGCCGGCGGTTTCGATCATGGTCGAGAATGTGGTCGGATCGGGGAAGTTGCGAATGGATTCAACGAGGTACTGATAGGGCTGGGCATCGCCGGTCACCATCTTGCCCATGGGCGGAATGAGGTGATCGGAAAAGAGATCGTAGATCTTGTCGAGTACCGGCACATCGACTTTGGAAAATTCGAGCACCAGAATGCGGCCGCCGCGTTTGAGAACCCTGTGCGCTTCGCTCAACGCCTTGTCGATGCGGGGTACGTTGCGGATGCCGAAGGCGATGGTGTAGGCATCGAAACTGTTGTTTTCAAACGGCAATTCTTCGGCATTGGCCTCAACGAAATCGACATTGGCCGGATAGCGCCAGGACTTGGCGCGTTCGGCGCCGACGGCGAGCATGTCGGCATTGATGTCGGAGACCGTGACCCTGGCATAACCATGGCTGGCATTGAGGATGCGCATGGCGACGTCGCCGGTGCCGCCGGCCATGTCGAGCACTCTGTAATCGCGCGACCCGGAGCGGGGCGGGGCGAGGCGGGCGACCATCAGGTCCTTCCAAACTCTATGGATTCCACCGCTCATCAGATCGTTCATCAGATCGTAGCGCGAGGCCACCTTATGGAAGACATCGTTGACCAGGCCCTGCTTTTCGCCCAGCGGGACGGTGCGCGTTCCGAAATGGGTGGTTTGAGCGTTGTCGGTCATCTCGCGCCTCTCTGCTTGGCTGACAGCCCGGTTATGGGCTTGGCCGATCGATAACGCAAGGTGTAGAGCTTTGGCGAAATCGTCGCAAACACTGGCGGCAAAATGTATGAACTTGAGTGAAATTCATGCCCGAATTGCCCGAAGTTGAAACCGTGCGGCGCGGACTGGCCCCCTTCATCGAGGGCGCGCGGATCGAGAGCGTCACGCTCAACCGTCCCGACCTGCGGTTTCCGTTTCCCGAGGGGTTCGTTTCCCGGCTCGAAGGACAGACGATCACCCATCTTGGGCGGCGGGCCAAATATCTGATCGCGACGCTCTCGGATGGCGGAGCGTGGCTCTCTCATCTGGGGATGACCGGGGCGTTTCTCGTCGCCGACCGGCCGCTCGACGAGGCGAGCCGTCTCAACAAGGGCGATGGCACCGGCAAGCATGTTCATGTGGTGGCGAGCCTCACCCATCCTTCGCGCGGGCGCGTTACTCTATCCTATAGCGATCCGCGCCGGTTCGGGTTCATGGACCTGTTTGCGCCCGGGGCGGCCAACCCGTTCACCGATTCTCTGGGTCCTGAACCCTTGGGGAACGATCTGAGCGCGCCCTATCTGGCGCAAAGGCTGAAAAACAAGAAGGGGCCGATCAAGACGGTGCTGCTCGACCAGCGGGTGATCGCCGGGCTGGGCAATATCTATGTGTGCGAGGCACTGTATCTGAGCGGAATCGATCCGCGACGGGCCGGCGGCACACTCAATGGCGGCGAGATCGAAAAGCTCGTGGCGGCAATCCGGCAGGTGCTGGCGGCGGCGATCGCGGCGGGGGGCTCGACGCTCAAGGATTTTGCAAAGGCGGACGGCCAACCGGGCTATTTCCAGCACTCCTTTGCGGTGTATGGCCATGAGGATGATCCCTGCCCGAGGCCGGGATGCGGCGGAACGACAGAAAGAATCGTTCAAGCGGGGCGCAGCACATTTTTTTGCCCGGCGTGCCAGCGCTAAAGCGTTTGACTCTCAAATCCCCGCTCTCTATAGAGCAGCCTTCGCTGGGCGCGCCGCAAGGGGCGCCCGTTCCGGTTGTGCTTGCCCCAGGGGTTCAAGCACGCAAGGCATATCCGCCACGAGGAATTTAAAAAAATGGCAAATACCACTTCGGCCAAGAAGGCCGCCCGCAAGATCGAAGCCCGGACCGCCAAGAACACGGCGCGCCGCAGCCGCGTTCGCACCTATCTGCGCAAGGTTGAAGAAGCGATTGCTTCGGGCGACCAGGCAGCTGCCGCAGCCGCGCTGCGCGCCGCCGAACCCGAACTGCAGCGCGCTGCCGGCAAGGGCGTGTTCCACAAGAACATGGCCGACCGCAAGGTTTCGCGCCTCGCCAAGCGCGTCAAGGCACTGGGCGCCTAAAGCCCTCCCAATACCTATCGACCCGATCGTGTTTCGGGTTTGAGAACAAGTTTCCAAGGCCCCCGGTTGGGGGCCTTTGTCTTTTTTGAAGGCGCGCCGATTTTGCGTGACATTTCCGACACGCCAGGGTCACAAACCTGCAATGTGACGGTCCTGGTGACCGGGGTCGGAAAAAATAATCCGATGAGACTCAAAACGGCCCCAACGGGAATCTGCAAGGAGTCCCATACCCTTAAAATTTGCGCGCCCGGCCCGCCCTTTGCGGCGAGCGACACGGGCAGCGAGTCAAGCGGATTTTTGGCCAAATCTGCGGTTGTGCGCAAAAATTTGACTGTCTAAAATGGGCTCGTTGGATCAGAAAGAGGCTGGCGAAAGACAAGTCTAGCGCCTCCTTCACACGGGTAAACCAAGGGGACAGCGATGAACGGTTCAGATCATTTTCGGCTTGTAGCGAGCCGTCATGGTGTAATGGCCGTGCATCCAAAGTTCCTGGTTCACTTCTAGACTGACAAAGACGGATTTCGTCTTTCCTTAGGCGCTGCTGCGCCGATTTCAATTTGTAGCGGTAGGGTACTGCGCAGGAAATGCTTGCGCGGGGGCGTAAATTTATTGTCTCGGTCAACGGGGCGAATTGGGGAAAACAGGGGTGCCGCCGGGGATGGGCGGGACGTCATAGCTATAAGAGGCAACAGCA